>NZ_OX458333.1:2400000-2751250 GCF_949769195.1 Methylocaldum szegediense
CACCTATCTGCCTTTGGCTTCCAAGAAAACCATCGCCGAACAACTGATACGACTCATTGCCGAACGCTACCATGCGCAAAATTCAGCTAAAGATTCTCGATAAGCGCCTCGGGAACGAGATTCCCCTGCCGCAGTACGCCACCTCCGGCGCGGCCGGGCTGGATCTTCGAGCTTGTCTTGACGAACCGCTACGGCTCGAACCGGGCGAATCCAAACTGATTCCGACGGGGCTGGCTATCCATATCGAGGACCCGAATCTCGCCGCCGTACTGCTGCCGCGCTCAGGACTCGGACACAAACACGGCATCGTACTCGGCAATCTGGTTGGCCTGATCGATTCCGATTATCAGGGCCAGGTTTTCGTCTCCTGCTGGAACCGTGGAACCGAACCTTTCGAAATCCAGGTCGGTGACCGCATCGCTCAAATGGTGTTCGTGCCGGTCGTGCAGGTGGAATTCGAACAGGTCGATGAGTTCGAAGCCAGCCGAAGGGGCGCGGGAGGCTTCGGACACACCGGACAACGATAGAGTTGCCCGTCGGACGGAAGCAGTCTCAGCCACCCTATTTCCCTGGAGTCATCCGTGAAAAAGCAAGAATCCATCGAAACAAGCTCTGCTAACCACATCGCCCACGTCCTGATCGAAGCACTGCCTTACATCAAGCGCTTCAAGGGCAAGACCGTTGTCGTCAAGTACGGCGGCAACGCCATGACCGAAGACCGGCTCAAGAACAGCTTCGCCCGTGACATCGTGTTGCTGAAGCTGGTCGGCATCAACCCCGTTGTCGTCCATGGCGGCGGGCCCCAAATCGGCAATCTTTTGCAGCGTTTGGGCAAGTCCAGCGAATTCGTTCAGGGTATGCGAGTAACCGACGCCGAAACCATGGACGTGGTCGAAATGGTGCTCGGCGGCCTGGTCAACAAAGAAATCGTCAACCTGATCAACCGGCACGGCGGCTCGGCAGTGGGCTTGAGCGGTAAGGACGGCGACCTGGTACGCGCCCGCAAGATCGTGGTCAAGCAGCGTTCCCCCGAAACCGAGGAACCCGAGATCATCGACCTGGGCCATGTCGGCGAGGTCGAGAGCATAGACCCGTCCGTGGTGGACATGCTGGTGCAGGGGGATTTCATTCCGGTCATCGCGCCGATCGGCGTCGGAGCAGACGGATTTTCCTACAACATCAACGCCGATCTGGTGGCCGGCAAAATGGCGGAAGTTCTGAAAGCGGAAAAGCTAATCCTCCTGACCAACACCGCCGGTATTCTGGACAAGGGCGGAAGTTTACTGACCGGTCTGTCCTTGGCCGAAGTGGAAGACCTGATCGCGGATGGCACTATCACCGGGGGCATGATCCCGAAGGTGCGCTGCGCCATGGATGCACTCAAAGGTGGCGTCGCCAGCGTTCACATCATCGACGGACGGATCGACCATGCCGTCCTCCTGGAACTCTTTACCGATCAGGGAATCGGCACGCTCCTGGCGAGGCGTTAAAGCATTTTCATACCTACCGTACAGGCACTCGCGAGCGGCCGGGAATCTCCTCTCCAATAATCGAATCGCGAACGCTAATGGTAAATCCGGCATTAGACGCAACCCGAAAAGGGCGAGGTCCTCATCCCCAGCACTCCTCCCAGACGGAGAAGGGAGTTTAGCCTCTCTCAGAGAGGGATTGGGGTGAGCGAATTCGGAGGCTAATGGGGCATTGCGGTATTTCGGAGATTCAACTGCGGTTTTTCGGGTCACCCAGGATCGGACAAGCCGGCTTCCACGTAAGGTTTGAAGCCGGCGCGGATCTTCCGGACCTCGGAACTCGCGCAAAGCGCTTCACCGACTGTCGACGGCCAACATCGAATGTCGAGGAAAAGAATATTTTCGGTTTTGCGGTTAATGCGGGTAACGGTGACCATGAACTCTCGCTCGTCCTGAGGAGTCACCGTTTGCAGGATTCTATCGTTGTCGATGGCTAGCGGTGCGGCGGAATGCTCGAGAACATAATCGCGCGCTAGACGCCAGGCCTTGTCGCACATCTCCGCCCCAGAACAGTCGACCGCGCTGACAATCACCTCCCCAGTATCGGACTTGTCCGCAAAGTTCGGTGGCTCGAGCCACGCTTGATGCCCGGCCAAGCCGATCTTCGAATCGCTAATTGATCTGAAGCGAGCTTTCGTTTTTGCAAAGTTGTCGGCGATCGAGGCTTTTTCCTCTTCGATGCGTCTTATTTTTTCATCCTGTTGAACGATCTGTCTTCGCGCCGATTCGATCGCGTCGCGTAGGACCTTCGGAATTGCCTGCCCTTTTTTCTCCAGATCAGCAGCCCGTTTTTCGTGCCCTTCTAATAAGTCCTGTTGACGCTGTCTGTTGGCCTCGGTGACTTTGATCAGGGACTCCAGCATGTTCACTTTTCCCTGCAAGGCCAGGTCAATCTCTTCCTCACTGCGGTAAGTCTTGAGCAGCGCCATATCCCGGTCCCGCTGTTCAGCCAAGATCCGCTCCTGGTCGCGGCGCAGTTGTTTCAGGCGGTTTTCGCTTTCGATTTGCTCGGGCGACTTCGCGCCTTCGATCACTTCCACCTCACGCCCTTCGGAATCGAGCTTGGAGCGACGACGCTTGGCCTCCTCGGGCGGAACCCGATCGGAGTAATGCACCATTCCCTTCTCGTCGACCCAGCGGTAAGTCGCGGCTTCGCTGCCCATTCCGTAAGCGGCGGCCAACGCGATCCAGGCAAGACGGAAGACCTTAGAGCAAATCATAAGACGCCGAATCGGGACTGGTACTCGCGAATGGCTCGAAGCTCCGAGCCGCGATTCGTCTTCTCCAGAAATTCGAGGATATCGTGTAATGTGACGATGGAATAAATAGGCAGTTGAAATTGACGCGAGATTTCCTGCACGGCGGAAAGTTCGCCTTGTCCTTTTTCCTGACGATCAAGGGTGATCAGAACCCCGCTCGGAACGGCTCCTGCGGCCCGGATGATATCGACCGATTCCCTCACCGAGGTACCGGCCGTAATCACATCATCGACGATCAATACCGAACCTTTGAGCGGCGCTCCGACGAGCACGCCACCCTCGCCATGGTCTTTGGCTTCTTTGCGATTGAAAGCGAACGGGACTTCGTTGCCGGTTTCGAGCGCCAGCGCCATCGCCGTTGCGCAAACCAGGGGAATGCCTTTGTAAGCCGGACCGTACAAGACATCGGCCTTGATGCCGTGATGCAACATCGTCCTGGCGTAGAACCCGCCGAGCCTGGCCAAACGAGCGCCCGTGTCGAACAGACCAGTGTTGAAGAAATATGGACTGCGCCGACCGGACTTCAGGATAAAGTCCCCGAAGCGCAAAACCCCGCATTGAAGCGCGTACTCGATAAATTCCGCTTGGAATGGCTGCATGTCGGCCTGGATCCCTCTAATGTCGTTCTTCAAAAACCACCGGCGGGCGAAAGCGAACCTGATGTCGCATGCTTTTCGCCTGCATCGAAAAAAGCGTCAACTGTGTTTACTCAATGTAGCACATTGGCGGGAAGTAACTTGGTACGGTTCCAGCAAAAACCGATCTCCGCTGGTCGTTTGGTTCGACTCCTTCAACGAATTCAGCATGGGCCCGTCGAAGGGTCTTGTGGTCGACCGAAATGGGGGTTACGGGACGGCTACCCGGCGGAGCAGTTCCTGGATGACGCGATCGGACGACACGCCTTCCGCTTCGGCCTCGTAGCTCAGGATCAAGCGGTGGCGCAAGACATCCGGAGCGATGGACTGGATGTCCTCGGGCGTCACGTAATCGCGTCCATGCAGCCAGGCACGAGCCCGAGCGCAGCGGTCTAGGGCGATAGTGGCACGAGGACTCGCGCCATATTGCAGCCAGCGCCCCAGCTCTTTGCCGTAGGCACCGGGATTGCGGGTACTCAGCACCAGCTGCAGCAGGTACTCCTCGAGATTATCCGCCATATAAAGATCGAGCACTTCCTGCCGTGCTTTAAATAGGGTCTCTTGGCTGACGGATTCAAATGCCTTTTCAACGCTGACACGCCCGCGCCGAGCTTCTTCGCGCACCAGCCGCAGAATCGCACGCTCGTACTGCGCGTCCGGATAACCGATTCGGATATACAGCATGAAGCGGTCCAACTGCGCCTCGGGCAGCGGATAGGTTCCTTCCTGTTCGACGGGATTTTGCGTCGCCATCACCATGAACAGATCCGGCAGCTTGTAGGTCACGCGGCCGACGGTAATCTGGCGTTCCGCCATAGCCTCGAGCAGGGAAGACTGCACCTTGGCCGGTGAACGGTTGATCTCGTCCGCCAGCACGAGATTATGGAACAAAGGTCCCGGTTGAAAATGAAAGGAGCCGTCCTGGGGGCGATAGATCTCGGTGCCGGTAAGATCGGCCGGCAGTAAGTCCGGGGTAAATTGAATGCGATGAAAATCGCCCTCGATAGCCCGGCTCAGCACGTTGATCGCCCGGGTCTTGGCGAGACCAGGCGCACCTTCCACAAGCATGTGCCCATCCGCGAGCAGCGCGATTAGCATACGCTCGATCAGAGTATCCTGTCCGATCACTTGGGCCGCCACAAACTGGAAGAGCCGTTGCACATCCTGTTGAGCGGGCGATAAAGTCCTTTCGGAAGCCTCGTTCTCTTGCAACATGAGTAAGGTACATCCCTCGTGGGTGAGTCGAATTCGCAGGCGCTTCAAAACGAAGGATTATAATTGAAGTTACCCTCGCGCTGGGCGCAGCTTGCTTCGATTCCGGCCGTTCCGCAAATGAATAACACACCGACCGCTCCGATTTTCATCCCGCAAGGCCGACGCGCACTCGTGCTAGTCTGCACCTTGCTCGCTTCGTGCACGACCTACGATGACCGCGTTCCGCCGGTACCGCTGCCGTCGTCGAACCGTGATCATGCGGATGTGAACGGCGCGCGCGTAGCGGCGGAGGCTTATGCCGATCCCGATCAGGCCGAACAAGCGTTCGGATTCGACATCCGCGACGCCGGACTGCTGCCGGTGCGTCTCCTCATCGACAATCAAAGCACAAGCGTTGTCAGGGTCAACCCGCAGCAAACGTTTCTGATCGATCGGGAAGGCCGGGCATGGCCCCTCTTGACCGGCGAACAGGCGTATAACCGCGTGGCCAGCGCGGTCCATGTCGGTACCTTGGTCGGCAATACAAGCCGGGGCGCTGTGTGGGGCGCGAGCGTCGGTGGTTTGACCTCGTTCGCGATCGGCCTGGTCCTGGGTGGCAGTGTCGGCAGCGGACTCAGCAACAACTTGGCCGAACATGCCGCCTTCGGAGCGGGAATCGGGACATTGGTAGGCGGCGGACAGGACACTTCCGGTTTGGAAAACCAGATACGCCGAGACCTGATCGCCAAATCACTGCGCAATCAGCGATTGCAGCCGGGCGAACTGGCTTACGGCTATTTGTTCTTTCCCGGTAAAAACGAGGCGCAAAGCGCCAGAGCCTTACGTATTGGGCTGGAATTCGATGGTTACCCGGAGGTTGTCAACTTGCCGTTGAAACCGCCACGCTAGTTCCCGACCTGCCCCAGTTATTAATCATGCCCGTAAATACCCTCCTGGTATTTAGGGACCGCCGCCCGGGCCGGCCACGCCCGGCCCGGGCGCACGCGGCTTGTTGCCGCGCCGGGGCATCCCCGCCCCGGATTTAACCCGGCCGATATTTGTAGGCCGGGTTAATTACGGCCTATGGCACGGTAACCGATGTCGGTGCGGTAATACATGTTTTTCCAGCGGATTTTTCTCGCTTGTTCGTACGCTTTCCGCTGAGCATCCCGGACGGTATTGCCCAAGGCGCACACGCAGAGTACGCGTCCGCCGGCCGTGACGATCTTGCCGTCCGAGCGCGCTGTACCCGCATGAAAAACTTTGGTATCGGGCTCCTCCCTTTCCGGTAATCCCTCGATTTCGTCGCCCTTGCCGTAATCGAACGGATATCCCCCTGCCGCTAACACCACACCGAGCGCGGCTCGCTCATCCCATTCGGCACCGATCGGGCTCAAGCGTCCTTCCAATGCGCCGAGACACAGATCCACCAGATCGCTCTTGAGCCGCATCATGATCGGCTGGGTCTCGGGATCGCCGAAGCGGCAGTTGTATTCCAACACCTTAGGCGTGCCTTCAGGCGTGATCATCAATCCGGCATAAAGAAAACCGGTATAAGGAATGCCGTCCGCAGCCATCCCCCGCAGCGTGGGCTCAATCACGTCCTTCATGATGCGCTCATGGATCTCCGGCGTCACCACCGGGGCCGGCGAATACGCGCCCATGCCGCCGGTATTGGGGCCACAATCCCCATCGTCGCGCGCCTTGTGATCCTGCGACGTCGCCATGGGAAGAACGTCCAGAGCGCTAGCCATGACGATAAAGCTCGCTTCCTCGCCCCTCAGGAATTCCTCGATCACGACTCTGTGACCGGCCGAACCGAATGCATTGCCCGAAAGCATATCGGTCACGGCCGCTATCGCCTCGTGTTCGGATTGCGCGATGACCACGCCCTTACCGGCGGCCAAGCCGTCCGCCTTGATCACGATGGGCGTACCTTTTTTCTGGATATAGGCAACCGCCTCGTCCAGCGCCGTAAACGTCCGGTATTCCGCGGTCGGAATACCGTGACGCGCTAGAAAATCCTTGCAAAACGCCTTGGACCCCTCGAGCCGCGCGGCAAGCCGGGTAGGCCCGAAACACTTGAGTCCCTCCGCGCTGAAGGCGTCGACAATGCCGGCAACCAAAGGAGCCTCGGGTCCTACGATGGTGAGATCAATGGCCTGCTCCTTAGCGAAGGCCAATAAGGCCGGAATATCCTCGGCCGCAATCGGACGATTTTCCACTTTCGGCTCGGAAGCCGTTCCGGCGTTACCCGGCGCTACGAAAATCTTGTCTACCTTGGGAGACTGCGCCGCTTTCCACGCCAAAGCATGCTCCCGGCCGCCGCTTCCGACAATCAGTACTTTCATGTTCTTATCGCATTCAATTCAAAGGATGGACTAAAGACTCGTAAAAACCCGCAATACCATTGAGAACGAATTGCGCCGCGAGCGCCGCCAACACGATGCCCAGCACCCGGGTCACGATGTGTACCTTGCTTTCGCCCAGGTACCCGGTAACGATTTCACTAACGTACAACAGCAACCACGTGATCAGATAAATCACGGCAATCACGCCGGCCAGCATGGCCAAACGGCGCGGGTCGCCACCGGCTCTATTCGCGAGCAGCAGAACCGCGGTAATGGTGCCGGGGCCAGACAGCAAAGGAATCGCGAGCGGGAAAATCGCGATATCTTCACCGGCAGCACGCTTTTCCTCGACTTTCGGCGCCTGAAGTCCGGCGCGCCGGCCGAACAGCATGGGTATCGCCGTCAGGAACAGTAGAATACCGCCGCTGATCGCGAAGGCGTGCACGGTCACACCGAGATACGCGAGCACATGGTGGCCGGCCAACAAGAAAAACACGGTTACGCCGAAAGCGATGAGCACCGCGCGGGTCAGAGTTCCGCGCCGCTCTCGCTTCCCCAACCCCTGAGTCAAGGCAATGAAAATCGGCGCCGCACCCGGCGGATCGACGACCACGGCCAGCGTCAGAAATGCCGTCAGCGCAAACTGAAACAGGTTTTGGTCCATTACCCGTTCGGCCGGGCTTGAATGGACGTCAGAAATTTGATCCCGCCGCTTCCGCAGATCACATAACGGATTTTCAGGCGATTTCCCGGCGTGAACAGCTTCGGCAATTGGGATCTTTTGTCTTCCGGAACGCTGTCCACATCCAAATAATACTTACCGGTCACACCTTTCTCGTCAGTCAAGAAAACGCCTTCTTCGTAGGCCTCGAAGATATCCTTTCCGCCTATTTCCTTGACGATCACCTCGTGGGCGTTCGTTTCGACTTCGCAGCCTAACCCGCCCTGCCCTGCAACCGTGATTTCAACCACAGCCGGAGTTTCCACCTGCGGCTCCGGAACAGGCACTCGGCCGGGTTCCTGTCGAGCCGGAGGAACCGGCGGAATCGCATCCTCGCTAGGGGGTTTTCTGCCGATCACGAACAGAACGGCCACAATGAGAACGACCAGTACGACGGCAATCACCACCGCCCACCGGGACAATTTAATCTTCGGCACTCGTTGCTTATCCGGCTCCATATCTCATCCCTTCTATCCGTCAAATGCACTCTCGAACCCAGAAGACGCCGGCTAAACCCATGGGGAACTACACATCAGAAATTGCCGACATCCAAGCGAACAGGCTTGTTTGGGGGGAAATCGACACGCACAAATTCGAAGGTCATATACCTGCATCGATCAGCATCGCCTCGAATCTCGCCGGCGAAAACCCGGTCATCCGTTCTTTGCCGATCAGGATGACAGGCACGGCTCTGCCGCCGAGCCGATCGAACTTCTCCCTGGCAAACCGGGATTTTTCGATATCGAGCTCCTCGAAAGCGATGCCGTGACTCGCCATATACGCCTTGGCCTTCCGGCATACACCGCACCATTCGGTGGTGAAGATCGTTACTTTCTGCGATGCAGCCGAGTCTCCGACCGGCGAAACTTCGGCTGGGCCAGCGTAAGAGTCGATCTCGACGGTTTCGATCTTCGTGCTGTTCCCGTTGTTTGCACGGCTGTCGGTATACATCACCTTGCCATCGGGACCGATGAGCTTGTAAACCTCCGCATTGCCTACCGGAACAAAACCAAGGACAAAAAACATAAACGCAAAGAACAAGCTTTCTCTCACACTCTCTTCCCGGTAAACAGCGGGTTATTGGCATTGCCTATAGCCGCAAACCCTTTCGCTCGACGCCAAAACGGTTGAAGGGACAGCGCTCCGGGACCGCCTAACTGATGGCGACCTGTCTCTCGCCTCTCACCCCTGTTGAAAGGCGTGGAGCCGCACTTCATCCGCGCACGCCTAGTCCGCCACCGTCACTACGACTGTGGTGAGCAGATTCAGCGGATACTGCTGAAGGCGGAACCTAATGGCTACCTCTACTCAGTGACTTCGACGCTCAGCTTAACGGACCTTACCCATAATCGCTACATACAAAGCAAATGATCCACTCGCTGCGGTTTGAGTGGGCAAAGCGCGAGGCAGACTTGCCGCTTGGCGCAACAAAGCAGCGAGTGCAACCCCATAGCCCAACACGAACTCGCCCTTGATCCGCATAGCTTGGAAAAGCCATGCCATAACCCCGATAACTGAGCGGCGAAACCGGACGTGAAGTAGGCTCCAAAGCCGGCGTCCAGCACAGAGCTAATGGATCGGGTGGGATGCCTCGCTGATGCCAGTGTGGCGTCTTGCTCATCGGCTATCGGTTTGTTCGAACCCCTGCCAACGGCGAGCTTTTCGATCAGGGCTCGCTGGAACGGATTTATGAGGCAACCCTGTTCCATTCGATGCGCCGCCTGCGCCAGTGGGTATCGATGGCTTGGGTGAAGTCCACGCGGATCAGCTTAGCGCGGGCTTCGCACCATTCCGACGATTCGCGGCGGATCACCACGCCTTCCAAGGGACCTTTGCGATAGCGGCTAGTGGTCGAATTGACAAGCGCCTCGAGCGCCTTCAGGGTGGTTTTACCGTGGAATAGCTGCGGTACGACCATCAGACCTGCCTGCATGGCCAAGGCATTGCGACGCGCAGTATTCCAAAATTTACCGACCTTCCGGTCATACACATCGAATACCACGAACCAATCCGGCAAAGCGGTGTAATCCAGCGAGTGTCGGGCGGCGCACCATTCGCCGAATACGATCAAATCCCGGTTTAACACGGAACGCAGCGCCTCGCCATGTTGCATCAACCAGGCCGGTAGGCGAGCGAACTGACCGGCGTGAGGTTCGGCCAAATATTGCCCGCGGTTCTGAGCCCGTAAGCTACCATCTTCAGCAAACGAAAGGCCGAGATTGGCCCCATCGAGCTTTTCTTCCACGACCACTTCATCGGACAGTAGCGCCTCGACCTCGGAGGGGGACAGCACCTTATCGTCGCGCGGAGTACCTTGGCCTAACCAGGCGATATGAGGAGTATGGGGAAAGCGGAAAAAGTCAGTCATGAATTAAGCTTCCGGCAGCTCAGGGTCTGGTTTATGTGGGAATTTTTTGCGGTAAAACTTGCATGTGTCGTCCGGGCAAAGAAATTCGACGCGCACACCCTTTTCCTTCAAAGCTGGCCACCAATCCACCCATTTGCAATCCGCTGCCTGCCAGACTGGCGGTTTATCGGGATGGGCATTTGCCACGGCTGCGAACTTGCGGTCCGGAGCATCGAAGCGGGCTTGCAAGGCCGGATCGGGAAACTCGACAAATTCATCTGCCGCCATTTCTGTCAGACTGACCAGCTCGACGCGTGCCGCGTTCCCTAAGTTTCGTAATAACCACTTCAGGAACACATCACCTGGCCCTTTGGGCTGATTGGGGCGCGTTTTGTTCTGGTACTCGTGCAAGATGCGATAACCGTCATCCACTACCGTTATGCCATTCTTCTGAATGGCGGATAGGCGATTTACACATTCCGTCACGCACTCCGGGGACACGTCGTTGTGCTTTCCGTTTGCGACGAGGAGCACATTCGTATCGATAACCGCCTTCATCATGCGCCGCTGTTCTTGCTAAGCTCGCGCTTGCGCTGCATCGCCGCCAGTGTTCGAGCGGAAATATCGGCCATCTCATCTCCAAAGAAATTTTCCGGCCAATTTTCGATTTCACCATATTCATTGAGTTGTAGCGGTTCCAGTACCGTTGCAGCATCGACTCGGCGGCAAAAATAGACCGCCACGTTATCTGGCGATATAGCGCCTTCCGCCACTCGGCGCTGTAAGCGATTGAGGAAGTGCTCGGAGTGGCTCTCGATAATCAGCTGGGCTTGGCGTTCCTTGCCATTCTCACGGGCTTGGACAGCAGAAATGAATACGTCGGCCAGTTCGGCCTGTAGCTGCGGATGGAGATGGATTTCCGGCTGTTCCATCCAGACCGTGGAATGGGGAGGACAATAGAAAGCCTGTACCAGCGCCGGTAATACCTGTGAGACGCCGAAACCGACATCGGTGATTTTAACTTCGGTCGCTCCGGCATCGGTCTTGACCAACACCTCGAATTCCTTGCGTCCTTCAGCGACCGCCCTAACGGCGAAGCTATCGACAATGCCTAAGTCTTTCAGCCACTGCGCTACAAACTCATCGAATCGATATTGGCGCTTTTTCGGGCCGCGATTGAGCATCCGTCCTTGCGCACTGGCCGCCAGAATCGCGGCAACGGCGAACTCACCTTTCTGCCCTACGCTTTCCGGGGTTTCCCCCGACCAAGAGTAAATCCGCTTTGGGTATTCGCGGAGCGGACCGAGGTAATACACGGTGCTCAGCGCCGCCTCGGTTTGCCACGCGAAGTCGGATAAAAATTCCGCATTCTGAAAGCGTGCGCGACTGTAATCGGAGATTCGATAAAACTTATCCGGTTCATCCAACGGCCAGGCGCGCCCGGCGTTCCGCACAAATTTGTATTGGGGAGATTCGATCTGCCATTTCCCTTTTTCGTCGCACAAATACTCTACCGTCAGCACTTCCTGCTGCTCTTGCAGCAGCTCATAGGTCAGTTGCTGAACACGTGGTTGTTCGCGCTGATCTGCCCGCATGTCGACTTTGAGGCGTAATTCATTGCCCGAGAATTTCTCGGAGCTCACGGAATCTTTTACATCCAGCTTGCCGGGCAACTTCCAGCCCAACTCGAAACGCAACGGTTGACCCAGATCGTGCTTATAGAGGCATTCAGCAAAGGTACCCAAGTCGATCAACGAGTTTTCATCACCCAAATGAAGCGGGCGTTTCCGATCCGCCGACAACACGGTTTGTTTCAGCGCCAGCAGCAAATGCCCCAGGCTGCTTTTACCCGCACTGTTGGCGCCGAAAATCACCGTCAGGGGGGCCAGGCGAATCGACCCCGTCTCCTTCCAGGCTTTGAAATTGTTGATACGAAGCCTAGTCAGCATCAGTGTAAGTCTCCGTTATGTAATCGGTCTCGCCCCACTAGTGTCAGGCCTACGAAACAGGCGGGAAGATGGTCCCGCCTGTTTCGTAGGCCCGGCAGTCCTTGATCAGTCTTCTTTAAAGCCATTCTTCGACGAAGAAGCGTGACAAAGCAACTTCCTACATGGTCGTAGCCGGAACATCTTCGAAACAACATCTGTCTCAAGTTAAAACTCCGTCAAGGAAGAACCCCGTGTTCACCGGCGGACCGCTCCCAGCGTTCGGGCGCCTTGAATCCCTTCTGCTCCGGCGGAAAAACAAGGCAAGGAGGCTTAACGTGAACCGTTTCGTTTTATCGATACTGCTTTCTTCGATTCTCGCTGCAGCCATTGCTCACGGAGATGGCGAAAACCCTTTACCCCTTCGCTTCGGCGCCGTTTTCGGCAGTTCTGGGGAAATACCCGTTCAGACGGATGCCTCGATGTGGGGTCAGGCGGGTTTCGCATTTGATCGGGAAGAAGCGGCGATGGTGTTCGTCTTGACGCTTACGAACGGCGCAAATGTCACCGGCGTGCAGCTGCATTGCGGCACACTGGACACGTTTGGCCCGGCAATCGTCCCTCTTTTGAACTTCCTCGAAGGCAGTTGGAACGGCACACTTCAAGTGCAGGCGACGGTCACCGAAACCAGCATCCTGCGGGGGGTGGATTGTTTTTCCACGATTGGACGAAACATCGTCACGCTTCCGGATCTGGCAGCGTCCATGAGAGACGGTAACATCTTCGTGAATGTCACTTCAGCCGCTTTTCCCGACGGTGAAATTCGGGGACAGGTGCAAATTACGTCAACCGATTTGACTTTCCTGGCACCGCCCGGAACGATCGATTCCGCGGCTAGAGTACCGCTACAGATCGGCGGAGAGTCCGGCGCCTTCGTCAGAATTGTGACCGAATCTCCCGCGACCGTGATCTCGCAGCCTTCGGCTTTCAATCCGCCGCTCCGAGAATTTCCTTCCTCGAGTTTCAATCCACCCTTGAGAGATAGGACGAGCTTTCCATCTCCGGGCTTCAATCCGCCTTAGAACACCAATGCTCGATCGTCCATGCTATCACCATACAATGGGTTCTAGAGGCGTTCTTGCGCTCAGCTACGTGAGGCGAATACGACGACCGGCGTTTGCGTCTGCGCGAGCACGAAACTTACCGGGTATTGACGATTCGGCTCCGCGAGGGCGGCGGTGAACACTTCCGCCTTTTTGGCGCCTCCGAACTGCAGATAGACTCGCCGCGCATGCAAAATCCACGGCAGGGTCATGCTCATACGCTCGGTCGGCGCCACCGCACCCACTTGAGCGAGACAGGGGGGCGTATCGGCGATCGAAGCCCCGAGCGCCAAACCAGCGTCCAGGTTCGGGCTCGCCGGGAACAGCGAGGCCGTGTGGCCGTCGTCTCCCATGCCGAGAATCAGCGCCGCGAACGGCAAGGGTAGGCTTTTGAAGGTGGCCGCCAATTTCGTTTCTGCGTCTTGCGCAGTGGCGTCGCCGGTATAGAGCGGCACGAAGCGAGCCGCTGCGGCGCGGCCTTGTAGCAGATGCGCTTTGACCAGGGCAGCGTTGCTGGCTGAATCAGTCTCTGGTACCCAGCGCTCGTCCACTAGCGTGACGACGACGCGAGCCCAGTCCAAGTCTTCTTCGCGGAGAGCCTCGAACACCGGCACCGGCGACCGACCCCCCGATACCGCCAAAGCGGCCTCGGCCCCGGACTGTAGAGCCGCGCGCAAGTCGGCAGCCACTGCTGAGGCAAGAGCCGGTGCGAGACTCGCGTTATCGTCGAACCATCGAATGTCTACCATCGTTTGTTTCAATCCTCGTCGTGCCAGCCGAAACCGTCACGGGAAAGCAGCTCGGAAGAGGCTGCCGGCCCCCAGGTTCCCGCCGCATAAGGTTTCGGGCCGCTTGGGTCGGCGGCCCAGGTGTTCAGAATCGGCTCGACCCAACGCCAGGCCAGTTCCAACTCGTCCTGACGCACGAACAACGCCTGGTTACCGCGGATGGTGTCGAGCAACAAACGTTCGTAAGCCTCGGCCCGGCGGCGGCCTTTAAATTTTCCGGCAAAGTCGAGATCAAGCGAGACCGGCTGAAGTTCCATCGAATCACCCGGTGCCTTGGCATTGAGATACAGACGAATATATTCGTCCGGTTGCAGACGAATGACCAGCTTGGATGGCGCGCGCGAACCGCTGCTCGGTAAGGGGAAGATATGGTGCGGGACATCGTGGAAATGGACCACGATTTCGGCGAGGCGGGTCGGTAGGCGTTTGCCCGTGAACAGATAAAACGGTACCCCGGCCCAACGCCAGTTGGCGATCTCCGCTTTGATCGCCACAAAGGTCTCCGTCGTGCTATCGGGCGGGATATTGCCCTCCTCCAAATATCCTTTCACTTGACGGCCGCCCACGACGCCCGCCCGGTATTGGCCGCGCACGGTCTTGGTCAAGACGTCTTCCGGCGTGAACGGTACCAGACACTCGAGCACCTTGAGCTTTTCGTTGCGGATCGCGTCCGAATCGAGACTAGCCGGCGGCTCCATCGCTACAAAACACAGCAATTGCAGCAAGTGATTTTGGACCATGTCGCGCAAGGCGCCGGTTTTGTCGTAGAACCCGCCGCGGCTGCCGATGCCTACGTCTTCAGCGATCGTGATCTGAACATTGCTGATCCACATGCGCCGCCATAACGGTTCGAACAGCGAGTTGCCGAAACGCAACGCCATCAGGTTCTGCACCGACTCTTTACCGAGATAATGATCGATCCGGTAGACCTGTTTTTCGTGGAAAAAGCGGTCCACATCCGCCGTGATCGCGTTACTCGACGCCAGGTCGTGTCCCAGCGGCTTCTCCAGAACCACACGGCTTCTCGGACCGTTCAGTCCTTGCCGCGTCAGATTGCTGCAAATCGTCGCGAACAGGAAAGGCGCGGTAGATAGATAAAAAACAGTCACTTCAGCGGGAGTCCGCTTCAGCGCGGCCTTCAGCGGTACGTATTGCTCCGGCTGGGTGGCATCCAGCTTCATGTAGGTCAGGCGCGAAAGAAACGTCCCCCATGCGGTATCGTCCCAATCCCCCTCGGGCACGAACTGCCTAACCCTGTCGTCCACCATGGCGAGAAATGCATCTTGCGTCAGGTCCAAGAGATCGAGACAGAAGATGTGGCCCGATTCCACCAGGCGGCCGGTTCTATGGCACTGGTACATCGCCGGCAACAACTTGCGCGTGACGAGATCACCGGCGCCGCCGAAAAAAACCAGGTTGAACGATTTGGGAAATGGGAGCTGACTCACCGATGAATCCTCTTGATAAAGATCGTGCCGATTCTGGCTCGGCCGAGCTCGTAATTTATGGAACCCGTACTCGGAAAACTCGGATGAAAAAACCTTGCAATACTACTCGCCGCCCGTTTGACTGTCCAGCAGGCCTCAGGGCCGGAGACCGTATTTTCTTGACACGGTTTTGCGGCTTGGATTAAATGTGGCCCCCATGCCCTTTTGCGGGGCACGGCCTTGCCCATCACCGAGGCAACCCAACAGGACCGCTGCTTCAGCCGAATCATATGTCTCTACACCCCACGTTGCTCACCGTTACCGAGCGCATCCGCGCTCGCAGCCAAACCAAGCGTCAGGCCTATCTCGAGCGCATGCGACGCGCCCGCCAAGAGGGCGCAGAGCGCACCCGAATCGGATGCACCAATGTGGCGCATGCCTACGCGGCAATGCCGGCGCATGACAAACTGGTCTTGAAGGCCGCCTCGGCTCCGAATATCGGCATCGTGTCGGCGTACAACGACATGCTGTCCGCACATCACCCGTACGAGCAATACCCCGCCATCATCAAGTCCGAAGCTCGCGCCTCGGGAGCGACCGCACAAGTCGCGGGCGGCGTCCCGGCCATGTGCGATGGGGTAACGCAGGGTCAAAGCGGAATGGAACTCTCTCTGTTCTCGCGCGACGTGATCGCGATGGCCACCGCGATTGCCCTTTCACATCGCGTGTTCGACGCCAACCTGTTCCTGGGCATCTGCGACAAGATCGTTCCGGGGCTTTTGATGGGCGCGCTGCGTTTCGGGCATCTGCCCGCCATTTTCGTGCCCGCCGGCCCCATGGCGTCCGGGATACCGAACGCTGAGAAAGCCAAAGTGAGGCAGTTGTTCGCCGAAGGCAAAGTGGGCCGCGAAGCCCTGCTCGAATCCGAAATGGCGTCGTATCACAGTGCCGGAACTTGCACCTTCTACGGCACCGCCAACAGCAACCAGATGCTGATGGAAATCATGGGCCTGCAACTGCCCGGATCCTCTTTCGTGAGCCCCGGCACCGAACTTCGCGAAGCCTTGACCCGCGCTGCCACTCGTCAGGCGATTCGCCTCGCCGAGGACAAATCCTCTCCTAGACTCTGCGACATCGTAGACGAACGCACCATCGTCAACGGCATTGTCGGTTTGCTCGCGACGGGCGGTTCGACCAACCACACGATTCACCTGATCGCGATCGCACGGGCTGCGGGAATTGAAATTAACTGGGACGACTTCAACGATCTGTCGGCGGTCGTTCCCCTGTTGGCCCGCGTGTACCCCAACGGCAAAGCGGACGTCAATCATTTCCACGCCGCGGGGGGCATGGGTTTCCTGATTCGCGAACTGCTGGATGCGGGGCTTCTGCATGAGGATGTCAAAACGATCCTAGGAGAGGGACTGCGCCGCTGGACGGAAGAACCTTGGCTGGACAACGGCCAACTGGCATTTCGCCCGGCCAGCGAAAAGAGCCTGGACACCACGGTACTGGCGCCGGTGAGCGAACCCTTCAGCCCGGACGGCGGGCTACGCCTGGTCACCGGAAATCTGGGCCGGGGCGTCATCAAGGTTTCTGCGGTCGCACCGGAAAACCGGGTGGTACGCGCCCCCGCCATCGTATTCGACGACCAGGAAGACTTGATCGCGGCTTTCAAACGGGGAGAACTGGAGCGGGATTTCGTTGCCGTCGTCCGCTTCCAAGGCCCCCGCGCGAACGGCATGCCGGAGCTCCATCAGCTCACCCCTTCGCTCGCGGTCCTGCAGGAACGCGGCTTCAAGGTCGCCCTCGTCACGGACGGGCGTATGTCCGGCGCGTCAGGCAAAGTCCCGGCCGCGATTCACGTGTCGCCCGAGTGTGTAATGGGAGGGCCGCTTGCCAAAGTACGTGACGGTGACATGCTGCTGCTCGATGCCGTCGAAGGCCGCCTTCAAGCCGAAGTCCCGGCCGCCGAATGGGACAGCCGCGAAGTCGCGACCGCCGACCTTTCCCGCAACCAGTTCGGCTGCGGAAGGGAGCTGTTTACCGGACTGCGGCAACTCGCCGACACGGCGGAACGGGGCGGAATAACCTTCCAGTTCGATGATTAAGAGCCCCGGAACCAGCCTTCGTTTTTGAAACCGATCTTGAGAGCCTTGTTATGAACCTTGACCAGATTATTGCCGCCACCAGCGTCATGCCCGTGATGGTAGTTGAACGAGTGGAAGATGCGGTACCTTTGGCCCGTGCCCTGGTAGACGGCGGCATTCGCGTATTGGAGATCACTTTGCGCACCGCCGCCGGATTGGATGCCGTGCGGGCGATCAAGCAGGAAATTCCGGACGCCATCGTCGGCGTCGGCACCATCGCAACACCGGCCCAACTCGATGCGGCGATTTCCGCGGGTGCGCAGTTCGGCGTTTCTCCGGGCACGACGCCCTCCCTACTCAAGGCCATCGTCGACAGCAAACTGCCGTTTTTTCCCGGCGTCGCTACCATGTCGGAAGTGATGCAGGTACTGGAAGCGGGGCTTGATGTCATGAAGTTCTTCCCGGCCGTGGCGGCTGGCGGAGTCAAGATGCTCGATTCTTTCAGAGGTCCGTTCCCGAATGTCCGATTCTGTCCGACCGGCGGGATCAATGCGCAAAACGCGCCGGATTTCTTCAAACTCCCCAATGTCGTCGCCGTGGGCGGCTCCTGGCTTACCCCCAAGGATTTGATCGCTAGCGGTAACTGGACCGAAATCACCCGACTGGCCCGCGAAGCGGCGGCACTCAAACCGTAATTCCGTCGTCGCCGCAATTCCTCGCCCATCCGGGTTCCACCGGCTGTTTTTTGCTTCTGCGGTTCGCAAGCAGAATGCGTTGACCAGATAGAGCCCTGGAGTTTCCGAAAACAGAGACACGTGTTGCCTAAAAGCGGGAGAATGGAATCAACCGCTCTCCCGCAGTGCTTACGAGGGCCGAGCGCATGATTCGCATCGGCGCCTTCAATCAGAGCTAATTTATGCTCTGCGTCACAGCCTGGCTAACCGGCTGCGTAACAGGCCCGAAAAGGCCGAAGAGGCTTCCGTTGAAGCCGACGACCGAGGGTGTGGCTAAGTTAACGCAAATGTTCACGGTATTTAGAACGCCGAAGCAGGCGCCACCCTCGACGGCCGCGAGTTGCTGCTCGCTCATGGGGGTCACGTTAGACACCTTCCCCAAGGCCCGAAAGTCGTTGTCCGCGAAAGCAGAACCCGCAACCATCATCGAAGACAACACCGCAGCCAATGCATACGATTTCATAAACGAACTCCTTGTCTTACCAATTCGACGCTTTCCTTGCGGCTGCGCCCTGATTTTCGAAACCATGGCACAAGATCACTTTGTTTAATAGTCGAATGCCATTCAGCGAAAAGCGGGGGAGCGATACCCCGTTCCCCCGCCCGGTTGCCTGGCCCGAGTGATTCTTACACCCAGGCGATCGACGTGTGGTTAATTCAGGCTCTGCGTAGTGACTTGTGCAATGGTCTGGCTGGTTGCGCCAAGAAGACCAAGAAGGCTTACATTGAACCCAACGACCGTAGGTACGGCCAGGTTCGCACATAAATTCGCGGCACTTAGAATACCGTTACAGGCCCCGCCCTCGACGGCTGCGAGTTGCTGCTCGCTCATAGGGGTCACGTTAGACACCTTCCCCAAGGCCCGAAAGTCGTTGTCCGCGAAAGCAGAACCCGCAACCATCATCGAAGACAACACCGCAGCCAATGCATACGATTTCATAAACGAACTCCTTGTCTTGCATATCCAACTAGTTTCCTTACGGTCGCACTTTGTCCTTGCGCGTGTGCGACGCAAGATCACAGATGCCAAACTCCTTTTGGCCCGGGTCGTGTCCTTACGACCAACCATCACGTTGCAGTTCCTATGCCACCGTTGATCTTTCGTGCCGTCTCTGATCTATCCAATTGTTTCGCCGTTAATTTTTGTTTCCTTATACAAGGCAGTCGGACTTGCCGCCAAATTTTCAGCTCCCGCGCGGCTATTGCCTCCTCCAAAAATGTACGTACTTGAAAAAAGTGAACCGAAATATTTTCCGGCCATCTGATCAATACCTTTCGCGCACGACGGAAAACCGGTAGCCCGAGTGAAACATGATTGCTTCAAACGCGTTAATCTTGGGCATTATTTTGAACGATTCTGCACAGGCTGTTACCGTTGTGTCATAACCCAGTGACCCGGCTTGGACGTGGGCGTCGATCATCGTGCCGCTGGTATATCGAAAAAGGTATCGAACCGTCTCAGATCGGTAACCTTATGGACAGAATTCACGGTAATTGTTACCGCTCCATTCCAGCCATACCCGGTGCGACGGACACGATCCAACTTTTAACTTTTTGTTATTGTCTTTGATTGGGTAGACGAAGAGTCACTATACGTTATTGAAAAAAAGACGCTTTTTCTAGGTCGGATTGGTTTAATTTTTTGAAACAGAGGCATTCGGCGGACCTGCGTCGACCCAACCTAGGGCCATGGGCGAGATTAATCTAGCGCGGCGGCAAACCGCGTGAACCAAGGGCCGAGGCCCATCTCAGTAGGCCTTTCGGCCTGAGCGATGCCGAAGGGTTTTGTGGCGTACCGGAATTGGCTTTCAGCGTGCACTGACCTTGGCGGCGACACGAAAATCCACGAAGGACTTCCAGGGTCTTTCGGATTATCGGAAGCCGGCACTAACGTGATCCTGCGTCGATCTGAATAGGGCTTAGAATCGCCGCAAAGGCGTCTTGAAACATTTCGCGCTGCTCGCACAGGCCCGGATGACCCGTCGTTTTCAGGCGTATCTGCGATGGAAGACACATGGCAAGCGACGCTCTTTCCGTTCTGCGAAGTAAAAAAACCGCCAGAAAGGCGGTTTTGCGATATTTCCCTAAGATCTGAGGACACCTTGCCGACACCGGCTGCGTCAAGCCGGAACTTGGCAAGTAACGGGGTTATTTCTGAATCTTTATGTCGTGCTTTTTCATCAACCGATAAAGCGTGACATGCGATACACCAACGATTTGGGCCGCTGCCACCACGCTGTCCCCGGCTTGTGCCAAGGCCTGGTTGATCAACTCCTTTTCCGCCTGATCCTTGGCCGCTTTCAGGCTCAAGGTAAAAGGCTGCGGCGAATATTCCTCCAGGCCCAGGTCCGCTGGCGTGATATAAGCGTCTTCGCACATGACGAGCGCGCGCTCGACCCGGTTTTTAAGCTCGCGAACATTTCCCGGCCACGTGTAGTGGCGCATGGCCTTCAAGGCGCGGCGGCTGAACTGCCTGGCTTTGCAAGCGTTTTCCTTCTTAAAGTTATTGAGAAAGTATTCCGCCAGCAATTCGATGTCGTATCCCCGCTCCCGCAAAGGCGGCATGACCACTCTCAGGACATTGAGCCGATAATAAAGGTCCTCTCGGAAATGACCCTTACGCACAGCGTCTTCAAGATCGACATGTGTCGCCGAAATGATTCGGACATCGACTGCAATTTCTTCGTGGCCGCCGACTCGATATATGGTTTTCTGCTGAAGAAAGCGAAGTAGATTGGCTTGCAAATCAAGAGGCAACTCACCCACCTCGTCCAAGAAAAGGGTGCCTCCTCCCGCTTTTTCAATCAGCCCCAATTTTCGCTGATGTGCGCCGGTGAAAGCGCCTTTCTCGTAGCCGAATAACTCCGACTGAATCAAATTCGACGGCAAGGCGGCACAGTTGACGGCAATAAACGGCCCATTGGAACGCGGCGAGTGGTTATGTATGGCTAAAGCGGCAAGTTCCTTGCCCGTCCCGCTCTCCCCGGTGATCAAGACAGGCAAGTCGTAGCATACGACCTTTTCGATGCTATGAAGCACCCGTCTCATGGCAGGACTTGATCCGATCAACTCGCTCTTGCTCACCCATTCGCTTGCCCGAGGAAATATCCGTTTCTTTACTCCCGCCATTCCTGCGGCATGGCCGAGCACGACTTTCAATCGGTCAACATCGAACGGCAAGGTGTGATAATCGTAAAAATACTCCGCAATAAGCCTGCAGACAGCCTCGTTTTCCATGGACGATGAAGAAACCAAGGCCACCCATTGCATGGAGGCCCCTTCGGGATGATAAAAAATATCGCCGATAACGCGCTGGAGAAAAACTTCGTTGAATGGCTCGAATTGAATAAGCCCGACGTGAAAATCGCCAGTGCTTAATAGATTACGAGCTTTGGCCGGATCACAGGTGACATAAATGCCGCCTCCGATCGCATTTTTGATGGGTAAAACGACATCGTCCGCCTCCGGTTTTGGGGCGAGATAAAGTACATTAATACTTTCCATGTAACCTTCCTAACCTTGCGATCCATGCAAGTTTTGGCTAGTCAAAGGTCAAACTGATATTCGGGTATTCGTCGACCACCCGAAAATTAACGCGCAACCTGTATCATGCCTTTTCCGATACCTCCATACCTCATTAATTCCATGCTGCCAATTCAATATCTCCTCGATAAATCAGATATCCCGCTCATTTGAAAAACGGCAATGGATACTGCTGATCGAACCGGTAAGGAACGTTGACACCCGCAAAAAGATCCGTTGCCTCCTCGCTCAAGCCGAAGTTTACGAACGGTTCAACGAATAACCCTTTGGAGACCTGGACGGTAACGGCCAAGTTGAGGGAATGAATATCCCTACCGGAACCCTCGATCTTTCGACCATCCAGCTTGCTTCGTCTGATTGCCGCGCCATTTAAGGCTGCGGAGAAACTTACCCGATCATTCAATGAGAAACCCATACCGAGCGAATATGGAATTTGATCGCCCGGGTCTATATTGTTCCGCTCGAGGACGGCGTTATAACCTAAGGAACCGAAGAGAACGACCGGATCTATTGTCTTGACCAGAGACACGGAACCGCCGATATTCCAAAAACCAGTACCTAAACTCGGATCTAGGCCAAAAGCCACTAAATTGGAAGGCCCTAAAATAGGTGTGAGTCCCCGCCCTTCGCGCCCGGAATCCGATTTAACATTCAGGCTCAAGGTCGTCTCCGGCACCAGGCCCTCTTCATGCAAAGCGCCCCATCGTAGACTGCCGCTGACGTCTCCCAGGCCGGAACCATCCTGTCGAGCAAAACCAATATCTTCAGCTAGCGACGAACGCGTATCGAGTTCCAGTTCTTGGAAAGTAAACGGAACCGATATATCCAGCTCGAGATCGTCGATCAAGCCGTAGCGAAACAAAACACCGGCGCCTGCCGTCTTGGCTCTCAATTTGTAGGGCGATATTTCCGCTGTATCCTGAGCGTAACTCGCGCTGAACTCGATCTGCAAATCCCCTTTCTTGAACAAAACTTTCTGCGACCTTAGGAATTGGTCGAGTTCTATCTTGGCTTCCTCGGCTTCTTTTTCGCGGTCGCCTTCCTGCAACCCCATCTCCGGCGATACCTTTTTAGGCGCCGAGGAAGCCGAGGCCGTTTCCGCCCGGGCTGCCGTGGCCTTGTCGTCTTGCTTCGGCTCGGCTACTTTCGCAACCGCTTCCGCTTCCTGCTTTTTGTCCGCTTCCGGCTGGGCCACCGCCTGCCGTACCCAGGACTCGTGTTCCATAAGCATGCGAACCTGGGATTTCAAGGCCTCAACCTCCTGTTTCAGCTTTTCGTATTCGCTCCGCGGAACCATGTCCTCGGCCGCTTGTTTCGATCGGGCATAAGAAATATTGGTATTCACGACCGCAGTAAAAAGCACCCCACAAATGACTCCTATTATGTGTGTTCTTTTCATTATGCTTTCCTTGCTTTTCATTATGCTTTCCTTGGTTCCCGCCGCTCAGCGCCTTAGCAGGAAAAATTGATGGTACAACACTGGGTGGAACTGCTCGAAACATCACACTCGACACGCCGAAAGAAAGGCCCATGGGCCGCTTATCGAAAAAACATGCGTCACGGTTCCGCCATCTCCGGCGAAACGTTTCTAGAGCGCTCGAATTGGTAACGAGTGTTTTCGAAATGCGCACATCGACGCTCGTCCATGGCCGAACAATGCCAGGAAAGAGAATGGGAGAATGAAGCAGGCGCTGGCGACGGACTATACTGCGTGCAAGGCGCTGCGGCTCTGGAAACCCGATCCGTTCAATTAAATGCTTAAAACGCACGATATGTCCTCCTTGAACTCCATGCCGCCGTGGCGTCGCACGGCGCCTATCTACAAAGAGTGTGTGGTTCGGGCAGCCTAGAAAAAGCTTGTAAGCCGTACCTAAGGCTACCCATGAACCCACGATTAGTCAATGTTTGTTCACTTGAAAACGGGTCATCAATGCCGGTATGTCTCAACAGGGATTTATCGTGTAATAAAAACGATAGAAACTTTTTCCCGAGATTGATTCGATATAATCGCTCGCGCTTCGTGACGCGCCCGCGATAGAGAATACCCCCTGGGCTTGATTACCGGAGCTATTTGACCATTGTTCAAAATCTTTATATCGACCTTCGCCGTTATTCTGGCTTGGTCGGCCGTTCAGCCGCACGATACTGTTGTCTGGTTCCTGGATGCGATTCCCGCTCTCGCGGCTTTCGCCGCCGTGCTCGCGACACATCGGCAATTTCCCCTAACCCCTTTGGCATACGGCTTGATTCTGGCGTTGTGTGCGCTGATTCTCGTTGGCGCGCATTACTCTTTCGAGAAAGTTCCGTTTTTCGAATGGATTAAACCGCTATTCGGGTTACAGCGGAACAACTTCGATAAGCTGGCTCATTTTTTTCAAGGGTTTACGCCTGCAATCCTTTTCCGGGAAATTTTGATTCGCTTCGAAGTCTTTCGGGACCGGCGCTGGCTGGTCGTGATCGTGCCCGCCTTGTGCCTCGCGCTAAGCGCGGCGTATGAGCTCGTCGAATGGACCGTCGCGGTCGTTCTCAAAGATCACGCCGAGTCCTTTCTGGCCACGCAGGGCGATCCTTGGGATGCGCAATCGGACATGGCTTTCGCACTAACCGGCGCAGTCATGTCACTTGCGCTCTTGAGCAGGCAGCATGATGAACAGATCGAACGGCTCGGCGAACAAGGTCGCCTGGACCTCTCGCGGCTGCTGCGGCGTCGTGCCGGCGGATGACCAATGGTCGATCGTCATTCTGGTTCTGGACAAAGCGGACATGATCCAGGGCGCGCCGCTTTCGCTGGAGCCGTTAAGACGCCAAGGACCCGACATCATCTCCGACAGCGGAAGTTCGGACCGACGGTCCGAACTGGTCCGCGAAGCGGCCTCGTGGATCTACGAGCACCCGAGGGACGCGCCGTACAGATGGATACCGCTACAAAGGTAGCGACCGGCGACTATCGGGTGTTTCTCCACGAAAGGTTAGACGGCAGTGGATCGACGACGAGTTGTTTCAAGATATGCCCTGAAGCGGAGAGCGGGTGCTAAAGAAGACTCGCCGGAGGCTTGGATCGGCTTCGTAGGCGGCGGTGCGAACTTCCCGTATTGTGGGACATCAAGCGCCCCGAAGATTTGCGACCTCTCGAGCCCTTCGACTTGAATGAATGCTCATGCAAGGAACCGGTGTCAATGATGCGTGTTGCTTCGAGTAATCGATAAGGTAATGCAGCGAGCGGCGAACTCGCCGACGGCGGACCGCGCGGTCTCGCGGGCGAATCGCGGAAAAACTTTTGCGTCCACGCGTTCATCCGGCTAGACTTTTCCGCCCGCAACAGACTCACCATCATGCAGATCGGCCCGTATCGACTGGCTAACCGTTTGATCCTGGCCCCCATGGCCGGCGTCACCGACCGCCCCTTTCGGATGCTATGCCGGCGATACGGTGCGGCGCTCGCCGTATCGGAAATGGTATCCTCCAACCCGGCCTTGCGCCACGATAAGAAAACCCTGCGCCGGAGCGATCATGCCGGAGAGCCCGAGCCACGGGCGGTACAGATCCTCGGCAATGAACCGCACGCGATGGCCGAAGCGGCACGCATGAATGTCGATCGCGGCGCACAGATCATCGACATTAACATGGGTTGTCCGGCCAAGAAAGTCTGCCAAAAAGCCGCCGGGTCAGCCCTCCTCCGAGACGAGCGTCTGGTCGCACGAATCTTGGAAGCCGTCGTCGGCGCGGTAAGCGTGCCGGTTACACTGAAAATACGCACCGGCTGGGACCCTGCCCATCGTAATGCGGTCACTATCGCGAAAATTGCGGAAAACTCGGGTATCCAATCTATCGCCGTCCATGGACGTACCCGCGCGTGCGGCTTTTCCGGACAGGCCGAATACCTTACAATTCGGCAAATCAAGCAGACTGTCGGCATCCCCGTGGTCGCCAACGGCGATATCGATTCGCCTGAAAAAGCCGCCGCCGTTCTTGAGTTCACCGGTGCCGATGCTGTCATGATCGGCCGGGCCGCCCTCGGAAATCCTTGGCTGTTCCGCCGCATTGACCGGTTTCTCTGCGGAAACGCCGAACCCGTAACGCCCGACACAGAGGAAATTCGGAACGTTGTCTTGGATCACCTGAAAGGACTCTACACGTTCTACGGTGAGTATCTCGGAGTGCGGATCGCACGCAAGCATGTTGGTTGGTACCTGAACCATCTTCCCCACCCACCGGATTTCGGTCCGCTGTTCAACTCTCAGGACGGTGCCAATCAGCAGCTGGAATTGATTGATCGATTGTTCAACGCATAACGTCGGAAATTGGCTGCATGAAAGCACAAGCAAGGAATATCGAGGCAATGCCCGATGCCGTCGAATCCAAGACCGATGCCGCTCTACTATTGAGCGAGCACGTACGCATGAGTCTCAGGCGCTACTTTGCGCAACTTGATGGACATGAGGCAACCGACCTCTACTCCATGGTTATCAGCGAAGTGGAAAAACCCTTGATCGAAACCGTTTTAGAACAATGCGGTCATAACCAGAGCAAGGCAGCACAGGTACTTGGCGTAAGCCGCAGTACTTTGCGCAAGAAGATGCGCCAGTACGGTATCGAATAGTTTCCCTCACATTCTCCACGGCAAGCGGCCCACACTTCACTTATGAACACAAAAGTATCCCGAGCGCTCGTCAGCGTGTCCGACAAAACTGGAATTGTGGAATTCTGCCGCGGATTGGCCGATCTTGGCATCGAGATCCTTTCGTCCGGCGGTACCGCGTCGCTTTTGCGCGAAAACAGCATCGCAGCCGTGGAAGTATCCGATTACACCGGCTTTCCCGAAATGATGGGCGGCCGGATCAAGACCCTGCATCCGAAAATTCATGGCGGCATTCTAGGGCGCCGGGGGATCGACGAAGAGGTGATGGCTCGCCACGGCATTTCCGGCATCGATTTAGTGGTCGTGAACCTCTATCCCTTCGAACAGACGGTCGCTAAACCGGACTGCGAGCTTGCCGAGGCGATCGAAAACATCGATATCGGCGGGCCTGCCCTGATTCGCGCGGCCGCCAAGAACCACAAATCGGTCGGCGTCGTCGTCGATCCAAACGATTATCCTCAAGTTCTGGCGGAACTTCGGGCGCAAGCCGGCAGTCTCTCCGACGACATGCGATTCAAACTGGCGATTAAAAGCTTTCGGCATACCTCTGCCTACGACAGCGCCATTGCGGCGTATCTCGCTAAAGTCGAAGGCTCCGAACTATTCCCTGACCCTCTCGTGATGCGCTTTCGGAAAGCCCAAGCGATGCGCTACGGGGAGAATCCGCACCAGAAAGCCGCATTCTACGTCGACCCCGGTGCTGCCAGCGGCACTATCGCCAAAGCTAAACAGCTCCAGGGCAAGGAATTGTCCTATAACAATATTGCCGACGCGGATGCAGCGCTCGAATGCGTGAAAACGTTCGACGATGCGCCCGCCTGCGTCATCGTCAAACACGCCAATCCCTGTGGCGTCGCGCAAGGCAAGACGGTGCTTGAGGCTTATGACCGCGCTTACGCCACCGACCCGACATCGGCGTTCGGCGGCATCATCGCCTTCAACCGGGCGCTCGATGCGGAGACCGCTCGCGCCATCATTGAAAGGCAGTTCGTGGAAGTGATTATCGCTCCCGAGGTAAGCGAGGGTGCGCGTCAAGTATTGAGCGGAAAAGCGAACGTTCGGGTATTGGAATCCGGCCCCTGGTCTAACGCTCCCGCGCCGGAATGGGATTTCAAGCGCGTAGCGGGCGGCCTTCTGGTACAGGATCGGGACCTGGGCGTGGTCGGTCCGAATGACTTGAGGATCGTCACCCGACGCGCGCCCACCGAGGACGAACTGGCTGATCTTCTATTCGCCTGGAAAGTGGTCAAGTATGTCAAATCCAACGCCATCGTTTATTGCAAGAACCGCCAAACCATCGGTATAGGCGCAGGACAAATGAGCCGAGTTTATTCGGCGCGGATCGCGGCGATCAAAGCCGCGGACGAAGGACTCGCCGTCCAGGGCTCGGTTATGGCCTCGGACGCTTTCTTCCCGTTCCGCGACGGGGTGGATTCAGCCGCTGCGGCCGGAATCACCGCCGTGATCCAGCCAGGCGGCTCGGTGCGCGATCCGGAAGTGATCGCGGCCGCCGACGAGCACGGCATGGCCATGGTCTTTACTGCGATGCGGCATTTTCGCCACTGACACGCGCTAAAGCGTTTCGCAAATTCCTTGAATCGATCCGAACGGTTTTCCGACACCGACCTCTGCGTCAAGTGCGGACTATGCCTGCCTCACTGCCCAACCTACAGCAAGACTCTGGACGAAAACGAATCCCCACGCGGACGTATCGCCTTGATCCAGGGCTGGGCACAGGGTTCGCTCGCAGCAACGCCGGAGCTGATTAGACATATCGATAATTGTCTCTTGTGCCGATCCTGCGAGGCGGTCTGCCCGGCTTATGTTCCCTATAGCCGCCTGGTCGATCGTTTTCGGTGTGGAACCGGCGCTGCAGGCAAAACCCCATTTCAGCGTTTCAAGGCCGCCGGTATCAGGATTGCGCTGACCGATCAGCGCGCGTCCCGCTGGACGGAACGATTGCTCGGAAAACCGGGCAGATCAGGCTTGAACCTGCTCAAGAACATCGGTTTTCTGAATATGCTGGGATTGTCGGAGCTCGAAGCGGGCCTTCCGAAAACACGCGAACCGGCGCACTGGAACGATTTCTATCCCGTTCACGGCCACGCGGAACGCGGCAGAGTCGCCTTGTTTCTCGGTTGTACGGCCAAGCTTTTCGACACTGAAACTGTGGCCTCAACCTTGCTTGTGCTAAATCGACTGGGCATAAGCGTTAAGCTGCCGCGCATGCAATCGTGTTGCGGGGCGCTGCATCTCCATGCTGGCGATGAAGCCGGCGCTCGCAAGCTCATGGAACGAAATCTGGCAGCTTTTGACCAATCCGACGTCGACGCGATCATTACCATCGCCAGTGGCTGCGGCGCCATGCTGCATGATTATCCGCAATTCGACACCACGCCCTCCTCGTCAGCTTTTGCTAAGCGTGTCAAGGACATCGGCCAATTTCTGGCGGAGCTGGTCTGGCCCAACGACATCGAGCTTAACCCATTGGCGGCTAAGGTTTGCATACACACACCCTGCACGCTGAAGAACGTGTTGCGGGCGGAACGTTACGGTGCCGATCTACTCCGCCGCGTACCCTTGCTCGATGTTACCCCCCTCCCTGGCACCCTGCGATGCTGCGGCGCAGCGGGCAGCTATATGCTGGAGCACCCGAATATGGCGAAAAACTTACGGGATGACGTGCTGAAATCGGTGACAGCGATCAACCCCGATGTCCTGGCGACATCGAATCCAGGCTGTGCCATCCATTTACGGGCGGGGCTGGCGCAAGAAGGCCTGGGCCGGATCGAGGTGTTACACCCGGTCACCCTGCTCGCACGACAACTCATCCAATAAAAAAGCCGGTTCGACTTAGAACCGGCTTTTTGTTTTCAAGGCGCTGACACGGCGTGCCCAAACCGTGTTCGGTCATCGCCGCAACTTGTAGTTCCGGCCGTAGAAGATCTCCGCCATTTCCTGCTTGAGCTGCTTCTGAATGGCGATACGCTCCTCATCGGTTAGCGCGTCTTTGTCTGTTTCGAATAGATAATTATCGAGATGGAAGTCTTTCAGGATCATCTTCGTGTGGAAGATTTTCTCCTGATAGACATTCACATCGATCATCTGATATCGCTCCGCCATCGCATCCGAAATGTAGTTCTGGATGGACGTGATCTCATGATCGTTATAGTGCTTTTGGCCGCTGATATCCCGGGTAAAGCCGCGCACGCGGTAATCCATGATCACGATGTCGGATTCGAAGCTGTGGATCAGGTAGTTGAGCGCCTTTAGCGGCGAAATGCGGCCGCAGGTCGATACATCGATATCCGCCCGAAAGGTGCTGATGCCCCCGTAGGGGTGGCTCTCCGGATAGGTATGCACCGTGATATGACTCTTGTTTAGGTGCGCCACGACCGATTCCGGAGCGGGACCCGGCGCCTCTATATTGTTAATGGAGTCAGGCACATGCCCTTCGGAAATGAGCATTGTGACGCTGGCGCCCTGAGGCTCATAATCCTGACGCGCGATGTTCAAAATTTCGGCACCGATGATCGCAGTCACATCGGTCAATATCTGCGTCAAGCGTTTGGCGTTGTACATCTCGTCAATGTACTCGATGTAACGACGCTGCTGTTGCCCGGATTTGGCATAGCAAATGTCGTAAATATTGAAGCTCAACGATTTGGTGAGGTTATTGAAACCGTGTAACTGCAATTTTTCCATCGATCTATTAATTACCCCCGTAGTCGGTTGTAACTACCACTTGCGTACGCGCATTCGCGACTAAAGCGCTGAGCTCGTACGAAGAGTTCATGAGACCGAGAAACCTGTCTACCCGTTCACTCGACTTCGACGATTTCGTAGTCATGCGTAATTTGGGCGGTTTTTCCGAGCATTATTGATGCGGAACAATATTTCTCCGCGGAGAGACGAATGGCTCGATTGACGACCGCATCGTCTAGCCCTTTCCCTTTGACAACGAAATGCGCATGAATCCGAGTGAAGACTTTAGGATCGGATTCCGCCCGTTCCGCTTCGAGCTGCACCTCACAATCTCGCACATCGTGCCTCCCTTTACGAAGAATGTGTACCACGTCGAATGCCGCGCAGCCACCCATTCCTAGCAACAACATTTCCATCGGCCGCACACCGAGATTCCGGCCACCAGATTCCGGCGGCCCATCCATGACAACCGTATGACCGCTGCCGGACTCCGCCATAAACAGCGCATTTTCTACCCATTTGACGCGTGCCTTCATCGAAGACCCCCCGAGTGAAAATAGCCGCTTACTTTATCATAATTCCCTGCCGCGCCAAGCAAAATTAATCGCTGCTAAACTTGAAAGATCGTTTTCACTGGACTCGAAACGCTCATGCACTCTCTCTCAAAATCGGACGACGTCATCGCAAATCTTCTGTCTTATTGTCACCGCCGCCGTTATCCTAACAAAACGCCCATTATTCGCCCCGGGGACGCTGGAGACACGCTTTATTACATCATCGAAGGGGCGGTTACAGTCAGCATGCCACACCGGCCAAGCGGTGACGATATCGTTCTCGCTTACCTGAATAAGGGAGAGTTTATCGGCGAAATCGGCGTATTCATGGGGTCCATGCAGCGGGATGTGACGGTCACCACCCGGGAGCCGAGCCAACTGGCCGAGATCAGCTATGTTCGATTCGCTCAATTGCTCAAGGGCGAGCTCGCCGAGCACGCCGTTGAGATCTTAAGCCTGCTTGGACGTCAGCTGTCCCGGCGCCTCCTTAACACTAGCCGAAAAGTCGGCAATCTCGCGTTTCTCGATGTCTCGGGACGCATCGCCCATACTCTAATAGAACTGTGCAAGCAGCCCGGAGCGCTAACACATCCCGACGGCATGCAGATCCGTATCACTCGGCAGGAGCTGGGCCGCATCGTAGGCTGTTCCCGGGAGGTGGCCGGGAGGGTTCTCAAAAATCTCGAGGAACAAGGACTTCTCTCAGCCAAAGGCAAAACGATCGTCGTCTACGGCACCCGTTAGACTGCGTCCGCGTTCCAAGCCTTCTTCAGGACGCTCGGGTCAAGCTCTGCGACAGACCTGTCGAAGGGCTCTCAGGACACGCTGGTCGAACGCTCACCTGAACTCAGCCGAAGAGCATGACCGGAATCCGTTCCTTCAGAGCTCCGTTGTAGCAGCAACTCGATGCCGGCTTACGCCATCAATCGGCCAGCTCGTCCAACGCCGCCGACCGCGTGAGCAGCTCGGACGCCTTCCACAACCCGATACGCCGCTTGCCTCGGTAAGGTTGGATGAAATCAGCAGTTTCCTCAAAGCCTTTCTTGCTGCCGCGATAAACGATGACGACATAACCTTCAGGGTGTGCGACCAACCATTCGGATAAGTCTTGACCCGTGTGCAGCACCTCTAAAGGTGCCGTCAGCCTTCCGATGAATTGGAAGTCCCCGCTGTATTTCTCCCAATGCGCAATCGGTATTCCACGCGCCTGTAATTGCGCGATACGGACCGCCACAGAACGTAGGTCGTGGTGAGGCCGTCCCGCCTCGACATAAACGAGATGCGCAACCAGAATCACCCCGATCATCGCTCCCACGACGCCCCGCACCATCGTTGCCGAATCCCGTGGCCGCCATAGCAGCAAAAAAGCTCCCAAACCGACGATGAGCACGATCGCGACGAGAGGAAAGGCTTCCGCGACGACAACGACAGTGCTATCGGACTTCGGAAACCCAAGCGCTTGCGCGATAAACGGAAGCCAAGCCATAACCAGCCCCAGACCGAGCACGATGGCACCGAACGCGATCTGGCCAAAGCGCCCGATCCGCAGCGATGGGTCAGCGAAAACACGAGCAAAAATCAGTGCCCAGATGGGCAGGGAAGGAAGCAGATAATGAATCTGTTTTGCACTAATGGCCGACAACAGGAGCAACACCGCAACCACATGAAGCACGCAAAAGCGTAAACTCGAATCGGCTTTCGGCTTTACCAGGTTGCGCCAGATACCGGGCCAAAGAATCCAGGGGAAGAGAACCATGGGCAGGGTATGCGCGTACCACCACCAGGATCTCTTATGAGCGAAGGAGTTGGCGATACGCCCGACTGATTGGCTCCAGAAGATGGCCTGCGCGTATGCCTCCCCGCCAGCCATTCCGGCCGGAATCGCCCATGCAAGGCCGATCGACGTACCTAACAGGGTAGCTGCCAGGATACCGGCGTACCATCCAATCCAGCCCGAACCGGGAACGCGCGTCGACCACCAAGGCGCCAACAGACCCGCCGGCAATATCAGCAGAAGGATAATGGGTCCTTTGGATAACACCCCTCCGCCAATGCCGACGGCCATCATCAACCAGCCCATACCGAACGCGCCCTGGGCGGCTCGTAAAATCCCCAACACCCCCAATTGGGCAAAAAACGCCACTAGCATGTCGTAGAGGGTCAGAGTCGTCCACAAGGACCAGACTGCGAGACCCAGCAAGATCAACGGCGCGAGGCGCGATACCGTGTCCGCTTCAGGCCACAACCGGCGCGCCAGACGCTCGGTCAGGAACAGGTTGCCCAAACCGAACAAAGGCCCGACAAATCGAGGCGTCCAATCGTTGACGCCAAAAACGAACCAGCTCAAATGGATGACCCATTGCAATAGCGGCGGCTTGTGGCTATAGGGCTTGCCGTTTAGGTAAGGCACGAGGAAATCGCCTCGCTGCCACATTTCCCAGGCCACCGATACGGCGCGGGTTTCATCGACGGGTATGAGAGGCCTCAACACGAGGCCGGAGAACACAAGGACACACCAGAGCAGAACATAATCTCTGGCAATCGCCCGGTATGGCATAAATATCGTTGTTATAAGTTTTCGTTATGAAAGACCGGCGCCCCCAATGCACCGGTACTATGGGCCACTACGTCTGACCGCTCACCAAGCGGCCACTGACGGTTCAATTCGAAAACGACGGGCAAAGCGACTTACGCCGCTTCACCCCGGAGAACCGCGCGGTTTAGCCGCTAAGCCGCTTCCACGATGCCGTTATGCCTAAGCAGAGCATCGATCGTGGGCTCACGTCCGCGGAAAGCGATGAAAAGCTCCATGGCCTTACGGCTGCCGCCCCGCGCGAGGATGTTTTCCAGGAAGGATCGACCCACCTCGGGCGCGAAAATGCCTTTTTCCTCCAACAGTGAGAAAGCGTCGCTGGACAACACTTCCGCCCATTTGTAGCTGTAATAGCCAGCCGCGTAGCCCCCGCCGAAGATGTGCGAGAAGCTGTGCGGGAATCGGTTGAACGGCGGCGGGATAAAAACCGCCACCTGCTTCCTGACCTCGTCGAGAATCGGATAAATCCATCCGCCCCGGCTCGGATCATACTCCAGGTGAATACGGAAATCGAACAGACTGAATTCGAGCTGGCGGACCATCTGCATGCCGGACTGGAAATTACGGGCCGCGATCATCTTGTCCAGAAGATCCTTGGGCAAAGGTTCACCGGTCCGGTAATGGCCCGATATCAGCTCCAGCGCTTCGGGTTCCCAGCAGAAATTTTCCATGAACTGGCTCGGCAACTCCACGGCATCCCATTCAACGCCGTGGATGCCGGAAACACCGAGATAATCGACCTTGGTCAGCATATGGTGCAATCCATGGCCGAACTCATGGAATAGGGTCAACACCTCGTCATGCCGCAGCAAGGACGGCTCGCCGTTGGTCGGGGGCGCGAAATTGCAGGTTAGATAGGCGACCGGATGTTGAATCCTCTGGCCGATTCTGCGCCGGGTGACGCATTCGTCCATCCACGCTCCGCCACGTTTCTTGGGCCGGGCATAAAGATCGAGATAAAAACCGCCCAAGAATTCACCCGACTGGTCATGAATCTCATAAAACTTGACATCCGGATGCCAGACGTCCACGCCGGATCTTTCCCGGATCTTGATCCCGTACAAACGCTCAACCACACTGAACATCCCGGGCACCACCCGAGTGACCGGGAAGTACGTCCGAATCTCTTCTTCCGACAGGGCAAATTTGTATTGCTTGAGCTTTTCAGAGTAATACGCCAGATCCCAAGCTTCCAGCGAGGCTATCCCGTGCTCCTGTTCGGCAAACGCTTTCAGTTCTTCGAGGTCACGTTTCGCTCGCGGCAGGCTGCGGCTTGCCAGGTCGTTCAGAAAATGCATCACTTCCTCGGTCGAACGCGCCATCTTCGTCGCAAGCGACAACTCCGCATAGTTCGAATATCCGAGAAGCAACGCCTGCTCGTGCCGCAAGGCGAGGATTCTCTCCATAATCTCGGAATTGTCCCAACGGCCGGCGTTCGGACCTTGATCGGAAGCTCGGGTGCTGTAAGCCGTGTAGAATTCGCGGCGCAGCTCGCGATCATCCGCGTAAGTCATCACGGCGATGTAGGACGGGAATTCCAGATTGAATACCCATCCGCTCTTGCCTTGCGCCGCGGCCGTTTGGCGCGCCATGGCAAGCGCCGACTCAGGCAGTCCGGTCAACAGACTTTCATCCTCGATGTGCTTGCTCCAGGCATTCGTCGCGTCGAGCACGTTATCCTGAAATTGGCTCGTGAGTTTGGAAAGCTCCTGCGCAATCGCCTTGAAACGGGCTTTCTTCTCCGGACTCAGTTCGACGCCGGACAGACGGAAATCTCTAAGCGCATTCTCGAGGATCTTCCTCTGCGCGTCGTCCAGTTTGGCCGCGTCGGTGCTTTCGGCAAGACTGCGGTAAGCCGCGTACAACTCTTCGTTTTGCCCGATTTCCGTGGCGTAGTCGCTCAACAGCGGAAGACAGGTATTGTAAGCCTCTCGCATCTCCTCGCTGTTTACCACGGCATTCATATGGCTTACCGGCGACCAAGCCTTGTTGAGCCGGTCTTCCAGATCTTCCAGCGGCTCCACGAGGTTTTCCCAGGTATAGGTTTTTCCCGGCTCGAGCAAGCTCGCGATAGCTTCGCGATTTTCGTCCAGCAGGCGTGTTATGGCCGGCACGACATGCTCGGCTTTGATTCGGGAAAACGGCGGTAGACCGTCCATATCGAATAATGGGTTGCTCATCGTTTCAATCTGACTTGACTAAATATGAGACGGAATGGAGCCAATTCAGGTTTCGAGAAACTGCGTCGCTTTCCGGATTCTATCCTCGGCATCGTGCAGAACCTTAAGGCTATAGGTAGGCGACAACCGGCCGTCCTTTAGCTTGGCACAAGCCGGAATTGAGTTGATCGCCGGCAACTCCGCCATACGACGCGTTCCGATATAACTATGCAGCTTGGACAAGATCACGATATCACTCATCGCGAGCGCGTTTCCGCTGTCGTGATACCAGTCCTCGGCCAGCATGGGAATTTCGATCAAGTTGGCAGGAAAATCCCACTTTTTCAGCAAAAAAGTACCGATTGGTCCTCTGATGTAAGGTATGGTCGCTTCGACTTCCTCCGGAGTCCAGTATTCTCGAGGAAACACTTCCGCAAAATAAAGAAACGGAATGACCCCAATATCTGCAACCAATCCAGCGAGCAGAGCTTCCTCGCGGCTGACTCCCTCGTTCTCATCGGCCAATATATAACAGAGACTCGATAATTTGACGCTTGCCCTCCACTGTTGCTGAAAGAGCTGGTTGAGGTACGGATCTTTAGAACGAAAAATTTCTTTCAGGCAAAAGCTGGTCACCAGATTTCGGGTCGCCGTTAGTCCCAGACGCAAAACCGCATCATGGCAATTGCTAATCGGGCGAACGGGTAGATAGAGCGGACTGTTGGCGATATGAATGAGCTTTGCGGCAATGGCCGGATCGAGTTGAACGATCCTGGCGGCTTCATCGATACCGATATCGTGCAGCATGGCCTTCCTCAATCTCATAGCCACGTCCGGCAACGAAGGAATTCGCAATTCTTCGTCCTTATAAGATTGGATGAAAGCCTGAAACAAGCGGCTTTCCCGAACGCCCGCCGGAATCTGCTCGTCGCTTGGGTCGATCAGCGCCTGTTGCGACCTCGGCCCCGCAACACCACGGCTCATGATCGTGCTGGCGACACGCAAAATCTGAATGTCGGTCTGCGCGCGTGCCGTGGCGCTGTACTGCTTACCGCAGCACAAGGGAAATCTCGCTTTGGCGGTATCTGCAGTGACTTCGTACGTCTCCCCCCCACCGAGTTCCATTAAAACCGTTCCTTCCAGGAGGTAATGAATTGACTCGATCGGCTCCCCGGCCTTGAACAAAACCGCGCCACGCTCGTAAATCTCAGACTTCCGGCCCAGAACGAACGCGTTCAACTCCTCGTCGCTAAGCGTACGTATCGGGAATAATTGCTTCAGGATGTCCAAGGTAATAGGCATCCCCTCCCGTGCGGAAGGTACCGTTTCCGTTGTCCCCGGATCCGTTTCCGTCTCTGTCCCGGCGGCTTGGGTCTCGACGCGCGCGCCTTGATCCCGTAAACCGAAAATACGCGTTAGGAAACTCATTTATCAAATCTAACACAAGGTCGATGTCGAAAGGACATACCCTGCATCACTGACCAAATACTCTCAGGGTCTCGGCAATCTGCTCCTTGGCGTCGTACAGCACCTTGAGCGACTGCTCCGGAGTCAGTGTAGCGTCTTTGAGTTTGGCGTAAGCGGGTAATTCGGTGATGGGCGGCAAATCAGCCATTCTGGGCGTTCCGAGATAGCTGTGCCATGTCGCCAATTGGACGATATCGGCCAAATCAAGCCGGTCCGTGCCGGAGGAATAGTTCCACTGCTCGGCAATTAGCGGAAGATCGAGATACTCGTCGGAAAACTCCCATTTGGCGAGCAAATATTGCCCGACCGGACCTTGGATGATGGGCAATGCCACCTCGAGTTCCTCCGAATTTTGATGCTCGGACCGAAATTTTTCGGCGAAAGAAAGAAAAGGAACGGCGCCGATACGAACGATCAATCCTCCCAACAGCGCTTTGTCCGGATCGACCTGTCCGGTTTTCGCCGCCAGCACGGATGAAATCACCGACATGTGAAGGCTGGTCTTCCACACCTCCGTCATGAGCTTCCTGATCGGCGGGCTGCCCGCATTGAAAATCCCCTTCATGCTCATGCTGAAAATGAGGTTACGGGTCGCTACCAGGCCCAATCGGGCGATAGCGCTTTGGCAAGTCTTGGCCGGCTCGGCAGTGAGAAAAAGCGGAGAGTTCGCTACTTGTATCAGCTTGGTCGCGAGCGCAGGGTCCGTCTGCACGATTTTTGTCGCTTTGACGAAGTCGATCTCCTCGCGCATGGCCTGCCTCAGCTTGAAGGCCACCGACGGGAAAGCCGGCAAGTCGAGCTTACCTTTATGGAACGTTCGGCAAAAAACATAGAACAAGCTGCTTCCCCGCAGCTCCGGAGGCAGCGGACACCGCGTCAGATCCGGCGGGCTAATCGTCCGGACCTGTGGCCTCTCGGCATACTGCCGTAAGATCGAGGTAGGCACGCGCAATACCCAAACGTCCGTCCAGGCATGTGCCGTGACCGACGCCCTTCCGTCCCGATTCAACGGAAAACGGGCAGCATCGCTGTCCGAGTCCACCTTTCTTTTGGTGCCACGCTCCGGGCCGATCATCAGCGTGCCTTTTAGTAAAAAAATATCGGTATCGGTCTCCTCGCCCCCGCGGAAGACGGCCGAGCCCGCCGGATAGAACTCCATCAGACGCTCGGAAGCGAAAGCGATCAGTTCTTCTTCGCTGAGCGCCGCCAGCGGTGCCAAACGCCTTAGAATCTCGGGAGGAACTGGCTCAGTTCTGATCGACACAGGTGGGGGGGCGTCCGATCCCGCCAGGACCAGGTCGGAAAGGATTTGAATGTCGGGATAAGCAGCGCTCCTTTTGGCCGCAACCAACCTGAAGCTGAGCCAGCCTGCTGCACCGAGACTGAGGATACCGATTGCCAATACGAGGGTATTCATTTATAGCCGCTCACTCCAAGGCGGAACATCCGTTTTGCTCTATATGTGACGCGCTTCACATACAACTCTACGAGCGCATGCTTGGCCGCTTCTAAAATACTAGCCTAACCGCCGTTTATTAACCCGGCCTATAAAATATAGGCGGGTTAATCCGGGGCAGGGATGCCCCGGCGCGGCGACAAGCCCCGTGAGCATAAACCGGGCGTGTACCGGCTTGGGCGACAGCCCGTAAACACCAGGGAGGGTATTTGCGGGGCTGATTATTAACTTCGATCCAAGTCGAAAATCGCGCGTCCCTGCCTGACAAAACGCGGCGGCGTAATCAGTACCTCTTTTAAGCGGCCACGAATATCCACCCAGGCGCGGTCATAAGCCCCGGGAGGAACACGGGCAAAGGCGATCGATCGGTTGAGCGTAGGCGAGAAAATCCCGCTCGTGACGACACCCTCGCTTCCCCCCGGAACGACGACCTTCTGCCCATGCCGCAACACGCCCTTATCCGTCAACACGAGCCCGACAAACCGGCGCAGTTGCCCGGTTTTCCGCTGCTCCTCCAAAGCCGTACGACCGATGAAGCTACGCTCGGCCGGTTCCCAGGCGACCGTCCAGGCCAACCCCGCTTCTAGCGGAGTCACGGTCTCGTCCATATCCAGTCCATAAAGACGCATGCCGGCTTCGAGCCGCAAAGTGTCGCGGGCGCCCAGTCCGCAAGGTCTAAAGCCTTCCGCGATTAGCCCTGTCCACAAGGCGGGCGCGTCGGTTTGAGGCAGAATGATTTCCAAACCATCCTCGCCCGTGTAGCCGCTGCAGGACAGAAACCAATCGCCTGCCTCGGCAAACTCGAACGGCGCCAGGGAAGCAGCGGCGGCGTGCAATTCCGCCGGCAGACAAGCATCGGCTTTGCGTCTCGCTTCCGGCCCCTGCGCTGCGATGATCGCGAGATCCTGTCTAGGCAGGATGTTCACGGAGAATCCCAGGGCATGCCGCTCAATCCAGGCAATGACCTTCTCGCGGGTAGCGGCATTGCCCACGATCCGATACCGATCCTCCGCGCGGCGGAAAACGGTCAAATCGTCTAGGATGCCGCCGCTTTCGTCGAGCATGCAGCTGTACAGCGCCTTGCCGGAACCGCTCAATCGAGCGACGTCGTTCGCCAGCAGTTCGCGCAGAAACCGACAGCAGTCCTTACCTTCGAGATCGATAATAGTCATGTGCGACACGTCGAAAATCCCGGCGTCGCGCCGCACGGCATGGTGCTCTTCTAGTTGCGATCCAAAATGAAGCGGTAGCTCCCAGCCGGCGAACTCCACCATGCGTCCGCCGTTTTGTTTGTGGATGTCGTTCAAGATTGTTTTGCGCGCCATGGATTCGGACCTGACATCTTTGAATGGATGCTTGTTTAGACTCATCACTCGCGGATACCACTCGAAGGAAAACATGAGCGCCCGCGATCGCCGGGTCCCACACGGACTTCGGCTTCTCGGAGCCACCTTTCATCCCCTGAGCGAACGCCTCGCCGGGCAAATCCAAAAACCAAGAAACAAAGAGGCCGGCAAAAGCCGGCCTCGAATCATACTGTTGCGATGCTTACAGCAACGGAATGATCAAAAGCGCCACGATATTGATGATCTTGATCATGGGGTTGACGGCCGGACCTGCCGTGTCCTTGTACGGATCACCGACAGTATCGCCGGTCACGGCTGCTTTATGGGCTTCCGAACCCTTGCCCCCGTGATGTCCATCCTCAATATATTTTTTCGCATTGTCCCAGGCACCGCCCCCGGTGGTCATCGAAATGGCCACGAACAAGCCGGTAATGATCGACCCGATGAGCACGCCGCCCAGCGCCTCCTTTCCAAGGAGCAGTCCGACCAGAAGAGGTATCGCAACGGGCAACAGAGAGGGCACGATCATCTCCTTGATTGCCGCTCTGGTCAGCATATCCACAGCCTTCGAATAATCCGGCTTCGCGGTATAGTCCATGATACCGGGAATTTCCCGGAACTGACGCCGCACTTCGTTGACGATGCCGCCTGCGGCACGTCCTACGGCCTCCATCGCCAGTGCGCCGAACAGATAAGGCACCAAACCGCCGATGAAGAGCCCGATGACCACCATGTGGTTGGACAGCTCGAAGACGGTATCGCCGCCCAGGTTATGGGTATAGTCGGCGAACAGCACGAGCGCGGCGAGCCCGGCCGAGCCGATAGCATAACCCTTGGTGACCGCTTTGGTGGTATTGCCGACGGCATCGAGCGGATCGGTGATATTGCGGATTTCCGCGGGCAATTCGGCCATCTCGGCGATGCCTCCGGCGTTGTCCGTGATGGGACCGTAGGCGTCCAGGGCCACGATCATCCCGGTCATGGACAGCATCGCCGTAGCCGCCACCGCGATGCCGAACAAACCGGCCAGTTCGTAGGCTCCCCAGATGCTCGCGCATACGGCAACGACGGGTGCCGCGGTGGACTTCATGGAGATGCCCAACCCCGCGATGATGTTGGTAGCATGCCCGGTGGTGGATGCCGATGCGATGTGCTGCACCGGTTTGAATTCCGTCGCCGTGTAGTACTCGGTGATAGCGACCATGGCCCCGGTCAGGATCAGGCCGATGAGCGCGGAAAAATAAATGTCGTTTGCCGAAATCGTTTCGCCCCCAAGCGACACTTCGCCGCCGAACAGCGCGAGCGTCACCGGATAGAACGCTAGAGCGGCCAGGCTCCCGGAAATGATGACGCCCTTGTAAAGCCCGCTCATGATCTTGCGTCCTTCGCCGACCTCCACGAAACCCGTGCCGATGATGGACGCTATGATCGAGATTCCGCCGAGCACCAGCGGATAAGCGATAGCGTTTTCCGATCCCGAGGTGAGCAGGCCGCCCAGCAGCATGGTGGCGATGATGGTCACCGCGTAGGTTTCGAACAAGTCGGCAGCCATGCCGGCGCAATCGCCCACATTGTCACCCACGTTGTCAGCGATGACGGCCGGATTGCGCGGATCGTCCTCGGGAATTCCGGCCTCAACCTTGCCCACCAAATCCGCACCGACGTCGGCACCCTTAGTGAAGATGCCGCCCCCCAAACGAGCGAAAATGGAAATCAGCGATCCCCCGAAAGCGAGCCCCACCAACGCGTGTAGAGGATCTTCAACACCCGACGCCTTAAGAACCACGTAATAACCGGCAACGCCCAGCAGCCCCAGTCCGACCACCAATAGCCCGGTGATCGCGCCGCCCCGGAAGGCGACGGTGAAAGCGGCATTCATGCCTTGGTAAGCCGCTTGCGCGGTACGCGAGTTGGACCGCACCGAGATGTTCATGCCTACATAACCGGCAACGCCGGACAGCACGGCACCGACCGCGAAGCCTAGCGCGACCGCCCACCCCAAAGTGACGCCGATCACCAGGAAGAGAGCGCCACCGACCAGACCGATCGTCTTGTACTGGCGGTTCAGATAAGCTTTGGCGCCTTGCTGAATGGCCGAGGCAATGTCGACCATGCGCTCATTGCCCGGCGATTGGGCGTTGATCCAGGAAATGGAAAGGATCCCGTAGATCAGGGCGGCGACCGCAGCCGTGAAGGCAAAAGCCACCCCCCAGCCGATGGTGTAACCGATATACAGCAACTCGATGAGTGCCAACCCGGCGATAAGCTTACAACGGCGGTCAGTCAGTACCTGCCGGACGCCCTCTTGAGCTCGGGCGACGAGTAAATAGGCCATGTTCTCCTCCTCTTTTTTTACGAATTCTTATTTTTACACCACATGAGGCATGTGATTGGAAATCACACTGCGAATTGGCTGGTTAGTTTTTTGGGAACCGCCGCGTTTTTCAGTACGACGTAATCTGGCAATCCGTTCCGGTACGGCGGATAGTCTTCACCTTCGATCAAAGGAAGCAAATAGGCGCGGCAGGCATCGGTAATGCCAAAACCGTCCTCGGAAATAAACTCACGCGGCATTTTCTTTTCCACGTTGGCCACATCCGCCAAGTCGGCGTGGCCGATCTCCCACCGATAGGGCGAATTGGAGGTACGGACGATCGTGGGCATGACCGCATTCTTACCTTCCAGAGCCAACTCGACGGCGGCTTTGCCCACAGCGTAGGCCTGCTCGACATCGGTTTTCGAAGCGATATGACGGGCGGAGCGCTGCAGATAATCGGCCACCGCCCAGTGGCACCGAAATCCCAAACCATTCTTGACCAGCGAAGCGATCAGCGGAGCGACACCGCCCAACTGGGTATGACCGAACACGTCCTTGATGCCGGCGTCGGCCAAGAATTTACCGTCGGGGCCTTTCACGCCCTCGGAGACCACGATCGAGCAATAGCCGTAACGCTTGACCTTATCCTCGACCGCCGCCAGGAACTTCGCTTGATCGAACGGAACTTCCGGAAACAGGATGACGAGAGGAATATCGCGCGTCTCGTCGGCCGCCAGCCCGCCGGCCGCCGCGATCCAACCAGCATGGCGTCCCATGACTTCGATAACGAAAATCTTGGTGGATGTAGCCGCCATTGAGGCTACGTCGAAACTGCCCTCGAGGGTGGAGATGGCGATATATTTGGCCACGGAGCCGAACCCCGGACAGTTGTCGGTGATAGGCAGATCGTTATCCACCGTCTTGGGGATGTGGATAGCGCACAAGGGGTAGCCCATTTTTTCCGAAAGCTGCGACACTTTGAGGCAGGTATCGGCCGAGTCGCCGCCGCCGTTGTAGAAAAAATAGCCGATGTCGTGAGCCTTGAAGACTTCGATCAGCCGCTCGTATTGCGCCCTGCCCTCCTCGAGTCCCTTCAGCTTGTAGCGGCAGGAACCGAAAGCCCCGCCCGGCGTATACCGCAGACCTGCGATAGCCTGATCGGATTCCTGCGTCGTGTCGATGAGGTCTTCGGTTAACGCGCCGACGATGCCGTTACGCCCCGCATAAACACTGCCGATGCGATCGCTGTACTGGCGCGCAGTCTCAATCACACCGCAGGCAGATGCGTTAATGACAGCGGTCACGCCGCCAGATTGGGCGTAAAATGCATTCCGAATGGCCATAGCCGTCCTTTTATCCTCCGGAGTCCGAAAGAGCCTACATTAGAACAATTAATCCGACAGTACAAGGCACTTAGAAGGTCAATCAGGCCGTAATCCTACGTACGGACATTTACTGATTTTTGTCGAAAAACGAGAAACTTAGTCCGTCTTGGCAGAAGACGACCCGTCGGCAAAAAGCTGCCGAGCCACGGCGTCCCTACCCGCCGCCGATAGGCTCGGTTTGAAGAAAACGGAAAATGGCTGGATTGTCGCAGCCCGCGGCATTGAAACGCAGCCAGGGCGAGGCTTCCTGATAGGGGCTGAACAAGGCACCCGGCGCCAGCATGATGCCCTGCTTGGCAGCCGCCGCCGCGAGCGCGGTAGCGTTCTCGGATGGATCTCGGCGCGCCCAGATGAAAAGGCCGTCTTCCTCTTCGCGATAGAGCTCGAGCCCGCTGTTTTCCAAGTTCTTTACGGCTTCCCCGCGCGCCTTGCGCAGCCGCGAACGCAGCTTTTCCAGATGCTTCCGGTAATAGCCGTCGGTGAGAAGCTCGTAAACCAGCCTCTCGTCGATTTCCGAGGTTGTTAGGCTGGTCAGGAGCTTGAGATCCGTCAGGCTCTCGGCGATTTCGTATTTGCAGGCCAGGAAACCGACTCTGAGACTCGCGGAAACGGTTTTGGAGAAACTGCTCACGAACACTACCCGTTCCAATTGGTCCAGGGTCGCGAGGCGGGTCAACTGCCCGCTCAGTAAATCGCCGTAGACATCGTCCTCCACGACCATCAGATCGTAGCGTTCGGCCAGTTGCAACACTCTGTGGGCAACCGGCTGAGCAATGCTGACGCCGGTCGGATTGTGCAGCACGGTATTGGTAAAAAAGACCTTGGGCTTATGCTCCTGGATTAGGCGTTCCATCGCGCCGGTATCCGGGCCTCGGGTCGTCCAAGGCACGCCGACCAGGCGTGCTCCCGAAAGCTTCAGATAGCCGAACAGGGTGTAATAGCCCGGATCGTCCACCAGCACGGCATCGCCCGGTTTGACGAACAACCGGCTGATCAGGTCCAGGGCATGGGTGGCGCCACGGGTGGTGACGATCTGCCGCGAAGAACAGCCGATACCCTGGTCTTCGAGCCGCCGTGCCAACAGAACCCGCAACGGTTCGTAGCCGGCCGGCAAGCCGTAACCGGTCAAATGGGGACCGCTTTTGCGGGCGAGCGTACGCAGACTGCGCTGTATCCCCGCGCCGTCCATCCACTCGCCGGGCAGCCAGCCGGCGCCCGGCATGGCGAAATGGGATTGTTCCTGCAAAGCGTTGCGGAGCAGCCAAAGCACATCCATCGCTCTTTCGAGCCGGCAGGACTGATTCGCGGCGTTCCCGTATTCCGGGCGCTGGGCGACGTAGAAACCCGAGCCCTGTCGCGATTTCAGATAGCCCATCGCCACCAGCCGATCGAACGCCTGCACCACGGTAAATTTGCTGACGCGGTGCTCTTTCGCGAAATGCCGGAGCGAAGGCAGACGCGTGCCCGGCCGCAAGAGCCGCTCATCGACGCGTTGTTTGATACCGGCCACGATTTGTTCGATCAAAGGGCGGCTGTCGTGGGGATCGAGATCGAGAAAGTTCATGATTGTCCTGGCTCCGCGACCGGTACAGGTTGGCCGGATCGATCGTCAACTGTATCTGTATTGTCCGCAACCGGTTGGTTATTGTACGGCCACCATTGCACAAAGACGATCTTCGAAACGCTCGTGTGGATGATCCGGCGACGGTGACCGGAAAACCAAGCGGCCGAATTGGTAAAACAAACCCAAACCAGGCACGATCATGAAGCTTTACGACATGGAATTATCGGGAAATGCTTACAAAATCAGACTGTTTTGCTCGTTGCTCGGGCTGCATTGCGAGTCAGTCCCCGTCGATCTGACAAAGCAGGAACACAAACACGCGGATTTCCTAGCCTTGAATCCACGCGGACAGGTTCCCGTGCTAGACGATGGCGGCACCATCGTGTGGGACTCCATGGCGATCCTGGTGTACCTGGCCAGAAAATACGCCGACCATCGCTGGCTCCCAACCGAAGCGGAAGCGATGGCGAGGGTCATGCAATGGCTGGCGTTATCGGAAAACGAGATCCTGTATGGTCTCGCTCGGGCGCGGGCCGTGAAGAGATTCAAGCGTCCCTGGGATCTGGCTCAATGCCAGGAACTGGGGAGATCCGCTTTGAGCGTCATGGAAAATCATCTCCAACATGAACAATGGCTGGCCGCAGACTGGCCAACCATCGCCGATATCGCCTGTTATCCGTATGTCGCACTGGCTCCGGAAGGCGGCATAGCGTTAGACGACTATCCCCACGTCAGGCAATGGCTCGCACGTATCCGGTCCTTGCCAGGTTACGTCGGCATGCCGGGACTCTGATCGTCCCTTCCGAATTTGGATGAACATGAGGCGGTGACCGCTAACTCGAAGGACGATTGGTTGAGGCGTTACGCCGGAAAAGAGTTCTCGGCCGATGAAGCCAACGTGCTTTCGGCCGGCAGAACGCCGCGAGGAGATGGACAATTCCAACGACAGAGGGTGAGCCGAAGGGCTGCGTCGGCACGGGTTGCCTTCTGAGCTTAGCAATTTTGAGACTTACCGCTAAACCGCGATAAAAACACTCTACACAGAAAAGAATCCATGCGTATTCCCATCTTTCAGATCGATGCCTTCACCGACCGTCTGTTTCGGGGAAACCCGGCGGCGGTATGTATACTCGACCGCTGGCTTGATGATCCGGTTCTACTAGCCATCGCCGCCGAGAACAATCTGTCCGAAACGGCTTTCCTGGTCGGCGGAAACGGGCGTTATACCTTGCGCTGGTTCACGCCCGAGGTCGAAGTGAATCTCTGCGGCCATGCCACCCTGGCTTCGGCTTATGTGGTGTTCCGGGAGCTGGAGCCGAGCTTGCAGGAAGTTCTTTTCGACAGCCGCAGCGGCGAACTCCGGGTAAGCCGCAAGGATGAACTCCTGACCCTGGACTTTCCAGCGAGCCATGGACAGACCTGCGACTGTCCCGATCTCCTTGCTCAAGGGCTGGGCCGGAAACCCTTGGAGGTCCTGCGCAATGCCAATTACCTTTGCGTTTTCGCCGACGAAGAAGACATCCGCTCCCTGACGCCGGATTTTCCGGTCTTGGCGAGGCTCGATGCTCAGTGCGTGATCGTCACGGCACCGGGCCGAACCGTCGATTTCGTTTCGCGCATGTTCGCTCCGAAAATCGGCATCCCGGAAGATCCGGTGACCGGCTCGGCGCACTGCCTGCTCGCGACCTACTGGGCCGCACGCACCGGCAAGACGCGCTTCACCGCGAGGCAGCTGTCGCACCGGGGCGGCGAACTCGAGTGCGAATTGCGGGACGAGCGCGTTTTCATCTCCGGCCGGGCGGTGAAATATCTGCAAGGCGAAATTCTGATTCCATCATCGACCGAGGAACCGACTATCCCATGACGCTTCGATTGTCCCGCCGCGCCGCGCGGCTCACCAGTTCCCTGATCCGCGACATCCTGCAGGTTACCCAGCGGCCGGGCGTGATTTCCTTCGCGGGTGGCTTGCCTGCCACCGAAGTCATGCCGCCCTTGAACTTCGAAGGGCTGGCCGACGACTACCGCCAGTACGGCCCCAGCGAAGGCGAGCCGGCCTTGCGCGGCCTGATCGCGCAAAAGCTGTCCGGGTTGGGTATGAGCTGCGGCGTGGACCAGATATTGGTGACCTCCGGTTCACAACAGGGCGTCGATCTAGTCGGCAAACTGTTCGTCGACGAAGATGCCAAGGTCCTGCTGGAAGCGCCTACCTATCTCGCCACGATTCAGGCTCTCGGAGTGTACGGCGCGGTATTCAAAGGGCTAAGGCTGGCCGCCGACGGCATCGACCCGGACGAACTGCGTCGAGCCATAGCCTATCGCCGGCCTGCGTTCGTCTATCTCATCCCGACGTTCCAGAACCCTTCCGGGTTTTGCTACACCGACGAAATCCGGCGCGCGGTCGCCAAAGTTCTGGACGAAACCGACATCCCCCTGATCGAAGACGACCCCTACCGGGATCTGGTCTACAGCCCGGTCGACCGAACCCCGATCTGCGCTTATCTGGAACGGGCGCCATGGGTTTATCTCGGAAGCTTTTCCAAGCTCACGGCGCCGGGTTTACGAGTGGGCTATCTCGCTTCATCGCGCGAACTCTTCCCGAGCCTGGTTCGGCTGAAACAAGCCAGCGACCTACACACCAACCGCATCGGCCAGGCCTGGCTCGCCCGGTTTCTGGGTTCCACCGAGTTCGACGAGCACCTGGCGCGAATGAACCGGATTTATGCGGAACGCCGCGATGCCATGCAAGCCGCCCTAATGCGTCATTTCGAGGCACTCGCCGAATGGCGGGCACCGGCCGGCGGTCTTTTCTTCTGGCTGCGACTGACCTGCGAGTGCGATACCCTGGCGCTGCTGCGCCAAGCGCTCGAGCGCAATGTAGCGTTCATGCCGGGCGAACCGTTCTTTCCCACCCCGGCCCACCGCTACCCTTCTCTGCGCTTGAACTTCAGCCATGCGGCTCCGGAAAACATCGAGCGTGGCATCGCCTTGCTTGCGGAGATTCTGAACGGGTCTGCCGAATGAAAACGAAAATCTGGCTTGCCTTACTGGCCGTTTATATCGTCTGGGGCTCGACCTACCTGGTGATTCGTTTCGCGATAGAAACCCTGCCGCCGTTTCTCTCGGGCGGGCTTCGCTTTCTGGTTTCGGGCACGATCCTTCTGATCTGGCGACGCGCGGCGGGCGACGCTCCGCCAACCCTTCGCCAATGGCGATCGGCAGCCATCGTCGGCACCTTCCTCCTTCTCGGCGGCAACGGACTGGTCTCCTGGGCGGAACGAACCGCCCCTTCCGGCATCGCCGCGCTCATCATCGGCGCGGTACCGATGTTCATGGTGATAGCCGATGCGCTTCGGCCTAACGGCGTCAGACCGACCGCTCGCGTCATCGCCGGTCTTGCCATCGGTTTCACGGGGATTTATCTGCTGGTCGGACCTTCGGAATTTTCCGATGGCCTGCATTTGGACATGGTCGGCGTGACCGCGCTTCTGATCGCCGGCTTTCTTTGGGCGATCGGCTCGATCTGCGGCAAGACGCTCGACCTGCCGAAATCCGCCTTGATGACCACGGGCGCGGAAATGCTAACCGGCGGCTTCGCCCTAATGGTCGCCAGCGCGGCCGCCGGAGAATGGAATGGATTCAGCTTCGTTCAGGTTTCCACCCACTCGTGGCTGGCCTTGGCCTATCTCATCGCTTTCGGCTCGATGATCGGTTTCGTCGCCTACGCCTGGCTTTTGCAGAACGCGCCCATTCCCCTGGTCGCGACTTATGCCTATGTCAATCCTTTGGTGGCGGTGTTCCTCGGCAATTGGTTCGCGCAAGAACCTTTGACCCCGCGCATCCTGTCGGCATCGGCGATCATCATTGGATCGGTGGTGTTCATCAACAGCGCGAACCGGTCGAAACGGCTCAAGAAAGCGATGGTAGCGGTAAACGAATAGCCCTTACCCGTATCCCGCCGTCCCGCATCTGGACGGCGAACACTTCGGAATAGAGCGATCTACTCATGCATGAGCACAGCTATTACGAACCCCTGGCCGAATACAACGCCTGGATGAACGAAAAGCTCTACCGGGTTTGCGCCGAGATTCCCGACGAATTACGGAAAAAGGATCTTGGCGCGTTTTTCAGGTCCATACACGGCACTCTCAATCATCTGCTCTTGGCCGACACCATCTGGATGGCCCGTTTTACAGGGCAGCCCCTGACTCGGCCTGCTTTGAATCAAGAGCTTTATTCCGGTTTCGACGACTTGAGGCGGGAACGCGAAGCCATGGACCGCCGCATGCTAGCCTGGACCCGGACACTCTCCCCAGAACGCCTCACCCAGCCTTTCAGCTACACCAGCGTTTCCGATGGCAAAACTCGGACCCGGCCGTTCTGGCTGCTGGTTACACATCTCTTCAACCATCAGACTCACCACCGCGGCCAATTGACCACCCTGTTGAGCCAGCTCGGCTACGATTACGGCGTTACCGACCTCCCCTGGCTACCGAGCCTTTGCGAACTCGATTCCGCCAAGACGGAATGAAGCACCGGAACTCCGGCTAGCGACGGTCCCTTCACGATGCGGCAACGTTTTCCGCAGCTTCGCCGGCCGGAACACCGAGCTTGTCATGGAAAATCGCGTAACACACCGGCGTCAGCACCAGACTCGCCGCCATGCCGAACAGCAAACCGGCCGACAGGGATAGGGTCATCGGGATCAGAAATTGCGCTTGCTCGCTGGTTTCCATCAGAGTCGGTAGAAAACCGGCGAAGTTGGTCAGAAAAGCGAGCAGGATGGGCCGAAAGCGAGCGGTACAGGCTTCCAGGATCAGGCTCGAGACTTGACTGGCGGTCGAACTCATCGGCGCGTCCTCGTCCGGCGAAACCATAGCGCCCACCGTATCACCGAGCTCCCTGCCCTTTTCCTCCTGCCCTTCAGTCCCCCTCTCCTTGACGTAATCGAGCAGCACCAGGCTATCGTTCACCACCACGCCGCTCGCGGCGATCATGCCGACCAGGGATTCCATGGACAAAGGCAGTCCCGCCAGCCAATGCGCCAGAACCGCGCCGCACCAGGCGACGGGCGCCGCCAAGAGAAAAATCAGAGGGGTGACATAGGAGCGGAACGGCACCGCGATCAGGGCATAAATCACCGCCAGTGCAATCATGGTGTTGACAATCAGTCTTTGAACGGTCGCTTCCTGCTCCTGACGTTCCTGACCGACGCTTACGTCCAGTTCGGGAAACTGCCGTTTCAGGCTGGGGATGACCGTTTTTTCGATTTCGGCGTAAACCGCATTGAGGTCGGCCACCTGGGAATCGACCCGCGCCTGGACTTTCAAAACCCGCCGCCGATCCTGGCGGATCAGCTTGGCGTAACCTGGAACCAAGTCGACCTCGGCCAGGGTTCCCAAAGGCGCATGGGCGCCGGAAGGCAAGCGGACGGGGAGATTTCGCAGACTGTCCAGGGACTGCCGCTCGTTCAAAGGCAGACGAACCATGACCTTGACTTCCTTGCCTCCGCGCTGGAAGCGATACACCTCGTCCCCGTAATAGCCCTGTCGCGTCTGCTCGGCGAGGTCTTGCAAGCTCAACCCCAGACGTTCCGCTTCCGGCTTGAGACGCAGCCTGACCTCGGGTTTGCCGGTTTCGGCCGAATCGACGACATCGTACACGCCGGGATAACCGGAAATCATGCGCTTGAACTGTTCGGCGGCCGCTGCCAGCTGGGCCGGGTCGGGGGCGCCCAGATCGAATTCCAGGTCATAGGGAACGTCACCCTCCTTGAAGATGAAATCGATCTTGGCTCGGCCGATATCACCGATACGCCGACGCCATTCCCGCACGAAATCCTCCACCGCGATGCGTTCGCGGCCGAGCGGCGACAACTCCGTCCAGAATCCGGCGTCATGCTCCCAAACCAGGGTTTCCAGGCCGACGATGACCGAGGCAGGTTCCTGGCCGGATCGTGCCGCCGTTTTCTGCCTTTCAGCCTGGTCCAGTTCATCCCGCAATTGCAGCAGGGCATCCTCCACCTTTTTCGCGATCCGTCGGGTTTCGCTATAGGGCGCATCCTCCGGCAGTTTCAGATAGACCCAAAAACTGTCCTTGGTGACGTCGGGCTGTAGGGATAATCGAAGGTGTCCACCGGCTACTAGGGCGATGCTAAGCAAAAGCAGCACGACAAAAACGGCGACGGTCAAGAAACGCCAGCCTAATGCCTTTTCCAGGAAGGGACCGTAGATTCGCTGGACGAACCGGTCGAGACCGCGGTTGAGCGAGTCCCGAATTCGGGCGAGAACCGAGGGTGAGGCATCTAGCTTCGCGGGATGAGCCAGGTGCGCCGGCAATATGAGCAAGGCTTCGACCAGCGAGAACACCAGGGTCAGGATCATCACCAGGCAGATCGGACGCATCATCTGCCCCGCCCATCCAGGTAGGAAAAGGCCGGGGAGGAAAGCCGCCATCGCGATCAGCACCGCGAGGATCACCGGCTGGGCGACGCTGCGCGCGCCGCGGATGGCACAGGCGAGACTGGAAGCGAAGCTCGTCCTGGCTGGTTTTCCTTCCGCATCGAGGATCGAGCTCTCGGTCTGCTCCTTATGCACCGCATCCCCGATAATGATGGCATCGTCCACCAGGATGCCCATGGCCAACAGGAATCCGAACAGAGACAGCATGTTGAGGGAAACGTCGACGACAGGCATCAGCCAGAAGGTGCCGAAAATCGACGTGACGATGCCGACTCCGGCCCACAACGCCACCCGCAAGCGTAAGAACAGGGTCAGTACCGCACACACGAGCAGGAAACCGCTCAGCCCGTCCTCGATGAGCGTTTGGATGCGCTGGTCATAGGCCTCGGAGTCATCCCACCAGGTATAAAGCGACAGCCCTTCCGGCAGCTTCGATTTCATCTCCTGCACGTACGCTTTTACCCGGCGCGCGACGGCAACGGTGTCCTGGTCGGCATGGATTTCCCAACCTTGCGCCGTTTCGCCATTGTGATGCCACTCCGAGAGGCGCTCTTCGAGACCGTCTTTGATGATGGCGACATCACGGAGCAGGAGCCGGCTGCCGTCGGGATTGGTGCGCAACACGAGGTTGCCGATGGTTTCGCCGTTCCGCGCTTGTCCATTCACGCGCAGCAACAGCTCCCCGGCCTGGCTTTTCACCAAGCCGCCCGCCAAGTCTACGGAAGCGTGCTGGATCGCCTCCGCGACCTCGTGCAGCGACATGCGATACCGGCGCAAGCGTTCCGAGGACACCTCGACGGTGATTTCGTAAGCCTGCTCGTAATAATTGATCGCCCGCGTCACCCCCGGTATTAGAGCCAGTTCGGCCTGAATGCGGTCCCCCAGCTGTTTGATGGTGAGCGGATCGGTCGGCCCGTGCAGCGCCACCCAGATGACGCCATCGTCGTCCTCCCGGTGCGCCGGCTCTATCTCGATCTTTTCCAGCGTTTTCGGCAATCGCTGAATCGCCTGAACGCGCCCACGCACGGCGTTCATCATCTGATCTTTGTCGTAACCCGGCAGGATGACGACGTTGACCGTACAGCGTCCCTCGGTAATCTCCGACTTCAACCGCTTGATGCCCGGCAGATCGTGAATAGCCTCCTCGATACGGATACACACCGATTCCTCGATCTCCAGTGGTCCGGCACCGGGATAGATCGCCTTGATTTCGATTTGGTGAGGCGAAAAGCGGGGAAACACTTCCTTGTCCATAACCGCCAGACTCGCGAAGCCGCCGAACCAGATCAGCAACATCAGGAGGTTGGCCGCAACCGGGTTGGAGGCGAACCAGGCGATAGGGCCCGAAGCTTGGGACTGAAGGCTAGCGGCCGGCGGGGGATCAATTCGCTGCGCTGACATCGCTTTCCTCCGGCTTCGCGTCTCCGGCTTCGAGCCTGACGTGCATACCCTCCACCGGCACCGAAACGCCGTCTATGACCACAGCCTCGCCCGCCGCCAAACCTTCCGCCACCAACACCCGGTCGGCCTCCGTGCGCAGCACCTTCAGACGGCGGATGTGAAGACGATGCTCGCTATCCACGACCAGTGCTTCCTGGGCCGCATTGACCGCTGCCAGCGGCAGCACGAACACGCCCGAGCGCTCCCGCCCTTCGATCTCGGCCTGGACGAACAGGCCGGACAGGAGCAGCTGGGCATGCCGGGGACCGTACGGATCCGGCACTTCGGCCACCAAGTGCAACAAGCCGGTCGTGTCATCGATCTGGGCTTCGCTGCGCACGATGCGCCCCTCCCAGTGCTGTTCGATGCCGCCTACGGTGGCCATCATCCTTACCTTGGAGCCGGATTGGTCCGCTCCCTTACGCCGCCCGAGGTTTACGTCGAGATCGGCCAATTGCTCGGTCGAGACCGGCAGGCGCACTTCCGCCACGTCCGTGGCCTGGAGGCGGGCCAGTTTCTCGCCGGGCTGCACGTATTGGCCGAGACCGACATACCGGGCCAAGACCCGGCCGGCAAACGGCGCGTGCAATTCGCACCGGCTCCGGTCCAGACGGGCCTTGATCAGTTCCGCTTCGGCCGCTTTCAGCTTGGCGCGGGCTTCCGCCAGTTGCGGCTCGTGCCGGGCCAGGGGCGTCGGCTCGCCTTCACCCAAAGCCTCCCATTCGCTTCTAGCCTGTTCGGCTTCGGCTTCCTCCTGGGCAAGCCGGCGCCTTGCTTCCGCTAGTTTGGCTTCGGCTGCGACGACGGCCTGGTCGTAGTCGCGGGGATCGAGCGCGACCAACTCCTCGCCAGCCTCGAAGAACCCGCCGGCTACGAAATCGGGATTCAAGCGGATCACCTTGCCCGCCACTTCCGCTACCCAGTCGATCTCGGTGCGGGGCGTGACGACACCTTGGGAACGCACGTTAAAGCGGACCGTCTGCGGCTCGGCACGAACGACCGAGACCAGCGGCGGTTCCGGTTTGGCGGGCTGGGCTTCCAGCGCCGGTCGGTTCACTACGATGGCATAGGCGCCGACGGCGCCGATCAGCAACACAACAATGGGGAGGAGGATTTTCAGCATGGTTTCGCGCGGTTCAAGCTTCGCCTCCCAGCGCCAGATAGAGACCGATCCGGTTGTTGAGCAGCTGCCGTTTGATCGCGAGATGAGCGCTTTGCGCGTTCAGGGTGCTACGGTAGCTATCGAGCAAGGTCAGGATCTCGATAAAGCCATGGCGGTAGGAATAGATCGCCAGCTTCTGGCTCGCTTCGGTCTGCTCGACGGCTTCCCTGAGCGCTTGTTCCTGCTCTCTCAGCCATTCTTCCGCAGCGAGCGACTGTTCCACTTCGCGGAAAGCATTAAGCGCCGTGTTCTTGTACCGATTGAGCGCTTCCTCGGTCAGGGCCCGGTTCAACCGAATCTCCCCCCTGATCCGCCCGCCGGTGAAGAGTGGCTGGAGGAAACCCATCGCGACGTTCCAGATCGCCGCGCGGGGGTCGACCAGTTCGGTCAGGGCGGGGCTACGGGTGCCGCCAGAGGCGGTGAGCGCAATACGCGGCAGCAGGGCCTTCTCGGCGCTCTCCAGCCGAAAATCGGCGGCGCGCAGCCGCTCGAACGCGGCGATCACATCGGGACGCCGTCCGAGGAGTTCCGAAGGCACGCCGGCCGACAGCGGAGCGGGCGGATCGGGCAAGGACGCCGTCATTGTCAGATCGGCCGCCGGATAACGTCCCAACAAGACTTCCAAGAGCCGGGTCACCGCCTGAACCCGGTTGCGCGCCTCAGCCAATTGAGCTTCGGCATTGGCGAGATCGGTGAGCGCAAGGCGCAGGTCGAGGCCGCGGGTAAGGCCGCGGGTGAATCGTCCGCGCACCAGTTCGACGATGGTGCGGCGATCCCGTATCGATTGTTCGGCGACTTCCGCCTGGAGCTTGGCCTCGGCCAGTTCGAAATAGACCTGTGCCGTTCGTGCTGCGAGGGAGAGGCGCGCAGCGTGAAAGTCGGCTTCGGTCGCCACGGCTTCGCTCACGGACGCTTGTTGAAACGCGCGTATCCGCCCCCACACGTCCAATTCCCAGTCCAGCGAGAACAAGGCTTCGAAGGCACCGAACTCGGTCGAGCCGAAGCCGGCACTGCGCACCTGGGCGCGTTCATAGCCGGGAGCAAAATAGAGCTGCGGCCAGCGGCCGGCACCGTCGATACGGGCCTGTTGCCGCGCGGCTTCCACACGGGCCGCCGCGGCCTTCAGGTCATAATTACTCGCCAAAGCCTCGGAAACCAGGGCGCTCAGCGTTGCATCGGCGAAGGTTTCGACCCAATGCTCGGAAACCGCTTCTTGCGGACTCGTCGTAGCGGTCCAGGCCGAAGGGATCGGGGCGCCTACATCGTTCACATCCCGCTCGGGTATCGTTCCACACCCGCCCAGCAGAGCGAGAACCAGGCCGCAGAACGTGATCGATAGCCGGGACGGGCCGATGCCATCCATCGTGACACTCATCGGCGGATCGGGTCGGTGACAGTAGTCGGCAGTCTGTTGGATTTCGCACGTGGCCGGCTTATTCGGATGGCGCCCGCGAAGTCTTCGCTTCGTCGGATATGGCTTGTCCGATAAACTGACACGCAAGTTCGATTGTGGCGAGCGCCATCCGGCTCTTCCGAAAGGTCATGGCACAGGTGATTTAACAATCGGGATCCGGGCCGCAAACGGCGCGTCACCAGAACTGCCGGCGTTCCCGAAAACGCGACGGAATCGCGTGTGTGGCGCATAAGCTTCGTTCCCCCCTTCTCCGCCTCGTCATGGAATCGACGTTTAGTAGTGATTAAGACGAACGAGCCGGCCAAAACCCGCACTGCCGGCGAAAAAATTCTTGAATGAACGCAGGCCGGTAGCATGTCATGGATAGCCTCGTCTTACGAAGCCAAGAGGAGCGAACCCTATGCAACACCGAGCCCTCCATTGGTGGAGGGCAGGTTTATCGGTTCCCCAAATGAATGGGACGGATGTTCAGAAGTCAGGTGGCGAGAATTCGATCGGCTATGGAACAAACCACTCGCACGAGCGCACGGGGATTCGTCCTGATTCCCCGTGCTTCTCTTTGCCGACTTGATCGTTTCCCGGTCAAGCCGCGGCGCTTTCCTGCTTCAACGAAGCCAGATCGATAACGAAGCGGTACTTTACGTCGCTCTTGAGCATCCGCTCATAGGCGTCATTGATCTTTTGGATGGGAATGAGTTCGATGTCAGAGACGATGTCGTGATCGGCACAGAAGTCGAGCATTTCTTGCGTCTCTCTAATGCCGCCGATGAGCGAGCCGGCTATCTTCCGGCGCCTGAAGATCAGGTTGGCGACTCCGGGCGACGGGTGCGGCATCTCCGGAACCCCGATCAGGCACAGCGTACCGTCGCGTTTGAGCAGCTCGATATAGGCGTCGAGGTTATGCGATGCGGCCACGGTATCGAGGATGAAATCGAAGCTGTTGGCGTGTTTTTTCATCTCATCGGGATTCTTCGAAATCACCACCTCATCGGCGCCCAGCCGCTTGGCATCCTCGGCCTTGCTCGGAGAAGTCGTGAACAACACCACATGCGCCCCAAAAGCATGCGCGAATTTCACCCCCATGTGGCCCAAGCCTCCGAGTCCAACGATGCCCACTTTTTGGCCTGGGCCCACCTGCCAATGGCGCAGCGGCGAATAGGTGGTGATGCCCGCGCACAAGAGCGGCGCTGCGGCGGCGAGATCGAGCTTTTGGGGCAACCGCAGTACGAAATGCTCATCGACCACGATCACATTGGAGTACCCGCCGTAAGTCATCTTTCCCGTGTGCTTGTCGGGGCTGTTATACGTAAACGTGAGCTCGTTCTGGCAATACTGCTCCAGGTTCTCGCGACAATCCGGACAAGTGCGGCAGGAATCGACCATGCACCCCACGGCGGCCAAGTCGCCCGCCTTGAAGGCTTGCACCTCGTCGCCGACCGCCGTCACCCGCCCGACAATCTCGTGCCCCGGCACCACCGGGTAGACGGTGTTCTGCCATTCGCTGCGGACCGTGTGGAGATCGGAATGGCAGACCCCGCAGTAGAGGATTTCAATCTGTACGTCGTGTGGACCCGGTTCGCGCCGCTCGAAGTGGAACGGACCCAAGGGCGTGGTCGGGCTATGGGCGGCATATCCGATAGCTTTGATCATGGGCAGCTCCTTATTGCGTTTCTTACACGGACCATGTTTCAGACGATCTGTTCAATTTACTTCCTAGCGTCCCATATCAACAAAGATACATGCAATAGGCAGACATCGACGGCTACCTTCCGATAGGGTCCGGAGCAACGTTGGCCGGAAAGCCATACCGGCGTGGGTGAGGATTGCCTTCGCCCCGCACACCCGCCAAATCGTGGCCTACGCATTGGGCGACCGCACGGAAGCGACGGCCCGCCAGCTGTGGGATCGAGTTCCGGCCGGCTGTCGTGAGGCCGAGGTCTACACCGATGGCTGGGAACCGTATGCCGCTGTGATTCCCGTGAATCAACGTCAGCCTCGCCGGAAATCGGCGGGTCGAACGGTTCACGTCGAACGCTGGAACAATACCTTGCTTCAGCGTTTGGCGCGCTATACCCGAAAAACCCTGGGCTTCTCCCAATCGATCCAGATGCATGAAGCCTCCATAAGGCTCTTTCTTCACCGCTACGATCTCCATTACATCCTTCTGTCGTTAATCACGACCGGATTTGTAACAAGCCTCTGGTTCGTGACTTCATTGAGCTCTTCTTGCCTATAATCCCTTATCGGGAGTTCTAACGCCCCGCTCTCTCGGTGCGTCCGTCTGTGAGTTGCGTTCACAACCCCTTATTGGGATTGGTAACTCGGTCGCGACGTGCCAGTGCCCCGAAAGCTGCGGAACTCATAACCCCTTATTGGGATTGGTAACTCCGGTAAGCCGCAGCATTGTTCAATCTTTCGCGACACTCATAACCCCTTATTGGGATTGGTAACCCCCGATTTCTCAACAAACACCTACCTTCTCAATGGTAGCAGAATAAGGAAAACGCGCTGCAGGCCAAGCATCTCTACGTCATTCATCCGTATTATTTACTTCACATCGGAACTTCACATCGGATCGAAGTCGATAGCGGAAAATCGGAGGCTATAGAACGGTGAAATCTCTTCTATGGTCATTGAGGCTAATTCGCTTCACTTTGCATTTTCCAGATTCAGTTTTTGACTAGGTCAAGTCATGCTCGAAAGTTGTGGATGACCGATTGAGGTAGACAGCGCGCCCTTGTTAGTCCTCAAAGTCATCAATTCCTACAAGAGGACGGAACGCGCTATGAGTGAAATAAGATCGTTCCGCTGAAGAATCCAGGGGCACCGACGTCGGTGACAGATGCCTTGACGAAATCTGATTGGAGGATACGGCGCAGAGCCGTTTTTCTGTAGCGAATCTCAAGATCCGGCAACCGCTTGGAGTTTTTTATCGATTTGGCGAGCTAGGCTTTCGACGCCTTTGACGGTGATATTCCGCTGTTGCCCCTTGACCTCGACGATGAAGTCGCCAAGGACGTGACCGGTCTTCGCATCGACCAAATGCGCCATCAGATAAACGAACAAGAAGCTTGGCTTATGCAGCCGCCCGACGATGACGAAGTCGCTGCCGCTAGCTTTCCCGAGCATCGCTGCCTCGTCCGAATGATCCCAGAGATATCCGAATCCCTTATTGGCCTCTGCTTGAGCCGCCGGATCGATCGAGACGATCGGGTAATCCTTGGCGCTTAGACTTTCCTCCAGTAGCCTTTTCAAAGAGGCTGTTCTTTCGACTTCTTCGGCGACGCCTGGATTCGATGTGACGTCGTTAAGTTCGAAATCCAGAACTGTGATACTGCCTTTCGCATACACGCTAAAGGAAACAAGGATCGTGAGCGCAACAATAGAAACAAGTTTGCTGAAAAAAGACATTTGACTCTCCGATTCTCGTATCGGGTCCGGCGTCTTAGACGCCGACCGATCGCTTCTTAGACTCGTAGTCCGTAGGAAATGCAGTGGAATACGGGAACCCCACGCCGCGATCATCCCGGATTTCGTAGCACTTCATCCGGGCTACGTCTTCGAACCTGTCGAAGGGTTTTGGGACCTCTTCCGCGCTAGACTCTATTCGCGCGAATACGAAAAACTCTTTACACAGTTTCCGAAAACCGGTGGCTGCTGTACTTACGGCAGCATCGACTCACTTCCACAGTTCCACCTTGGGCATGCCGAACGGCGAACCGACAACCTAGAAGGCCCATCCGTCCAAAAATGTCATTCAGGATCGAATTCCAAATCGCTTTCAATAAGGCATTAATTTTTGTAGTCAGTTATAAGAGAGTTCTGACGGGAGTTGGAGGGGGACCCTCAAGTCCGGTACAAAGATTTTGTTTCATCAACCGGAAGACGTAGGAGGTATCCCCCATGGGTAAGCGAAGCTATCGTAGCACGGCGTTTGACGAGATGGACTGGTCGGCGGTTTTGAGCCGGATCGAAGGTGAGCGAGTGGTGTTGGCGGTGGATGTGGCGAAGGAGGCGTTCATGGCGCAACTGCTGACGGAAGAGCGCGAGGTGTTGGCGACGGTGAGGTGGCGCCATCCGCAGCAGACGCGGGCGCTGGTGGAGACGCTGAAGGGATGGCTTGGGCATTGTCGGGTGGAGGTCGTGATGGAGCCGACCGGGACCTACGGAGATGCCTTGCGCGGCCTGCTGGTCGCGCAGGGTTGGCCGGTGTACCGGGTGAGCCCGAAGCGAGTGCATGATGCGGCGGAGCTGTATGATGGGGTGCCGAGCTTGCACGATGCGAAGGCGGCAAATGTGATCGGGCGGCTGCATCTGGAGGGGGTCAGCGAGGTGTGGGAGGAGGTTTCGGAAGAGCGCCGGGAGATGAAGGCGTTACAGGGGCTGTTGCGGCTGTACCGAGGACGATACCGGCGGGGTTTGAACCGGCTGGAAGCGCAGTTGGCGCGGCATTGGCCGGAGGTGTTGGGGATGTTGGCGCTGGACTCGGTCACGCTGCTGCAGCTGTTGGCCACGTATGGGGAGCCTGGGCGGATTGCGGCCGATCCGGAGGGGGCGACGCTCTTGATGGGGCGAGTGGGCGGTCGAGGTCTGTGCGCGGACAAACGTGAGGCGGTGCTGGCGAGTGCGGTGCAGAGTGTGGGGGTGCCCTGTCTTGAGGCGGAACGGGAACTGATTCAGCGGCTGGCGGCGGATGTGCTGGCGACCCGCGAGGAGTTACGGAAGCTGGAACGGCGCGTGAAGGCTAAGGTTGAGCGGACGCCGGTTCTGCGGCGCATGGCGGCGGTGGTGGGGTCGACGACCAGTGCCGTGCTGCTGGCGACGCAAGGGTCGCCACTGGACTATCCGGAGCCCCGCAGTTACCAGAAGAGCCTCGGGCTCAACTTGAAGGAACGCTCCAGTGGTCAACACAAGGGCCAGCTGAAGATCACCAAGCGGGGGCCGTCGCTGGCGCGGCAGTACCTTTATTTTGCTGCACTTCGGTTGATGGACCGCGACCCGATGGTGCGCCACTGGTGTGAGCGGAAAGCCGGGCGTGACGGCGGGCGTAAGGGCAAGGCGGTAACGGCGGTCATGCGGAAATTGGCCAAGGCCTTGTGGTATGTGGCCCGCGGCGAGCGGTTTGAGACCCGTAAGCTGTTCACGGTCGAGACCTGGCCGATGGCCGCTTGAGGCGGGGGTAGGACCGATGCCCCGATGGGAGGACTGGGAGGAGCGAGCATGACCTAAGTTGTTCTGCGTTGATGGGCAAGGGTTAGGTGTCTTCCTGGGGGTGACCTTCCACCCACCCTGAGACCGGCCAGAGGTTCCAACGTAGTCCCGAGGCACCCCCCAGGATGACCCAGGGTTGCGATATCCCATGAAACTGATTTGATGCCGGTAGCCGGACATCCGATGTGAGAGGTTTGATGGACGCCCTGGCGTGGCATCCGGGAGACCCCGACCGGGCCCCTGTTAACCGATAACCGACAGCACGATGTCATTCTGCGCCTTTCAGGTTTTTGAAGGCGCCCCGGTTTCGTGCTGGCAAAGAGGATGCTCTAAAACCAGAAATTGGGGACTTGACTGGGCTATGAGAGGGTGGGTTAGGCAGGGATGCCGTAACCCACCGAGCGACCTCAAACCTGTCCTGAGCCCTTCGACTGAGCTCAGGACGGGTCTGTCGAAAGGCTAACCCATCCTACATTTGATGTTCACTCGAATGCCGAATGGAATAAGTCCCGAACTTGCTAAAATTCGGCGTTTAACATTTAAGAACGCTTCATGCGCCCGGAAACAGGAATTCGAAAATCTAGCATCCGACGTCGCAATCGTGCCGTCGCCGGAAGCGAAACGCGGCGTCCTTTACAGTTTTCCCACCTCTGGCAAGCTATCGGTTGGTTGATGGTCGCCGTCGTGGTATGGCTGAGCCTGACCCCGGAACCTCCTCATCCACCCACGCCCTGGCTCGCCTGGGACAAAGCGCAACACGCATTGGCTTACGGCTTGCTCATGTACTGGTTTCGGCAGGCCTTTCAACCACATTGGCGCTGGCCGCTGTTTCTCCTCCTGTTGGGCGTGACGCTTGAATACCTGCAGGGGCTCGGCGGCGTCCGCACATCCGACACAAACGACATGATCGCCAACGCCATTGGCGTAGTCCTCGGCCTGGCGCTCAGCTACACGCCGCTCGGACGGCTACTATCGAGAGTCGACGCGATCGTCGGAGCGAAGCGCCCTCGGTAAACGCATAAGCTCACCTGACCGCAAACCGGGATAAGCCCTTCGACTTCGCTCAGGACAGGCTCAGCGTTCCCGGCAAACGCCGGTCGACTCAAAGCGATTGCCCGTCGCACACAAATCCCGAGGCCGGAGGAATGGTCCGCGCGTGAATTGGCAGTCCTTGCTGACTCGCCCGGCGGACGGCGGAACATGGTTCGGGCAGGTTGCCGGAGCGTTTATTTGACGAACCGGGCTTGTTGCGGACCAACGCGCGCAAATCGACCGTAGGAACGTGCTGCTCGAAACGCTACGCTTAGCCCTCAACACCCGACCGAACGACAGCCTACTTCCGCCCCCCGTCGCCGGTGCGAGTGTCTGCCGGTGGTGCATCCATGCTTTTTTCGATTGCCCTAATGGCTTCCAGTTTCTCGCGGAGAATCTGCGCCTCATCCGTTACGGAATTCTCCTTCCCGCCTGGCTTAGGTTCCGAAACGCGGCCCTCGGTGGGCTTGCGATCCGGCTTTCTTTCCGCTGCCGCCGATTTTCTCGGCTGGCTTCCGGTATGTCTCAGCATTTCCATGTGAATCGCAATCAGATTCTGCACGCGGCCGTCCGGCATCCGCTCGGGCGCGATGCCGCCCACCGAAGCCAGAATTTTGGTGGCATCTCCGCAAGCTTCGGAAAGCGTTCGCGCAATCAGAAGATGGAGGCGCACGCCGACATTGGGATTTCTCTGGTAAGCCTTGAGCAGACGCCGGCATTCCTCGGCGCGCCGCGCCCTGCTCTTGTTGGCGAAGGCCGCGCCGAAGCCTAGCAATTCGTCGATGTCCGATCGCGAATAAGCATCGTCGGAAGGCGAGTAGTACGAAGCTCGATACCAATCGCCGGGGTAATCGGCACAGCCGGTCAGGAGCGCGAGCCCCACCAAAACACTACCGCTAACCAGCCTTTTCATTCAGGCAGCCTCGACCAGTGGAAATTGGACCCGAATGCGAGCGCCATGTTTGTCCTGCCGAGGCTCGAGAACTTCGATTTTTCCGCGCTGATTGGCGACACACTCGCTGGCGATAGCCAACCCCATTCCCGTGCCTTCGGTACCCAGGGCAAATGCAGCCTTGCCCCGGTAAAACGGTTCGAATACATGTTTGCTTTCCTCTTCGTCGATGCCGGGTCCGTCGTCTTCGACCTCCAGCTCCATGTTATCGCCCACGGAGCGGAGCATGATTCGAATCTCGCCGCCTTCGGGCGAATAGCTCACGGCATTGGAAATCAGGTGATCGAGCACGGTTCGTAACTGATCCCGATCACCCGCTACGGTGACCGGCTGGATGAGCTCCTTGACCACCAGAAACTTCGCCTGCAGGCGCGGCCGGTGATCCTCGATGACGGACGTTAACAGCTCCCGCATATCAACGCGCTCAGCGATGGTCTTGCCGGGCTCCTCGTGTAGCCGATTGTAGCGGGTCAGCTCGGCAAGCAGTTCTTGCAGCCTTTGGATGTTCGTCGTCAACGTCCGGCCGATTTCACGCTGCTCGGGACCGGCTTCGTGCCTCATCGTTTCGAGCTGTTCCGCGCTTTCGACGATCCGGGCCAGCGGCGTCTTAATCTCGGTCGATACATTGTCCATCAAGTGCCGCTTCGACTCTTCAAGTGAGCGCAGGCGCGTCCGCAGCAGTTCCAGTTGATCGCCCAGATAGCGCAGGTCCTGTGGCCCCGCCACGCTGATTGGCTGCCCGAAATCGCGGGCCGTCAGCCTTCGGATCGATTCGTCCAATTGCCGGACCGAGCGGGTGAGCAAGGTCAGGAGAAACAGAACCACGGCAATCGAGATGGGCAGCAGAAATCCCGCCTTGATCATGAGGTCGTGCTGAACCGATTGGGATTGCTGATGGAGTTCCTTTGCCTCGCGGTCGACCTGATCGGAGATCTCGACCCATAAGGCGTTCGCGGCCGTATGCAAGCCTTGAAAAATCTGTTCGTCGGGCAGTTTGAGGTGCGCGTCCGCCTCGGCGCTGATGATTTGCTCGTAAACCGCACGCTCCTGCTCCGACAGCTCGTTGATGGACCGCGCGACCTTTTCGTCCACGCCCATTTTCAGCAGTTCGCCCAAGGTCTCTCTCAAGGCATTGCGAACACTCTCGTAGGATTGACGCTCGTAGGGCTGGCGTAGGGACGGATGCGACAGGATAACGAACAACTTGGCTTTCCGCTCGATATCGGAAACCATCTGCAGCGCGGACCTGGCGGTTTTCACTTGCTCGACGATTTGATAAAAGGTCCTTTGCTCCAACCTAGCAATGTCGCGCATCGCAAAAGCCGCGTACATCACGGTAAACAGTAGGGGAACCAAGACGACCACGAACCCGATAGGGATCAGGTATTTCAGCGAGAATAACTTTTCGACTCTCATCCGCTTCAAATCAACCATCGCCGCAGCGTCGGATGCGTGAAACCAACCCGACGGCGCCGTAACACTTTAGTGACGATGCCCTACATGATAGGGATTTATCTCCCGCTCGTGTTATCTGGCGTGCTCAAATCCCGTACGCGCTCGTCGAACGATTTTCAATGCGGCAGCTCCCGCGAGGTAGATCACATGACATCGTATTGCTCCACAGCTTGGGTCCTGATCCTGGCGGTGACCTGGATGGCTCTGGCCGAAGGTGCCGAGCTTTCGGGACTGCCGGCTCAAGGCCGCACTGAACAGCCCGCAATTCTGCTCGAGCTCGGGAGCCAGCCGGCGTCGGCTGCGGCTCGGGACCAAGCGACGCGGGTTTACCGGGGAGACATCAGCACACACCAGGGCGATGCTTCGATTCAGATCGACGGGGACGAGGTCGGCTCGCTGCATCCGGGGTTCGGTACGTGGCAGGTCGCTTTCCGGTTCGAGCTGGAGCCTCGGCCGGACGATAAGCCGTATACCTTCTGGGCGCGCTGGCGGCAAGGCGGCGATCCCGCGGTCTGCACGCAGACTTTCGAGATTTGGGCGGGACCCGACGCGTCGAAGCTCGAACAGCGCGGGGTCGCGACGCTCACGCCCAAGGGTTGGGACTATGCCTGGGTCGGCGCCGACAAACCGCTGACGCTCAAATCCGACGATGTCGTGGTCGAAGTCCGCAACAGCGGGGCCGGCCACGACGCCAAGGTCTTCGATGCCTTTCTGCTGGCGCCTCCGCATGCGCCGACGCCGCTCCCGGAACAAGGCACCGACGAACTCCCCGCCGTACTTCTGGAACTGGGCACCGCGCCCGCTTGGATATCGGCCGGCACGACGCCCGCGCTCCGGGTTCATGCCGGGAATGCCACCGGCCACGAGGGCGCGGATTCGCTCGTGACCGACAAAGACGAAGTCCAGGTTCTTCACCAAGGCTTCGGAGCCTGGGGTGCGAGTTTCCGGTTCGACCTCGACCCCGCCGTTCCGCCCGGTCTCTATCGTTTCTTTGCAAGGTACAAGAGCGGCGGGGAAGTTTCGCAGGTCGCCCAAACCTTCACGGTGAAAGCCGGCACCGATCCGAACGCGCTGGCCGCGCGCGGCGAATTCGTCGTGACCAATACCTCGCCCTGGGAATACCAGTGGGTCCAGGGTGAATCCACCGTGGCGATCTTGCCGGGCGACAAGGTGCTACAGATCGACAACGCAGGCAAGGCCGACGGCGCGAAGGTGTTCGACGCCTTTCTCCTCAAGCGGGAAACGCCGCTCGGCGACTGGATGAGCTCATCGGCGGCGGAGGCCAGAAACCGCTTTCTGGCTCGGACGGAGAGTGTGTCCGATCCTAGCGGACAGCTCTACGTGCTGGACGGCAAGGGCGATAAGGGCGAAATTCTGTTCCGCGGATTGGCCGCCGAGGCCGCACGCCGGCGGATTCAGAAGCTGCGGGTGAACTATTTGATAGGTCCCGAAGCCGAGGCCCTGGCGAAGCGACTGAATCTCCCTACCCTGCCCGCCGCGGTCTTGACCGACAACAACTACACCGTGCTCGGTGCTCTGGTCTCGCCGAAAAACGAAGCGGCCGTCGCGAAATTTCTCGCCGATCCGGGGCGCGCCGGGACGATGCTCCCCATCCCGGCCGTGACATCCGAGACGGCGACTCCGCTGCGTAACGGCGTGCCCGAGGCCTGGCTGGTCGGCGGATTGCAGGATGGCCTCGCGGGCGTTTCGATTTACGGCCTCGATAGCGAAACCGTGCTGCGCCCGAATCCCGGCCAGCCCTATCTCAGCACCGCCATGATGGGCGGCAAGATCAAGACCTGGCAAAAAGCCCCGGCCGCCGCTAACGGCGTCACCGTCATCGAAGCCGCCACCGATCACTCTTACGGCTGGTCGCGCGGGACCGGCTACGCCCAGCTCTATCTTCATGTCGACCGGCCCACAAACGCACTGCTGAAGCTGCGCCAGTCCGGGATCCGAACCGCCGGCTGGCTGGATGGAAAACCCCTCGCCTTCGCCGACGATCCGAACCCGCCGGCCGATTTCCCGGTTCCGGGCGAGCCGGCCCAAAACGCGCTTCAAGGTCTCACTACGGAAGGTCTCGTGGTCACTGCCCTGCCGGAACACACCGAATCACCGAAGATGGCGAGCCTGACGCTCGAACCCGGCTGGCATAGCCTGCTGGTCAAGCTGGTGATGCAGCACGACAAAGGCGAAAGCTTTTTCTTCGCTGCCCGTTTTACCGATGCGAACGGCAAGCCGATCGATTCGATCAAGACCCAAGTCGCCGATCCCACGGCCGACCTCGCACTCAATGCGATAGCCGCAAAACTCAGGCCGCTCGTCTATGTCGACGCACCGGCCAATCTGCCCCGTCCGGGCGAACCGCTCAAACTACGGGCCGATATCCGCTGGCACCCGATTCTGGAAGAAACCGAATTGCCCGCCCCTCTACCCCGCTTCCGCGCCAAGCTACGACTGCGCGTGACGAATTACCGGGGACAGGAGGTCGCCGTAAAAGAAGTTGCAGGTCTCTTCCCCGGCGAGGTTACGCTCGATTTCGGAAAAACGCCGGAAGCGGGTTATTACGGCGTCTACCCGTCCCTGCACACCCCCGAAGGCAAGCTCATCATGGCCTATCCCGCCGACGGCTTCACCGTGGTTCGCGGAAACGCCGCCCAAAAGGAACGGCTGGACCGGAAGAAACTCTGGAACAACAACTATTACGCCTTCTACGACGGCGACAAAGGCTTCCGGCAGAAGGACGGCTATTTCGCCTGGCTGGAGCGCATGGGCATTTACAGAAGCTACGGCTCCTATCCCGGATTCCCGCCGGAACATCGAGTCAAATGGGAACGCGCGAAAGCGCGCGGTCTCGTCTTTTTTGCGGATACTTCGGGCGACAGCCACTGGCTCAACGACAACCCGGAAGAGGGCCGCGCTTTCATCAAAAAAGCCTCGGCCTACACCCGGTTCTTCAAGGCCACCAACGAAATCGACATCCGCCGCGAAGGAGAATGGCAAAAACTGCGCGACCCCGCCCATTGGGTCGAGCGGGCTCGTTGGGAATACGAAGCGGTGCACCGGGCACGGAAGGACGGCCATTACGTAGGCGGCAGCTTGGTACGTCCCGGCGATACCACGGATGGCGGCAACTACGCCGGCGGCTTGAGTTCGGGGCAGTGGTTCGCCGAAGTACTCAAGCTCGGTCTTGACCAGTATCAGGACGCTTGGGACGTGCACGCCTATCCCCAACACCCGCCTCGCTTCGGAGCCCCCATCGGCAACGGCCCCACCGAGGACGAGCGCGGCGTGCTCTCGGCTTACGAAAGTCTCGGTCGGAAAAACACCCTGCCTTTCTGGCTGGGCGAAGCCGGCGCCAAAACCGCCCATGGCTTCACTGGCCGGCGCTGGCAGGCGGAACAGGCCGCGAAAATGATCGCTTGGGTCAACAGCCGCAGCGATTACCTAGGACTGGCCTTTTGCCTCGGCCACGAATACGACTGGGGTTTCGGCCGGGTCTGGGACTACTCCATGGGCCACAAACCCGCCGAAGCCGCCCTCTACACCGCCGGCACCCTGATCGACGGCCTACCCTACAAAGCCGTGGACACCCAGGATCCCAACATCCAGGCCGCTTATTTCGGCGACACCTTCATGATCTGGCGAACGGACGAGCAAGTTAGCGACTGGCCGCTGAAACTCGACCCGGCTAAAGCTTGGCTTGTGGTGGATGTGGTGGGACACGCGGAGAACCTTGAGGTCGATAAGGACGGCAAGGCGAGTGTCAGGGTATCGGCGAGTCCGGTGTATGTGTTGACCAAGGGGGATTATGAAAGGCTGACGCGGGGGTGGTAGGGTCGGTGATTGATGGGTTTCGCTTCGCTCTACCCATCCTACACGATCTCGCCGGATATCCCGGCGTGTCAATTTGCCGTGCGGGTTACCCCAATTCCAAACTTGCCACAACAATGAGGAACTACCGTAAAAAATAAATCTCGTAGGATGCGGTGACAAAGGAACCACATCGTTCGCGACCGGTGACTATCCTGAATCTGGTCGAAGCCCACGTAGGATGGGTAGAGCAAAGCGAAACCCATCGATTCTAAAACCTATTCGAAATCCAAATCGTTCATTTCCGGACCCGCCCAATCCTTCGAATAAATACCCAATCGCACATATCGATGGAACGACGAATACGGCCAGTTTGAAACCGCCTTTACATATCTGTGTTTTACCGGATTAAAGTGTATGTAATCGACATGGTGCTCGAAATCTTCTTCGTTGCGGATAACGTGTTCCCAAAATCGGCGTTGCCATATTCCGCGTTCCCCCTTACGGGAACGACTTTTGGAGATGCGTTCTCCCTTTTCAATTTCTCTGGAAAAGGCTGATTTAATTTGCCGCCAGCGTAGGCTGAAATCCTGTTCGCTCTTTGGCAGGGTCCAGATCGTATGGAGGTGGTCCGGCAAAATAACTACCGCGTCGATCGTGAATGGATGCGCTTCTTTGACCATACGAAAAGCTTCGCGTAAGGCACCGATATGATCCGTCAGCAACTTGCGATGCCGTTCTGCCAGGTTGACCGTAAAGAAATACGTACCTCCGTCAACACGGAAACGGCGATAGGCGGTCATGGCTTATCGGAGCCTTTAGAATCGTCCGTGGTATGGCCCAACTCTGAACTGATGGGTTTCGCTTCGCTCTACCCATCCTACGCGGACTCAAAGCAGTCGTGTGAATTTACGGCTAGAACTGTCAGAAAATTTTACACTGCCGTCGCCCTTCCTTTTTTCACCGGAAACTTTCGCCGATAAACCAATACCTTGCCGTCACTGGCTTTTCTTTTGCATGACAATGACGGTGTTGGCTATGTCGTCCTGATTGATTCTGCTGCGCAATTCGACTCGAGATCTCGACATCAAGAAGAAAATCGATGAAAGTGAAATCCACACGCCATTCTTTGCTCGTCCGCTGCTTTATGCTGACGGGCAACACCCAGGTCGTGGCATTAACGGCGAATTCACCATCGCTCGCGATCGATACCTTCACTATGCCAGTTCAAAGGCAGTTCGTGCTTCACCGGATCTTACGATGATCGATTTGACCGCTTGATTACTGTGCTACGCCATTGACGATCTACCTTTCGTGAGTTCGGCTCAGTGCCGCCCCGGCCTGAGGAACAACCGTGAGCGAATGCGTCGAAACCCAGGGTGTGAGCCACAACGCCGTACGAACGCGCTTGACCGCATTTCACTGCACGTCCATCATTCGAGCACCGCTTGCAGTGTCGCCCGGCGGAGCAGCTGATCCATCACTCGTTTAGAAATCCAACTATTTCATATGAAGTCTGAAACGGTTGCGCCAGGTTCGGTGGCGTAGCCGAGCTTGGGGAGTACAAAAAAATGTTTATTCTATTGACGCTGCTCATCATCATCGCACTGGCGCGTTGGCGCGCGAAGCGGAACAACGGCATTGTGCCCAACTTCACGACTTTTGCCTTCGATTATGTCAAGTCCAACTGGCTCTGGCTAATCCCGAGTCTAATCGCCATGCTGATCAATCCACTCCTCGGGCTGGTGGTATTGGGCGTGGCTTTCGGCGTGAAAACGTTCATCGTCTCGTGGGCGCAAAAGCGTCGGCGCCTTGCGTGGATGAAGGCGGAACCCCAGAAAGTCATGTATGAATGGTTCGAAGAACTGGGCAAGACGCCCGAACAGGCGATTTCCAATATCAACCGCATCTTCGACGAGCGAAAGCGCACGCTCAGCCACGCCCTTTTCCACAACTTCCAGGATACTTCCCATGACGACAAGGTCATTAGCGCCAGGCTGTTTTTCCGCATCAGCCGCAATCTCGCCACCATGGAGCCGCGAGAGAGGGAGTTTCTGCGGGTGGTGGAACTGCTGAACGTGCTCGACGAGGCGGATGCCGAAAAGGGCTGGTACAGCTGGGCGCGCTTCGGCCTGATCTGGGGCAACGGCAAGGCCACGGTGGACGATTACAGCTACAGGATGTGGGACACAGAAAAGGGTGTGCGCGACGGTCCCAGCGCCATTCGCTGGTTCATGGAAATGTCGGACGCCTCGGTGGACAGCGTGATCAACGCCGTGCTGCAACGCCTGGAAAAGAAGGCCGCTGAGGCGAGCGCCAAACCCGAACTAGCCCGGTTGATCAAAGACGTGAACAAGCGCGTGCGCGGCGGCACCCAGTGGCTGGCCGCCGAAGACGTGGACGGTTCGGCCTTCGCTCGCAAGAGCGATTTCGCGCTGCGCCTGGGACTGCTGGACGATACCGATGTGCCGCTGGAATACTCCGGCGAGGGTTGCATGGTCACCATTGCCCCGCCGCGCTCCGGCAAGACCCAGTGCCACGTGTTTCCCAACCTGCTGGCGTGGCGCGGACCGGCGCTGGTACTGGACGTGAAGGGCGAGATTTACGCGGGCACCAGCAAGTGGCGGGCGGAGAACGTCGGGCCGGTGTTCCGCTTCAGTCCGCTGGATCCGTCCAGCAGCCATAGCTATAACCCGCTGAGCTTCGTGCGCCAGGAAACCGACTACATCTGGGAAGACTCCCGCCTGCTGGCGGATATGATGATCGTGCCCTCCGGCGCGTCCGACCCGTTCTGGGAGAACAAGGCCAGGGACGTGCTGACCGCCGCCATCGCCTACCTGTGCTACTCCAACCCGCCGGACCGGCGGCCCATGGACCGCATCATCGATATCATCCACGGCGGTCAGGCCTGGGAGGAAATGGTGTCCGGCTTGCAGATGGCGATGGACGTGCGCAGCATGGTGCAGCAGGGCACCTCGCTGGCCGGCATGAACGAAAAAACCCGGGACAGCGTGCTGCAGACCGCGCAATCCAGCCTCAGCGCCTGGAGCGGCGAGCGCATACGGCGGGTAACCGACAAGTCCGACTGGAGTCCGCTGGACCTGCGCGACGACCGGCGGCCTCCCACCGTCTACATCTGTCTTAAACCTAGCGAGGTCGAAAGCTATACCTCGCTGCTGCGGGTGTTCATTGCCCAGCACATCCGCATGCTCACCAACGAACTGCCGCCGCGCGGCAGCGCGCCCATTCTGTTCTTGCTGGACGAACTGCCGCGCCTGCGCTACATGCCGCCGATCGAAGAAGCTATCGAAATCGGCGGCCAATACGGCCTGCGCCTGTGGATGTTCGCCCAGAGCCTGGGACAGCTGGAAGCCGCCTACCCCAACGCCAACGGCATGGTGGCCAGTTGCGCGGTGCGCGCGTTCATGAATCCCAGTGGCGCCGACGGCACCGCCGACCGGCTTTCCGAAGAACTCGGCTACCGCGAGAGCGTCATGGACGGCAGCCGCCAGAAACTGGTGGAAGCCACCGAGTTGAGCGGACCGGAGTTCCAGCACTACCAGGTGGTCATGGCTCACGGCAGCAAGCCGGCCAAGGTGAAGAAGGCTTTCGCGTGGCAGGATGCCGAACTGAGCGCGCGCATGGGCAGCCTGTAGCGGCCGTGATGCACGTCTTGACGGGACATTGAACGGGTTCGAAAAAAAGGGGGAGTGGCATGTCCGTATTGAGCGATGAGATCCTTCGGCTGGAACAGCAGCGGCAGGAATTCCTCGATCGTGCCGCGGCAGCGAGAAGCGAAGCTCAGCGGACACTCGAACAAGGCGACCGCGTGCTGACGGATCAAGCGAAGCGGGAATTGCAGGAACGGTCCGAACGCCTGGCAGAGTTTTACGAAGGATGCGCGGAGCGTGTCGATGAGCAGGTGAAGGCCGTGAAATCCCTGGAACAGGCCTTGCAACGGGAGGAAGGCCCTCTGCAAACCGGGTTTTCCGACCCGGAAGCGTTGAAACGGGAGTTCGAGCAGCTGAAAGAGAGCGCCGAAAAAGCGGCCGATTGGGCCGAGACACAGCGGCAGGCAATTCTCCAAGAGGGCATGAGCCTAGCTCAGGATGTGAGAATGAGCCAGTGGTCCGCGTTGGAACAGACGCACAAGGAAGTCCACACGCCTGACTCCTCCTCTTTTTTTATGAAAGCGCCCGAGTCGCTCGACCCGGTGACCGCTTCGGCGATCGGCGGGGCGGTACTGATTGAGCAGGGCAAGGAGGCGATAAGCACGGCTAGAGAGTCGCTAGCGGCAGCGCTGGATCAACTCGCCCATGAGGCGACGGAACGCCTTGGTAGAGTGGCCGACCTGCTAGAACTCACGAAAACTACGCACGAGCTCTCGGAGCAGCACCTGAATCGCCTCCTCGAGGAATCCGCAAAGCAGCCGGAAACTTTGGAAAACAAGGTACTAGAGCTGTCCGCCGAGCATGATAAGGAGCGCTTCGAACTGGCTAACCAGTCGAAAGAACTGCAAAAGGAGGAGCAGACGCTCCAACGGCAGTTAGAACTCGCAGAACAGGGGCGCGATAACTTCATTAAACGTCAGGAGCAGATGAACGTTGAACCCGAAAAATACCAGGAGCAGCTGGCGAAACTGGACGAGCGCGTGGAAGAGGCAAGACAACGACTGCAGGAATTCCAGGAAATGTCGGCCAAGGCGCAGGAGGAGTACGCAAGACAACAGGAGGAGATGCGCCAACGGCATCAACGCGAGCTCGAAGAACTGCAGCGCTAATCTGAGCAATGTCCGTCTTAAGAGATTTTCAAAAGCCAAGAACGTAGAAATTTCACCGCTTACAAAAGCTGCAGGCTAGAGTAAAAAGTTCGCGATCGACGGACAAACAAAGCATGGATACCGGCGCCTTTCGTACACCCCGAACGATCATCAGACCTTTTTCCATTGAAGACGCACAGAAGGCCTTCGCATGGTTCGGCAATCCGGAGGTCATGAAATTCACGCCTTCCGGTCTGCAAGAAACCCCTTGTAGGATGGGTAGAGCGAAGCGAAACCCATCACTCCCCAAAAACCTGTTCGAAATCCAAATCGTTCATTTCCGGACCCGCCCAATCCTTGGAGTAAATACCCAATCGCAGATATCGATGGAACGACGATAATCGGTCATGGTTTAATCGGAGCCTTTAGAATCGTCCATGGAATAGCCTACTCTGGATTGATGGGTTTCGCTTCGCTCTACCCATCCTACGCGGACTCATCGAAAGACTCAGCGGAAGGACTTACAGGGATGGCCCAAAAGGCGCCCCTGAAATCTGCGCCTTTTGGATTTCGCATAGATCCCAGATTCGCGACGCCGACACCGCTAGCATGAGCCCCTGCAAGCGCCGCGATCCGTCGTTGAAATATCAGTGAAGATCGGTCGTCAGCGACGGGGCTCCGAAGGCTTCGAGGCTTGCATTGGAGCGGGCGAAGTATTCGTGCCAGAAGGTTTCCAGCGCCTGCATGGTCTTGCCGGAACGGTAGCCGTGTTTTACCTCGTGGGGCACCAAGCCGGCGCCGAGGACGAATACCCTCGCCCCTCGCAAGTCGGCGAACAAGGCCTGTTTTTCAACCTTGCCCAATTCGTCCTCGGGTTTGATATCGCGGATACGATTATTGCTGTAGAAACTACCGAAATCGCTGTTCTCCAACATATCGGATACCAACAGCAGAACGCGCTCGCCGGCCTCGTGACCGCCGGCGTCGTTACCGATCTGCTTGAGCGCCGAGAAAATCTCGCTTCGGGCGATGTCGGTACTGGCGCTGCCGAAACTCTTCAGCATTTGCTGGCCGAAAGTCTTGCGGAAAAAGCCCTGTTGCTGCGTCAGGCAAGTATCCAGTTGCTTGAGTAGGTTCATGGCTATGCTGTCGCGCGTCTTGCCGGTCAGCGGCCTCTCCAGTTGGCCGGCGAAAGGCATGCTGAAATAGCGGCCGGCCAGATAGGCGGAGAACTGGTACAAGCGGACGGAATCTCCCGGCTGCACGAAGCGCAATACGTGCTGGTAGGCGGATTCCTGCAACTCTTTGGGCAGTTGCAGGGTTTCGTCGATGACCACGATCAGCTCGCGCCCGGTGCCGGCGGGGCGCGCCTCGCTCATCTTCGCCGCATCGTAGCAACTCGGGATGTCGTTGCGCTCGCCCGCTGCAAGCGCCGCTTCCGCGGCCAGACACGCGCAGAGCAACAGTCCGCCGGTCAGAATCCCCCGTCTCATGCCACACCTCCCGCATGGCCGCCGCGCGCACGCGCGATCGCCGCCTGCACTTTCTGCTTGCGTTGCAACAGGGCGGCGTCTATACCGAGTTCCTTGGCGATCTCAAGCAGTTCCTGCTCCGAATAGAGAGTCAGGTCGCCTAGTCCTGCGATCAGGCTCTCGGTTTCGGAGGCGGGTGCAGGATCCGGCATGGGTGCGGCTTCGGCATGCGCGGCCGGCGCCGTCGCAGGTGCCTGGGGCGCGGGATGCGGCGTCGCGGCTACAGCTCTGGCCGCGTGCTCCCGCTCCAATTCCAGGCGCTGCTTCTCGTCGCCTAGACGGTCGCGATACTTGTTCAGGCGCCGCATGCGCACATAGTGATCGAAAGTGCCGCGCATGAATCCCGACCCGTCGCTGCCCGCCAGCACATGGCGTTGTTCGATGCGCTGATGCAGTGCGTCCAGTGCCGCCTGGGCATCCGCGGCGATGCGTTCGCGTTTCTGCTCGTAGTATGCGGCGAATTCCTCGGCGCTGTTGAACCGGCCGATGAATTTCGCGGCATCCTTGGATTGCTTGCCGGCGAAGGAGCGGAAGAAACCGACCATCACGCCCACGATCTGGATACCGACGAAGATCACCGACAGGATGGCGAAGGTGGTCTTGTAGGCCTGGATACGCGCGGAGAGGATCTCGCTGTTGGCGCGCTCGTCCGCGGCCTGTCCGTCGTTCTGCGCCTCCTGCGGAAGATCGAATAGAGACATGGTGCCGCCGCTGTCGAGACCGCCCTGCTGCGTGAACGGACTGTTGTTGACCTGCCCGGTCTCAAGCTCGTTGATGGTGAGCGAACGAATCCAGTAGGCGCCCACGGCAAATATCGTTATCAGAGTCACCGCCACGACCGTCAACACCCAGCCGCCTCTGACGCTGGCGTTGTGCGGCACGCGGTTGACGATCTGGATGTACTCCGGCTCGTCGTTGTCCTCGTAGGTACGGTCCAGATCGATGCGGCCGCTAGGCTTGAGCGCCTTGGCGCTGTGATCTCGGCGGGCGTTCTCGTACCACGTGCGCGCCTTCTTCAGCAGGGCGTTGCGATGGATCTCCCAGCCCATCATATGGGTGACGGTCACCAGAATCACCGCGATCATGATGGCCAGTCCCCATGCGGCAAAAATCGCCTGGTTGCTGGACACCCGATTGTCCATGAACGGCACCAGCACCAGCGAGAAGATGTAGGCTTCCAACAGTACCAGAATGATGGTGCCTATCCACATCGGCAGACTCTTGGGCCGGCGTCCGCGTTCGTCAGCCTTGTTCAGGTAGTCCGCGCATTTGTCGAAGAAGGCGGCATCTTTGGTGAAGCTGATATAGTGGGCGTAAAAGCGCGCGCAAAGCGCTTCCTCGCTCTTGTACCAGACGACGCCGTCGGTCTCGCGGCTCCTGATGTGAGGCTTGCGCGATTCGCTGGCGATGGTGCCGGCCAGCGGAAACCACACCCCCAAGCGCATGAAGAAATAGCGGACCTGGTCCCACCAGAACACGACGGCCAGCGTTAAGGCCATCGTCGCCAGTATGTACCAGTACGTACGTGCCAACATCAACCCTTCAGTCAGAGAATCCATAATGCCTTGCCCTAGTACGTAAACGGATCAATAGCCGCGCGGAATGTAATCGGCCGCGTAAACCGTGCGTGAGCTGCGCGGATAATACAGTTTGCCGCCCGAGGCGTTGCCCGAACTCTTGGACATCGCCACATCGATGCAGGACAACGGCGCGCCCTCTTCCTGCACGAATACCCGATAGAGAATGCTGTCCTCTCCTTCGTAAGCGTTGGCCAGTGCCGCGAGTTTAGCCGCGTGGCGGTTGCCGCGTTCGAAATCTTTCACGACCAGCACGGCGGGTGGCTTCACGACTTGTGCGCCCTCGCGCAGCACCGCGACCGGCGAGAGCGTCACCTGGTGTCCGTTCACCAGCCCGGACCAGGGGCGGCCATTCATGTTGGTCAAGTAGGCGTTGGTGGCATACTGCCTGAGCTCTGCGCCGCTCGCGAGATTTTTCACGGCACCCGCCACGCGTGGCTGGTCTTCGTTGCAGCTGCGCACGGGTAGCTCCGAGGCATGGGCGCTGCTGATCAGCGACAGCCCAGACCGTTTCGGCTTGATGCCGCCGGCCAGCGTCCAGGCGACATCGGCAGCCGGCACGCCGCCGAAATCGACGGGCGCCGAGGGTTTGGCGGTAGCGGTTCGCGGCTGCGCGGTCGCGGGCGCCTTCTTCTTGGCGGCGGGCCTTTTCGCCGTTTTCGCTTTTGGTGCGGGCGCCGCGTCGGTCGCCTCGGTGCGGGTGCCGTGCGCCAGGTAGCGGGGATTGGCCTGCTCCTGGGCGACCCGCAGTTTCAGTATCTCGGTGGAAGCGACCTCGACGATTTCCACGCGGCGATTGGCAGCGCGCCCTGATACCGTTCCGTTATCCGCGATCGGACGGGAAGCGCCCGCGCCCTGGTAATAAATATTCGACGGATTGACGCCCGCCCGAGCCAACACCGCGCCAACGGTGCGAGCCCGCTGTTCGGAAAGACGCTGGTTGGATTCGGCGGTGCCGGTAGCGTCAGTGTGCCCGACTACGAGTAGCGCCCGCGATGAGCCGCCCTCGCTGAGTTGCTGGCGGAACACCTGAGCGAGCTTTTCCACCTGCCGTCGGCCGTCAGGCGTCAACTGATCGCTGCCGACGGGGAACATGCCCTGATCCTGTACCTGGGCCACGATACCCACATCCTCAGCTGGTCCGACAGGTTTACCGGGTTGTACCGGGGCTTGTCTCCGCAGCGTTTCGACCTGCATGCGCAAATTCTCTTCCCGCGCTACCCGTTCCAGCTCCTGAAGCCGGTTTTGCCAGGCGTAACCCGCGGCACAGCCCACTGCAGCGCCTGAAGCGGCACCTATGGCAATGTCCTTCGCTTTGCCGCTGATAACTGCGCCGAGAGCCGCTCCCGCCATTGCTCCCCCCACGCAGCCGATCGCCGTGCCGTAGTCGCGGCCCAACTGATTCAAGGACGCACAGCCCGCCAGCGACACGGCCGTCGCCAATGCCGTCAGACGGAATAATCGTGATCTTGTTTGCATGATATCCCCCATATCGTTTCCCTTATGCGCAACGACCGGGCCAGGCCACAGCAGAATCCCCTACTGAGTCCGTGAAGCTTGCGTTGATCCTGTTGCCCTATGTCCCCAGCTATCTTGCGAACTCCTCCCGCACCTCGGACAAGACTCTTGGATCGACGCTCAACAGTTCCTGCCCAAGTTTTCGCGTCCCTAGTTCCGCGTGTTTTTTAGCCGCCGTCGAAGTGTCTGGTCCTTGTGTTGTAGCGCCTCCGAATGGTCGGCGAGTAACACGAGTGCCCGATGCTATTCGCAGGACAGCGCTATTACCCTGCTTTCTAGGGGTTCCGGCTGCTTTGAGACCTCCTCAAAGGAGCGTCCACGTGCCGCTCCGAAAGCTCGCCCAAACCGTCCCGGTGGCAGATAGTTCGTGGATTTGATGGGCAAACCCATCCAGCGTCGCCGCCAGCGAGTCGCTTGATCATCACGGCCTCGCCCTCCTGCAACAGCACCGGCCCGTCAATCGACACGGCGATTACCGCATCGAACGGCTCGGGCTGTTTGCGTCTTTCCTGATACAGCGCTACGTCCTGCTCGGGACCGTCTTACGGAGATCTTGAAGGCACCTGCGCCGCCTTGATACAGGCTTCCAGGACCGCCATCTCAGCGTGCAAAACATCAACCGAGAGAGACATCCGCCGCGTCGCTGGACCGCCCCGCCGATTTGCCGTCGAGAACAGCCAGAGCCTGACAGTAGCTGCGATCAATCTTGTGAATGGTGGCGAGTCACTGTTTCAGGAGACCGGTCTACGCCTGCATTTCCTTGACGGATTCGAGTGCCACCGCTTCGTAGGGACGTTTCTTTCCTCCGTGGCGACCGCCGATCCCGGATCTCTCTTGCCTAAGCGCCGGTCTGCCATGCCTGTTACAGCACCTCCTCGGGCGAAGCGGTACGGGCGTCGCGAAAAGGAACGACGAGCGTAGAGGCTGTGGCAAAAAGGCAAAAAATACCTGTGCGACGGGAAGAAAAAGCTTTCCGGCTCCTAGCGGACATGTGTAGCCCCCAATTGATACACCGCCGAAGCCGATGTAATCATTTCCGATTCAGCTGAAATTTTTCGTCTTCGGATTAGCGATGAATCAGAAAACCCACCGAACGAAAATATCGACGGGGTTGCCATAATGTCTACGGGGTGAAATGCTGTCAAGCGCAGCCCAAAAGGGCCTCGTACATTTTGCCCGCCGAATGAGACCGCTGGCCGACGCTCCAGAGGACGAGGAAACCTTCGATCACCCATGGATGATGAGCAGGAGGACAAATCAAGGTCGCAACACGAGAGGCCGAGCACTAATCGCGCGTGTATTTCAAAAGCGTGAAATCCGGAACGCCTGTAGCCTCGGAATCCCCGCATTTCACCGCGTTGCATGCGGTCCACTCGCTGGCCTCAAGGAGTTGCAACACGCCTGCAACAATTCCGCTCGCCGCGTGATCTAAAGGTGACAAACCGGACGCAGATGCTTCGGTCATTTGTGCTCGGAAATGGACGTTTGTCCCGCCGACTAAGGCGTTCAAAGGAGGGATTACCATGCAAATGCAAGTGCCGAAAATCGATCGGGTATTGGTGGGCGAAGCCTTGGTAGGAGAAGGCAAGGAAGTGGCCCATATCGATCTGATCATGGGACCTAGAGGCAGTAATGCGGAGACCGCCTTCTGCATCGCGTTGACGAATCAAAAGCGGGGCGACAATGCGCTGCTGGCGCTCGTGGCGCCCAATCTCATGGCCAAACCGCACACGGTGCTGTTCAACAAAGTCGAAATCAAAAACGAGAAACAAGCGACCCAAATGTTCGGGCCGGCGCAGCGAGGCATCGCCAAAGCCGTGGTGGACAGCGTCAGGGATGGGATCATTCCGACGGATGAAGCCGAAAATACCTTCATCTGCGTCGGCGTCTTCATCCATTGGGAAGCCGACAACGACACTAAAATCCAGGACTGGAACTACGAGGCGACTAAGCTGGCCATCAAGCGCGCCATCGAAGGCAAACCCACGGTGAACGAAGTCCTGGCGCAGGAGGAAATGTCGCACCATCCGTTGGCGGCTCACGATTGAACGTAAAGGTAGGTCTTCCTACACTTTGTCATCTCGAGCCCCTCGTCCCCCGCACCCGAACAGAGGGGCTCGGAGTTCTCGCGACAGACTACGGAACGCTGAGCGATCCACCCCATCGAGGTCCGTGTTCTTTACCGGCGGCCTTCGAAACCGGTTTGCCGTGGTCTTCCAACCATAGGCGGCCGGCCTCTTCCAACAGCGGATTGCCGGCTTTGACGAAGTCCCTGGCCATCGCGACATGCCCCGCGAAACTCAAGGCTTCGATGAGCACGTCCTCGCTTCCCGGTTCTCCTTTTTCGATACGTTCACCATAAGTCTCGGCCACTGGGGCCGCACTCCGGGCTCTTGCCGCAACGATGTCAGCCGCGCGGGAATCCTTGGCTTTTCGCAGCGCCATGCCGGCCCCGTGGCGGATTCGCCAGTCGGTGTGGTCCAGGGCGGCGATCAACGATCCAATCGCGGCGGGCCCCATGGTAAGCAGCGTTTCCCGAACTACCCTTCGGAATTCGGCATCACCGTCCCCGAGCCGCTGGATTAGCGATTCGACGGCGCGGGGGCCGATGCTCGCCAAAGCTTCCGTGGCCCCGGTCCGGATCCCCGGATCGTCGTTCCGCAATGCATCTACAAGGGCATCCGCCGCAGGCGGGCCGATCGCTGCCAGCGCTTCCACCAGCTTCGCCCGAAACCCCACCTCGCTGTCCTTGAGTGCGGCGATCAGGGGTCCGACCGCTCTAGCATCTTTCAAGCGCCCGAGAGCGATCGCCGCATCCCACTGGACCGAGGGTTCGTCGTCTTTCAAAGCTTCGGCCAAAGGCTCAACCGCACGAGGGTCGCCAAGGTTCCCGAGCGATTCCGCGGCTTCCCGGCGAACCACGGCGTCGCTGTCAAACAAAGCGCCGACCAGCGGCGCCACCGAAGATGGCGCTTTGATTTCTCCCAGCGCCTTGACCGCGCCCCAGCGCACCGAAGGCTCGCTGTCCCTAAGCGCATCGACGAGGGGTGGGATTGCCACCTTGCCCAGGCTTCCCAGCGCTACAGCTGCCGCCCATTGCACTGCCGCATCGCCGCCCCTCAGACTCCCGAGCAGCGGCTCGACCGCCCTGGGATCCTTGATTTCGCCCAGTGCCTCGGCGGCTTTCCGCCGGACGTCCGGGTCCTCGTCGCGCAAGGCTGCGACGACGGAGTCGAAAGCCCTGGGATCGCGAGTTTCGCCCAGCCTCTCTACGGCCTCGCGACGAACCACCGAGTTGCCCTCCTTGACAGCGTCGATCAAAGCACCCACCGGCGGGCCATCTTCAGCTGCCGCTCCGGCGGAAAAGAGCCATCCGAAGAGTAATGTGAGCCGGAGTTTTCCTTGCGCCTGGATCATGCCGGACACCTCGGCAGGACAAAGTCCTCAGAGCACAGCCCGACGCCAGTAGGCTTGATGCAGACTGAGGCGCCTGTTGAGAAACAGAGGCAGCTTTCGGTGCAGGGAGCTTCCCATCTTGAAGCCCAACCACTTGAGCCCGGTGCGAAGTACGGCCGACGGCATCAGCCACGGTGCGTTTTTCGCGAGATAGCGGAGTTCCGAGATAACAAAACGTCGACCTTCGCCGGCCGCACTTCCGAAGGTTTGCTGCAGCCACGGCGTCCGAGCGTGAAACACGCCGATATCGAAGTAGCGCTTGAATTCGTCCGTGTAAGCATAATCGTGCGAATGGTAGACCCGAGCATCGGCGCAATAGGCAATTTTCCAGCCCAAGAGCAGCATTTTGCCGGCGACGAAGGTGTCTTCGTTCATGACAGTGTCGGTGGGAAAGCCACCCACCTCGAGCAAGGCATTGCGCCGATAGGCGGCGAACGAGTTGGAAATGAAGGCCGTCTTGATGCCCAGCCGGCTGCGATCGTCCAGCGTTCGTACCTGGCTCTCGGGCGGATAGTTGAAAAGTCGCGCATGAGCGCCGATGGGTCTAGCGTCTCGATGCGGGAGCTGGCGGCCATAGGCGGCACCGACCCGTTCGTCCGCGAACGCGTCCAGAAGACGCTCGATCGCCTCGGGATCGGCCAACAAGGCATCCTGAGTCAGGAACACGATGATCTCGGCTTCGGGCATAAGGCCGATCCCGAACTGCCGGGTTCCGCCGTGGTTGAAATCGGCCTTCGCGATGAGCCGCACTTCGAAACCGTAGGAACGCGCCAAGGCCACGGTGTCGTCGCTGGACGACGAATCGATGACCAGGAGGCGGTCAGGCTTTCGGGTCTGCCGATCGAAAGCGGCGAGCCACGATCGCCAGAGGCTTCCCCCGTTCAGGGTAGGAACAATGAGACCGATATGAGCCATGGAGACTTCCGATTGATAAAATTGCTGAATAGGTTTTCTGTGGGAAAAGGTCTGATACGCAGAGCCTGTCCTGAGCCGGTCGAAGGACCTGTTCTGAGCCCTGAGTTAGGCCTTAATTGTCAAGTCCCGCAAGATCGTAAACCTTCTTTCGAAAAAGATGAGGATGGGACAGTTGCCAGTTTTTGAGAGCCTGGATCGGGGTGAGATGGCCTAAGGCCTTTTGGGGAATGTGATGATTGTACAGCTCGACATAGCGGTGCAGGGTGGTGTCCAGATCGGCGGTTGAATCGAAGTGATGGGTTTGCAACACCTCCTCGATGCGGCCATTGAAGCGTTCCACCAGGCCATTCGTTTGGGGCCGGCCCGGCGGAATCAGGCGATGTTCGATGCCTTGTTCAGTACAGAGGCGGTCAAACTCATGCGTCCCCGAGGGCTGCCGAGTTCGGGTCAGGAAACGGTCGGTAAACTCCGAGCCGTTGTCGGTCAGGCATTTCTGGATGCGGAAAGGCGCGGCCTGAATCACCGCTTTGAGGAAGTCCTTTGCGCTTAAGGCGGTGCGGTTGGGCTTGAGGGCGACATAGACCCAGCGGGTGGCGCGGTCGATGGCGACGAACAGGTATCGGCGGGGTTCGCCGTCGATGGCGGGCAAGTACTTAACATCCAGGTGAAGGAAGCCGGGCTCATAGGCCTTGAAGGGTTTGACCTTCGCCTTCTCTGTAGGCGGAAGCAGGGTCTTGAGGGACGCCACCCCGTGGCGGCGCAGGCAGCGGTCTAGCCCGGAACGGGACACGGCGGGATTGAGAAATTCCCGGGTCACGGCCAGGAGATCATCCAAGGGGAGGAGCAGAGCTTGGCGGAGGTAGACCACGATGGCTTCCTGGGCGGGCGTGAGCGTGGTTCTGAGGGTGTGGGGCCGGTGTGAGGCATCTTCGACCGAGGAGCGGTGTTTCCACTTGCGGACGGTCGTTCGGCTAATGCCATGCTTTTGGGCCAAGGCGCGCTCGCTCAACGTGGACGCTTGAATGGCCTGCCGAACGGCCGGGGTGGTACGGGCGTTCTTATGAAGACGAATCTGCATGGAGAGAAACCTCACTTGGACGAACCGAATATCTCCTGGAGAAGGCTCCGGGCTTCGAACAGAGCATAACTCCTTCTCGGTAAATAATCACACGAGACGCGACACTTAATCCGACCTACATACGGCGATTTCCTGAGATGCGGCGACCGTGTCGGAGCCCGTCAACATTGTCCAAACCTGATCGCCCAGTTTGACCGGATCGAGATGCGTCTCGACGTATCGCCGGGCGTTGCCCGACATCCTTTGCCAATCGGTCCTATCCAACGACTGCACGCGGTGCAGGACATCACATACCGACTCTTCGCTGCGGTCGAAAACGAAACCTGAGGCTATAGCCTCGACATGGTCCCAGGCCAAACCTCTGGCGACCAGAACCGGGCGCCCTGCGGCCATGGCTTCTGCTACCACGTTGCCGAAGTTCTCGCGCATGCCGCCCGCTTCCTCCAGCCCGGATGGAAGCACCAGATAATGACTCTCGGCCAACAGCGCGGCGACTTCGTCCCGCCCCAGATACCCCCGGTAGCTGATGGCCCCGCCGGCTTGTTCGACCAACGCCTGAAACTCCCGGAAATACGCCCCGTCGACGCTACGCCCCGCGACGACCAAACGGTCGCGCTCCCGCCGAGTCCTAAGCCAGGCACGGATGAAGGCGTTGATGCCCTTCTCTTGCTGGATGTGACCGAGAAAACAGATCTGTAAGCCATCCCACTTGGGAAAATCCGCGACGGTCACGGCACGGCTGTCGATGCCGTTCGGAACCAGCAGGATACGGACGTTCTCGCCGAGCACGTTTCTTACCCCTTCTGCCTCGGTGTCGCTGGTGCAGTGCACGGCGATTGCGCGCCGCAGGGTGGGAAACGTGAGCCATTTATAGAACAGCCATTTATGTGGTTTCTGGCGCCGGATCAGGGCGACATGCTCGGGCATCAGACCACCGTGCACTGCTACCATGAAGCGCCGCCCGAGCAGCACGCAGAAAACCGCCGCGAGCGTCGAGGGCCAAGTAGCAATGCCGTGGATATAGACGACCGGAGACCTCAGACACAATCGAAACAGCTTAGGGATCGCCCCCAGCCCGAATCCCCACCGCCTGAATCCGTATGAACGGTACAGACTGACCTCGACGCCCTCGCCCAGCTGCACGTCTTCGGGCTTCAGCCGACGGTTGATGGACTCGCTCGAGGCTACCAGCGCGATCTTGTGTCCCGAGTCTGCCCATGCCTTGGTCAAAACCCCGGCCGTTACCGAAACCCCGCCATAGCCCTGAGCAGGGGGTATATGGGTCGAAACGACACCAACGTCTACCGAAGTCCCCATCCGTCATCTCCCGTATGCACAAAAGCCGCGCCAGATGCCGACCAGGTTGTTATACGAATAAATCAACCGTTTCCGATTGCCCAACATTAGGGCTACGGCCATTTTCAGCAAAGGCGCAACCACCATTTTTCTCACGATGAAATACAGCATCGATAAATCGTATTCGTTCGTGAATTTCCGGATATAGGCGCCGACGCCGGCGGAATATAAAAGCATTCGATCGGTCCCGACATGATAATTGTCTTTGTCGGCGTGATAGATCTTTATCCTGGGATCATAAAACGCCTTATTGCCTGCACGGAGTAAGCGGTACAAGAGCTCGAAGCCTTCCGCACCAGGATATTTCGAGCCTATGCCGAAATCGTGATCCAGATAAAACTCGCTCCGATCCACCCTGTTCAAATGAAAGAAATGGGTAAATTCGACACCCATCATGTAATACTGCGAAAACCGCCTGGGATATTTCGAATTCACACCTATGCTGAAATGGGTCTTCGAAAAATCGTAAGAACCGGCCGATAAAATGGCGATATCGGGCTTGCTCCTGAATTCCTCGACCACTTTTTCTAACACGTCGTTCTCATAAACGCAGTCGTCATCCGGAAAGGCGATAATTTCTCCTTGGGCGAACCGAATTCCGTAATCTCTGGCCCTAGAATTCCCTTTGAAATCCACTTTAAGGTGTTTTACCGGAAAATTCATTCTGCACGACCTTAGAACGGAATCTATCTTTCCATCCTTGTTCTGGTCGATGATGATCAGCTCGAAATCTCTATAGGTCTGGTTCTGTAGAGAATTCAAGAAATACATTAACTCGATATCCCTTCCCAGGGTCGCTAGGACAAGCGAACATTTCATAGCCGATACCCCCTTTTCAAGGATTGCCTTCGAGCAAGGTTTCACGTCCTTGAAGCGAGCCAACCTCCGATTCGCACCCCGCTTTCGCCTGCAGGTATATCGTGGCTTCGTACCAAGTAAACATCAGCGCGAATTCAAAGCCAGCGAAGCCATCCAGAAACCCGCGCCGCACCACGAAGTGATAGAGAAATCGGGCAAATATCCGGAACGCCGAGCGTCCCAGCCAAACACTCAAGCGGCCGCGGGTCGTCATGACGGCGCCCTTGGTAGGCCGCGGTCGCACCTCCAGCGCCGCTTTTCCAATGTGCTTATGCATCCATTCGATGATTTCGCCGTTATAGAAATAATGTTCGTATGGAATGGGCGAATACGAGATTCGGCAGGTATCAATCACGGCTTCGCCGTGGCCGGTATGATTAGTGACGAATTTCGTGGTATCCCTGCGCACCAGTCTCGGGTGGTAAATCGGGTAGCCCGGCGCGTAATTCAGGCGTTTTCCGCGCAGATAGAGAATCGACGGAACCATCACCACATCGACTGAGTCCGAGCTTGCGATATACGATTCGAACCAGTTATAGAATTTCGCGGGATAAATTTCGTCCGCGTCGATAAACAAAACCCAGCGCGTCTTGATATTGCAATGCCGAAGCGCGAAATTGCGTTGCTCAGAAAAACCCGGCCAAGGGTTTTCGAAAACCGTGCATCCGCGCTGCTTCGCGATCTGGACTGTCCGATCGATACTTCCAGAGTCTACGACGACGACAGGGTATCGATTAGGTATTGCGTCTAAGCAACGAGGAAGATTATCTTCCTCGTTCTTGGTCAAAATAACCACGGTCAGCCTACAATCGCTCATATCATGTCTCCCGTCGAACCGGTTATGCTTTGACGGCGTACACGTTGATATACGTGCCCATCCCCAGAGAATCGACAATACGGGAGAACGGTCCTTGCAGGTTTATCACTAAAAATTCCAGGAGATCCGACAAAAGCTTGCCGCCATTTATCCGCTTGGCCAGCGCATTCGGTTGAATCCGGGTAATGTACTCCGTCTTCATTACCTTAAATCCGCTCTTTTCAAGCAGTATTCGCAGGCCTTTTTCGGTGAAGTAATTGACGTGTTCCGGCACCCATAAGCAGGCGTTATCCCGAGTACCGAGCAATTTCACCGCAAACGATTCGAAGTTGGGCACGGCGCAAGCCAAAACCCCACCCTGCGCCAACAGCCCGAATACCTTTTTTACCGCCCGCTCAGGTTCCAACAGGTGCTCCAGAACCTGCGACATGACGACCACGCCAAATGGTTCCGAATCCTGGAACGAATCGAACATGACAGGTATCGGGTCGTCTCCGTTGATTTCTTTGAAAACCGCATTCTCGTATTTGCCGGGGTTGATGCTGACGGTCCGATACCCGGCTTTCCTCAACGCTTGTGTGTAGAACCCGAAACCTGAACCGATATCCAGCGCCCTCTTGTTTCCGGAACTGTTGTATCGATCAGCGTCGCGGGCCATACGTGCAGCGTCTACCGTCATATTCGGGAACTTCGTTTCACGCGCGAGCACATCGGCAGCCGTGACTGGCTCGGTGAGCGCCTGTCCTGAGAGCTGGTAGATCGCCTTCAGCCAGTCCGGGTGTGGCGGCCGGTTCAGAAAGCCCGTGCCGCAGTCAGAGCAGCGCCAGATATGGAAAGCCTCGACGCTGCTGTTCGACGTGTATTGGTACCGTTTCCTGCGCCAGAAGCGGAGATTCCCGCCTCTGCAAGCTACGCATTCGTTCAGAAACTCCCCGTAGACGGCAGAACCCGTCGACGCCGGCATCGTATCGTCGTCGTCCCAGGCGATATCGGAGAAAAAGTACAGTGGCACAGGCATTTACCTGACTCCTTTTGAAATAGGTTGGAACCATTCTCGGATGGCGATCATCGTCTCGTTCTACAGCTTGTGGCACGTAGGAAGGGCAAAAGCCGGTTGGTTGCGCCCTTCATCTCCAGGTACCTGAGCCTTCCCCTCACTCTAGCCCTCCCCCAGAGGCAGAGCGGATTTCCTGACTACCCACGTCTCCTCCTTCCGAACCGCACCGATCTTCCGCCACGGCCTCGCCAATAACGCCATGACCAGCGCTTCGACTCCGAAATAGACCGGCGCCGCCACGGCCGCACCGGTCAGACCGTATGCCCGGATCATCAAGGGTGTGGCGACGGCGGCGGTTATCGCCCCGAGCAGGCGCCCGACCAGAAGGGGGCGGGTCCGCTTCACCGCCAACAGCGGCTGCCCTGCCACCATGCCCAAGGCCTGCAGCGCGCAGCCGGCCCCGATGATGGGCATGAGGACGGCTGCCGATTGATAGGTTTCCGCCAATAACAAGGCGGCGACCCAGTCTTTCAGCACAAACAAGGCCGCAACACCCCCTATCCCCATGGCGGCCACACAGCCCAGCCAAATCCAATAGATCTTGAACGCCTGTTCTTTTTCGCCGGCCGAAACGTGTTGGAAATAAACCGGCTGGAAGGTGCGCAACAGCACAATGGCGCTACGGTTGAACGCTTCATTAGTCAAGGTGTAAGCGGCGGCGTAAACGCCCACATCCGCCGCGCTCATGAGGTAGCCGACGATATACCGGGCGCCCAGCCCGCTGAACCAGGACAGCAGCTCCATCGGAATCAACGGCAGCGCATAAACCCTGAGATCCCGTTCAAGCTGCTTAAGGGTTACTGCGCGAGGCCGTACCTTTCTGCTCCGCTCCCGGTCATGCACAAACGACCAGACCGTATTCGCGGCAACGCTAGCCAAGACATATCCCAGCAACACCCAGGCGGCGTCCGGCCCCCACAGCCACACCAGCAGAATGGCGAACAGTGGCCGCAAAATGCTGTCGCTGGCCTGCCACAGACTGGCATCGCGCTGCCGACGCTCGCCGATCAGCAACTGAAACCCCATTTCCCGGCGGACGGTGACAAAAAAAAGTAGGGCAGCAATCGCGAACAACCATGGGTCAAACCCGGTCATTCGACTGTACGCCGCCCCTCCAAACGCCAGGAACGACATGGCAACGAAACTTGAACGCGCCGTCAGGCGGCGCACGCCCCGATACAAGGCGGTCCGCTCTCCGGCGTTCAAGCACTCCGGCAGCAGACGCATGCCCGCACAAACGAACGGATAGGCGAAGATGCCAACGCCGAGCGCCACGATACCGGTCAACAAGGCGACCTGCCCGTAAACCGCCGGCGAAACCATTTCGGTAATGATCCGAGTACCCAGCAACAGCACGAGGCCGGACCCTACCTGGCCGAACAATGCCCAGGAGGCGTCTCCGAAGATGCGCCGCCCACCCGCGGCGTTAACGGATCGGTTCGCCATAGCCACGGTGGTAGTTCGTAGCCGTCACCCGCGATGGCTGCAGACTCGCCTCACGCGCGGTACCCAATACCGCGCCCCACAGGAACATCAACATCGCATTCTGCGGAAAATACTCCCAAAGATTGAACGGCAGCCCCGCTACGAAAATGAATGTCATCACCATGCCTTTTCGAGGATGGACGGACATCCGGGCGGACATCCAAAGGAAAACGAGATACGCGAGCAGGCCGATCAGGCCGTAGCCGTTAAGGAGAAACAGATACAGGCTGTCGGAATCGAACTGGCCGGGAAAATGCTCGGCACCGAACAGGACGTTGATCGTGTTGGAGCCGAGCCCGAGCCCCCAACCGAAGAGAAGATCCGGCAGGTCATTGATGTTATTGCTCAGCATCCGTTGCCAGAGCGCGATGCGGCCATCCTGCGTGGGATCGGCATCCTCCCGGCCGCTCAGGAGCGGACTCGATGCCAGTATCAGCGCGCCGACCGCGAGTGCCGGGGCGGGCAGGATCAATGTCCAGCGGTCGCGGGGACGCACCGCCGAATAGAACTGGAAGAAAAGAACCAGGAAAGAGCTGAGCAAGGCCGTTCGGGACCCGCTCAACAAGGCCAGAAAAGTGGTGACGTACATCCATTTCCGAATCTTCGGCGCCTTGGCCAGCGCGAAAAAAAGCGTGCAGGTCGACATTGCCGCTCCGAACAGATTCGGGCTGACAAAAGTGCCGAAGGGACGTCCGCCGCCCAGAAGCGATACGCCGACCAAGGGCGGCGACCACAGCGCCTGGATGATGGCCAATACGCCTTGCAGGACGATGTAATAACGGAGGTAGGAGGTAAATTTCAGAATGACCGTCTCGGCCGCGCCCAGCCGCGCCGTCATGTAGCCGATCAGAGCCAGCGGCAGGTATTCGAACACGCGAAGCCCGGCCAGCGGCACCACCAACGGTAAATCCAAGAACAGCGCATAGGCGACTTCGAACAGCGCGTAACTTGCGACCACCGCAAGGAAGGCAAACATCGAACCGGTCGCCGCGCCTCTCCAGAACCGCCGTTCCAGCGCCGCGTAAGCGATTACCACCACCAGCATCACTTCACGCAAGATGCGCAGACCGAAATCCTGTTCCCCGTAAACCTCCTTGACCCCGTTCCACGCCGACTCGACCTGAGGCAACGACGCGACCGCCGACACGCTCACCAGGGCGAAAAGAAGCACGGGCAGATCTTTTTCGAGGCGGATTTTCATCGTTCCAAAACGTCTTTTTGTTTTTGGCAGTCGCTGTGCCGGTCCAAAAAAGCCGAAATCCCGTTAAACCGCCTTCGGATACGCATACCCGTAATACGAGTAATACGACGAACCTTCCTTCATATCGTTGATGATGAAGCCGTTCGGCTTGATGCCCACGTGCTGGAAGCGGCGGAAGCTCACCTCCAGCTCCTGCGCGGTGTAACGTCCTTCCTTGACAACCAGGAAGGTAGCATCGGCGTGTTTACCGATGATGGCGGGGTCGGTCGTACCCAAGACCGGCGGGGAGTCGATGACGATGTGGTTATAGAAAGCTTTCAGGTCTTCCAGGATCGAGTCCAGGCCGCCGAGCACCAGGAGTTCGGCGGGATTGGAGACGTTCCGCCCTTTCGAGATGAAATCCACACCCACCTCCGGAAGGCTGGTGATCACCTCGGCCAGCGAAGCCGTTCCCTCGAGGAGATCCGAAAGCCCCCGTTCCTTCTGTACCGAAAAAACCTCATGCAACCGGCCATTGCGTAAGTCGGCGTCTATGATCAGCACCCGTTTCCTGATGCTGGCGAGGAGAGCTGCCAGGTTCGAACTGACAAAGGACTTTCCCATGCCCGGTGCCGGGCTGCTGATCATGATGACCTTGCTTTCGCCGCTGGCGAGGGTGGCTTCGAGAGTCGTCCGCAGGGCACGCAGCGATTCGACCGACATGTCGTGAGGTGCCTGGCTGGCCAATACGGCCGGCCGGTCCGAATCGACGCGTTTGGCGAGACGCCTCTGGGTCTTGCTGTGGGGAATAGCGGCGTAAAGCGGAATCCCGACCCGGTATTCCAGCAACGCCGGGTAATTGTCGTGGCGCTGCAGGGAGTTACGCAGGAACACGAGCGCGGAACCCGCGGTCAGGCCCAATACGGTCGCGATCGCCAACAATAGAGCGGGTTTCGGCCAGTAGGGTTTTTCCGGTATCACGGCATAGTCGACGATGCGGGAATTGCCGATCGATCCCGCGGCGGCCACGCGCTGCTCCTGCGCGCTGTTCAGCAGCGAGGTATAGAGCTCGGTGTTGACTTGCACATCGCGGGACAAGCTCACCATGTTTTGCTGCGTACGCGGCAGTTCCTTGATCCGCTTGTTGAGATCCGCGAGCTTGCGTTCGACCCGGGCGATCTGGGCCTTGGTGGCGATCATGTCCGGATGCGCATCCGTGAGCCGCTGATTTTGTTCCTCGTATTTCTGTCTGAGCTGGATGCCGAGGGTTTCCATTTCCGCCGCTTGCTTCAGGAGTACCTCAGCCTCGGCCGAAATGTCGACCGCGCCGTGTTGCTGCCGATACGCGCTCAAGGCCTGCTCCGCCCGTTCCAGGCGCTCTTTCACGATAGGCAGCTGGCTTTCGAGAAACGCCAGTTTCTGTGCGGCTTCCGCCGATTCCCAGTTCACCGTCGCGTTTACATAGGTGGTGGCGATGTCGTTCACCGATTTGGCGAGCTTCACGGGGTCGCGGCCCTTGAGTTCGACATTCAGGATGTCCGTGTCCTTGGAGGCTTCCTTGACGGTGAACGCCTTCTTGAGTTTTTCGATAGCTGTCAACCGGCTTTCCCGGCGCAGATCGAAATGCGTGCCGGGATGGGCCTTGAGCTCGGAAACCTTGATGACGATGGGTTTCTCTTCACCCACGTCGATCTCGACGCTGTCGCCCACCTGCCCTTCGCCCAGCCGTTCGCCCTTGGGACCGAGCAGTTGGAATCGCGCACCTTCAAGAGCAACCAGGGTGAAATCTTTCCCGAGGTAACGATCGGGCACGGTGAAATCGCCAATCTCGATCTTCTCACCGCCGAAGGCCCAACGGCTGAACCCCCACCAGGCACCAGCCACGCCGTCGCGCGGGTCGTGCCAGCGCGCGAGGGCTTCGCCGATCAGGGGAAAATACCGGGGCGAAACTTCCACCGCCAGATTCAATCCGTCGACGACTTTGCCGAGTACCGAACGGGATCTAAGAATCTCGACCTCCCGCTGCGCTCTCGGATTTTCGGCCTCCGCAGGGTATTTACTGGCCTCGCTGCGGAGCGGCGCGGTAAGCAGCGCCTTGTTCTTATCGATGCGCAGCAAGGCGTCCGCCTTGTAGGTGCGGGGAGCGAAGATCAGATAGACCACCGTCACCGTTAGCACCGCTGTCAGCGTCAACAGGATCGTCTTCTTGCCTTCGAGCAGCAGGTCGACGTAGTCCCTAATGCTGACGCCCGGCTCCTCGATCCTGGACGACCAGTTCGGCGACGGGGGAAGGATGATCTCGTTTTGTCCGTACGTGTTCATGGCTTAATTCACGTATCGATTCGGTTAAAAGGGTCGGAAATCGGTTCTTACTTTCGTGCCGTTTTGCTGGAAGCGTCTATCACTCCCCCGACCGGCCCAGGACAGCTCATAGGATGTGCTGCATGAACCACATCGTTCGCGATCGACGCCCTTCCTGAGCTTCGTCGAAGGGCCTGTCCTGAGCTTCATCGAAGGACGGTTTCTTCGTCACCGCTTCCGACGTGCTTATTCCGGCCTACCCAAAAACCGTCAGAACCCCCCATAGAACGCGCCTCGCGTCATGACCTGGCTGAACGACGACGGCAGGAGCTGGTTCAGTACCCTCGACCACTGGGTAACGCCTGCCGTGCCGACGAAAACAATGTCGTGCGGCTGCAAGGAAAACTGTTCCGCCAGAATCATGGCGTCGGGCGATTTCCCGTTGAGCTGGAAAATTTCCGGCTTGGCCTGTCCGGCGCGAATGACGTAGATTTCCTCCGCGTTCGACGTGTTGAAGTCGATTCCGTTGGATTCCGACAAGGCCTGAGCGAGCGTCATCCTGCCCTTGTGGATTTGCAGCGCCTGCTGCCGGCCCACTTCGCCGGTGACGAAGACCTTGGCGTGATAGCGATCGGGCACATGCAGCACGTCGCCGGCCTTAAGTTGCAGGTTTTGGCCGTTATCGCCCTGTTCATAGAGCGCTTGGAGATTGATCGGATAGAGTTTGTCCCCGCGCGCCAGCGTCACATGGCTCAGATCAGCCTCTGCCGTCACGCCGCCCGCACGGCTGATGGCTTCCGCGACATTGAGCGGCGAATCCACGATCGACTGGACACCGGGATACTTAACTTCGCCCACCACGGTGACTTTGTGGGCCTGAAACGCGAGCACGCGTACGTCCAGCTTGACCTTCTTGAAGTATTTGGAAAGTGCCTCGGTCAGCATGTCCCTGATCTCCGCAACGGTCTTGCCCGCCACGTGAACGGTGCCCACGTAGGGATAGAAGATCGTCCCATCATCGAGAACGACCTTGCCCGCCAGTTCGGGCGGAATATCCTCACCGCCCGGATCGTTCAGCTCGGGATGGTCCCAAACCGTGATCAGCAGCCGATCATGCGGCCCGACCCGGTAAGGCTCCGGTTCCGAGTTCGGCAGCGTGAGCGTGCGGGCGTCCTGCAGCCTGGCGTTTTCCCGCTCGATGATCAAATCGGCGGTGATCGGAACGATCTTCACTTTCTCCTTGACTAGCTTGCCGTCCTTCATTACCGGCACAACCGCATCCGAGACATCGCTGCCCCGTTTCATATCCATGCCCGGCGTCAGCGCGCAGCCGGAAAGAAAAACAACCAGCCACAACACCAAGACCGCGGCCATGGCATCCGATTTTCCAAGCAACGAACCCACGGTTGACGATGCGCTCATCTCCTATCCCCTCCCCGCGGACCTATTAATAGGCGTTCTTGTTGACGAAGCCGGACACGATGGTTCGTAAGGCGATTTCCAGGTCGAACCACACCGACCAGTTTTGGATGTAATAAAGATCGTGCTCGATGCGCTTGACGAGATCGGTGTCACCACGCCAGCCGTTCACCTGAGCCCAACCGGTGATGCCGGCCTTCACCATGTGCTTCTTCATGTAGTTCGGCACCTGATCCTTGAACACTTCCACAAAATCCGGACGTTCAGGGCGAGGACCCACCAGCGACATTTCGCCTTTGAGCACGTTGATAAGCTGTGGAAGTTCGTCCAAGCTGGTCCTGCGCAGGAACGCCCCGAACGGCGTTGCCCGATTCTCCCCGGGCTTGGCCCAGACCGGACCGGTCTTCGCCTCCGCATCCACCGGCATGGACCGGAACTTCAGCATGATGAACTTGCGATTGTTCCAACCTACCCGCTCCTGCCGGTAGAACACCGGGCCCGGCGAGCTGAGCTTCACCCCGATGGCGATCAGCAGCATCAGCGGGCTTGCCAGGATCAAAAGGATCAGCGCGAGCAAACGGTCTTCGATTTCCTTGATGTAGCGATTGATGCCGTGCAGAGGCGAGACTGAAATATCGAGGGTCGGTATGCCGGCGACTTCGTTCAGATTGAGGAACTTGCTCATCTTGAAGGCGAAGCAGTCGATCACCAGCCGAATGCTGACCGGCAAATGGCGCAACTCGTGAAGAACCTGCTCCGCGCGCGCCTCGCCCTTGAACGGAAACGCTACCCAGACTTCATCGATAGCCTCCCGGGTCACCAAGGAGGCCAGATCCTTCAGCCCGCCCAGCCGCGGCAGCGACACTGCTCCGACCAATCCCCTGGGTTCCGAACGATCGTCGACATAGCCAACCACCTGCAGACCGGCCCAGGGGGATTCGTTCAATTGGCGGCTCGCGGCAATCGCCATCTCGTTCAGCCCGACCATCACAATCCGGCCCTGCTGCCAGCCACGCGCCCGCAAGATTCGAAGTACGCGCGAAAGCACGGCGCGCGCGAGGACCACGAAGGCAAAACCCAGCACGCCCCAGGTTGCAATCCAGCGATAGCTGGAACCGAGCCAGACATGGAGACGGACTAAGGCAACAATGCAAACAACCGAAATCAGGGTGAATATCCAGGCGCGCAGAATACGGGCGATTTCCCCGCGCATCGCATCGTTCCGCCAGGGACGATAAATCTGCCCGATTTCGAAGAAAAAGATGGCTCCCAGAATGCCTATCGCGATCACGACCCTGTGGTCCGGGTCGATGACCGGTGTTCGATGCCAGAAATAAAAGGCGACCCAAGCCGCGGCTAGCAACATCGCAATGTCGAGAAACCGCAACAGCACGATCACCGTGTGGCCATACTGTTTGTAAAGTCCCCTAAATACGAGTCCAAAACCGAGTGGCATGTTCGTGAACCTCTTCTATTTCTCGCAACGTCGAGAAGACTGCTGTGCATCGGAACGGAAGCAGCCTTTCTGGCATTAGCCTACGAAGGCAAGATGAGTGAACAGCCGAGGGGAAAATTAAAACGAGATGAAGATTGAATTATTTTTGGAGGAGGATTTTTGCGCGGCGGTGACCAGAAGATGCCGGAAGTGCTTCGCTTATTCCAGCCTACAAGCTCAATTCATACGCCGGAACGTAGGCCGGGATAAGCGAAGCGTTCCCGGCGCGAAACTTGCGGCGTGACACTTAGAGCCTATCCTGAGATTCTATGTTTGATGTCAAGTCGAAGGGCCTGCCCTGAGCGAGTCGAAGGGCTCAGAGCGAGCGGCCGATCGGGATTGGCTCTTAAGCTATTCGAACTCCATCCCGCGAATGTTCTCGGGCTCGCTCCCACCCCAAGCCGCATCGTACCACCCTGTCCTTACGAATCGTCTGAACGAACTGAATTTCCATTCGAGCGACGCCGATGCAAGCCCGTGCTTGACCGGATTGTAATGGATGTAATCAAGATGCCGCCCGAAATCCTCGTCATCCCGTATGCTGCAATGTTCCCAATAGCGGGGTTGCCATAGGTTTTTCGAACCATCCTTGTTCAGCCGAGCCGGTACATGCCGTGAAAAATCGGTTTTGATCATTTGCCAGCGTGTGGAAAAGTCGGTATCCGCAACTGGCAATTGCCAAAGGCAATGCAGATGATCCGGCAAAACCACGGCGGCAATCATTTCGAAAGGGCGGCGAGGGTTTACATAGCGGAATGCCGAGCGCAGCTTTTCGATGTTTTGGTCATCGGCGAATAACGGTTGCCGTCCATGAGTTACGACGGTAAAAAAGTAGGTCCCGCCGGGGAGATAGAGCCGCCGATAATCGCTCATGGTTCGGATGATGTTACAAGCTGGTTTGCCGGAAACGCTTCGCTTATTCCGGCCTACCTACTACGAATCAGGAAGAAATTGACGACATCGTAGGCCGGGATAAGCCTGTCCTGAGCCCCGTCGAAGGGGCGTTAGCCGTTCCCGGCGCAATATCTAAAACGAAATTCTGACGCCGGCTTCGACAATATGGCTGGAAACGGTCCGCTGGCCGAGGCGGGTTTCATAGCGGAGAAAGGCGGCGTTGCCGCCGGGCAAGGTGGCGGCCAGCGATCCGCCCAGGTTGAAATAATCGCGGTCCGGGACCGAGTTGGAGATGGTGAAGCCGCCGGTGCCAGGGGCCGCATCCACGAAGCGTCCTCTGATATCGCGCGAGCCGTTCTGGTACTGGTGCTCCCACTCGAAGCGAATGGACGGCGTCAGTACGCCCCAGGGCAGACTGAAACTCCGGCCGATTTGGGCGCCCAGGTCCGTGGTCAGGGAGTGATCGTCCTGGCTGCTGAAGGCCAAGCCTAGGCCGCCGCCTCCTCTTTCCTGATAGGCGTCGATCTGGAGCTTGGCGTATTCCATACGGAGGTACGGATTCAGGCTCCATTCGCTGATCGCGAAATCCTTTCCGACACTGACGGCGAAGCCGTACTGATTGCCTTCCGGATTGCTGCGCGCCCGCGACGAGAACCCGCTATAGCGGATATTGCGCTTCATGTCGTAGTCGTGGCGGGTGAAATTCCCTATCCAATCCACGTAAAAGTCTTGGGGCAGGTAATAGCTGCCGTAGAAGGAGCCGTGGTACGAATCGGTGTCCATAGCGCCGGAGTCCTGGCTGAACACGGACGAAGTACCGTCGTAGCCGAACGCAAGCCCCAGGACTAACTGATCGGTCAGCCGGTAATCGGCGCCCACAGTCACGCCTCCCGACGTGAACCGGTAGCCCCGCTCTTCGCGAGTACCGTCCCTGTCCCCCCCGTTGAACCGGCCCTGCACGAAAAACCCGAGGGGGCCGTCCCGCAGCGGGTCGTCGGGGCTGTCGCCGGCCGCGCCGCCCGATTCCTTCCCGAGCGCACGCGCGAGCTGGGCGTAAGAAATGTTTCGGCCGTCTATATTCATGGCCAGGTCGAGACCGCCACCACCGTGCCGCAGCTGGGTCAGCCGCTGCCGCAGGTTGGCCATGCGCCCGGTGCCGATACGCAAAGGCGTACTGGTTTGGGAAGCGACCTGCTCGGGGGTGATCTGGCTCAAGGCGGCGATCTTCTCGGCATCGCTCAGTTCGGAACCCAAGAGGTCCGAACAGCGCTGCGCCAGTTCGCCGGTAGCGCCGTCACAGGCCCCTATCAGGGCGCTGGCCACGGAGCGCTCGTTTTCGGTGAGTCCGGGAAGTTCGCCGAGCGGCGTGGGCGTGGGAGGCTGGGTGGTTGACACAGGCGTGATGGTGATTGTGACGGTACTAGTCGGAAAAACATCCGAGGGACACGGCGACTCCGAAAAACTCTCGTCACAAGTCAAGTTGAGCGTGAATGTCCTGGGCGCAGTCAAATCCGGATTGTTGACGATGGGAATCGAGATAACCTCGGTTTGCGTCAATGGTCCCTCCACACGGTCGAAGAGCCCCCCCCCACTCACGCCGATATAGTCCACCGAAGCGGTCGCGGTACCGTCGTTGGTCTCCCAAGTGACAAAAAGTTCACCGGACTGTTGTTCGTTCACTCCTCGCGAATAGGTGAGCGTAATTTCCACCGACCCGGCATCCGCAGCCACCGAAGGCGCCGTTGGACTAACCGTGACGGTGTCGGCCAGTGCCTGGTGCCCGCTCAACGCCAACATTAAAAAAGCGAGCCACCATGGCGAAGGCATGACGTAGAAAAGAAGAAATTCCCCGAAATGCGATATCCCCCTCCTCTGGGAGCCCCCATCCCGATTTCCGACTTCAGACAGGCTCCGCCTAAACTTGTTCATGAGGTGCACCTGGTGTTGAGTTCGGAGCAATCGATTTGCCCACTTACATTTTTAGTTTGCCGACCCTGGACGCACTGCTCGGCCGTGCAGATCATACCCCAACGGATCGCCGTAAGTGTATTAAAGACGAAATCAGCGGCTTCGACAAAGATTTCCGTCGGCGCCCCCGTTGCCTATTAGTAGGAAGCTTTGATTTAAGTCCTTCGACAGGTCTATCCTGAACCAAGTCGAAGGGCATGAACGGAATCCTTGTTCAGAGCTTCCTAATGCCGCGTGCACAGACCGCGACTACCCCGGTTTTCGAAAACCGTGCCGGGACCTAAGCCTCATCCTGAGCAATCCTGTCTGTTTCGCACGACGCGTCCAACTTGTAACCGTAACCGCGAACGGTCTTGAGGAGCTTGTGTTCGTAGCCTTCGTCGATCTTGCGCCGCAGCTGGCGGACATAAACGTCAACCACATTGGTCATGGGATCGGCGCTGTAACCCCAGACCTGCTCCAGGATTCGGGTCCGGCTCAAGACCTTGCCGGGAGACCGCATGAAGCTCTCCAGCAGCGCGAACTCTTTGGGCGTAAGCTCGATCACCCGGCTGCCACGCCGGACTTCGTGCGTGTCCAAGTTCAGCACCAGATCGGCGACACGGAGTTCCCTGGATTCCATCTTGAGTCCTCCGCCGCGCCGGCGCATCAGCGCTTCAATGCGTGCGAGCAGTTCCTCGAACGAAAAGGGCTTTGTCATATAGTCGTCGGCCCCGGCGCGAAGACCGGTCACCTTGTCCTGCACCGTGTCCATGGCCGTCAGCATGAGTATGGGGGTGTCGATCTCGTCGGCGCGCAGCCGCTCGCACACCTCTAGACCGGTCAAATCAGGTAGTTTTCGATCCAGGATAATCAGTCGGTAATCCCCCACCGTAGCGAGCGCGGTCGCTTCCCGTCCGGTCCGGGCGACATCCACCTTATACCCCTCCGCCTTCAGTCCGCGCCTGACGAATTCGACAATACGCTCGTCGTCTTCTACCAACAGAATGTCCAAGCTTTTGTTACCTCGCCTAAAAAAGGGCCTTCGACGTCAGGCAGCCGATTCTCGAGCGTAATCCTGGCAAACGTCTACGTCGGCGCCCACGTCCGTATCGCTCTCGTTCAGTGTGAGTTGTGGCAATGTTACTGCAAAGGTCGTTCCATGCCCTTCACTGCTATGTGCCGAAATCCGTCCGCCATGCGCAGTCACGATAGCTTTTGCTACCGGAAGACCGAGGCCGGTGCCGTCGTCGCTGGAACGGCGGGCATTCGTACTGCGGTAATAGCGATCGAAGATCAACTCCAGATCGTGCGCGGGAATGCCGATACCGCGATCGTTGACGCGCAAGACCGCTTCCGCGCCGTCGGCTTCCAGATCGATCCTGATCCGGCTGCCCGCATCCGAATATCGGACGGCATTGTCCCCCAGGATGAAAACGACTTGACGGAGCCGCTGTTTGTCGCCCCGGACCCATACCGGCGTATCTGCGACATTCAGCGTCACTTCGATCGATTTGTCCTGCGCCAGCACGCGGATGTCCTCGGCCGCGTTGACCACCAGTTCGACGAAATCGAGCATTTCCCACTCGAACTGCAGGTGAGCGGTTTCGGCCCGTGCCAGGAACAGCAGATCGTTGACCAGCTTGCCCAATTGCAGCGACAGATCGAGGATGCGCTGCAAGGATTCCTTGTACTCCTCGGCCTCCTTGTTCCGCCCTCGCAGCGTCACTTCCGCCTCGCCGCGGATCACGGTGATCGGCGTGCGCAGTTCGTGGCTGATGTCGGCGAAAAACTGCCTGCGCGCATGATCCAGCCGTTGCAGCTCGCCGTTGAGGCGGTTTAGCTCCAAGGTCCGTTCGGCGACCTTATGCTCCAACGCGGCATGCGCCTCGCCGAGTTTGCGCCGCTGGATTTCCAGCTCCTGCGCCATTTGATTGAAGTGCTTGGCGAGATACCCGAATTCGTCCCGGCTGTCGATGGCGATACGGTAGAGTAGATTGCCCGCCGCGATTTCGTCAGTACCCCGCATCAGGGCCTCGATCGGACGACGGATGCTTCTGAACAGCATGGCGCCCGCGGCCAGGCTGAAAACCACCGAAATCAGCGCCGTGCTCACGGATATCCACCTGGAAAGGCCGACCAGTCCCATTAGCCGCTCTCTTGCCACCAAAGCGCGTTCACGCTCGCGGCTGATCGCGCTATCGATGAGCGGATCGAAGGTGCGGTCGATGTCTTCCTCCAGAACTTCCGATAGCAGCAACAAGGCCGCTTCACGACGGCCTTCGTGGCGCAAACGGTCGACCTCGTCGAACCGATGCATCCCGGCCTCGAGCGATGCACTCAAACGGGCAATGCTGTCCAATTCGCTCTGACGGTTCTGCCAGGCTTCGATATCGTTGGCGGAATCCAAACCCGTCGCGGCCGCTTTCCGCAAGCGTTCGATCGCATCGTGCAGGCGCTGGCGCGACATTTCCACGTCCGCCACCGTGCCTTGCTGGTCGACCAGGAGCAGATCCATACGTTGCTTGAAGTAACGATAGGCTTCCCGGTAGAGCTGCTGATAACGATCGAACGCCTCATAAGCCGCCTGGCTACGGGACGAATACAGGGCGATTTTGTGAGACCCCCAATACAGCGTCAAGCCGAGCACGAAGACAAAACACAGAGAGATGGCGACAACCAGTGCCAATCTTACACGCAACATGAACTATCCCATCTTAAGGACGAAGCAGGGGTGGCCTTACGTGACGCCATGACCGAACCCGAACGCCGTTTCGCTTGTTTTCGTCAAACGATCAGGGGCAAAAGTCATCCTGTTCGTCAGGCATGGTAATACGAAAAACTCCGGATACCGAATCAGGGCACATTTGCCGGAAAAGGATTGGCGATCGCCCCGCAGTGCGGTCAGGCACAATTGTTCTGACCGAAGGCACAAGTCATGCAGGGAAAACCCAAGCCAGTCCTGGTTGGCGTTGGGGCACGAGAAGGATAATCGCAGGGTTCGTGGGACGTTAAGAAATCTCTGACCAAGTGCATGCCTTTCGACAAGTCTGTCCTGAGTCTGTCGAAGGACTTATTGAGCTTCCTTAATGTGAGCGCTTGGCAGGCGGCAACCGCGAGAAAACCGAAGCGTTTGACTTAAAGCGGCTTTTGCCACCGGCCGTCTTTCGCAAAGCATCGCCGTCAAGACATTCAGCTCGAGCCGCTTCTTATCCGATTACGGCGCGGAAGCGCTTTCTCTCACCCCTGGCTCAAAGCCCGCGGCGCGAAACCCACTTCAAACTCACTGGTTGCTAAAAGCAGCTTCCTTTTCGAGCGTACATCAGCGATGAAAACGCTCTAAGAACCAAGCAGTGCCCGAGGATAGGCTGGAGGGCTACCGTCGTGAACCGCTTCGCAGCGCCTCAAGCCCGCACTGGCAACCACACCGTGAACTCGCTTCCCTTTCCCGGCCCTTCGCTGTAGGCTTCGATTCGCCCTTGGTGCAGCTCGACCAGCTTTTTGACAATGGCCAAGCCGAGCCCTAATCCGCCCTGGGCACGATCGAGGGTTTTCTCGGATTGCGTGAAGATATCGAAAATACGGGACAACAGCGCTTCCGGGATGCCCTCCCCGTTATCCTTTACCCGAATCACGGCTTCCTCGCGCTCCCGCGTTACCGTTAGCCATATAGTCCCGCCCGGGTGCGTGTATTTAGCGGCGTTGTTGAGCAGGTTGGAAATCATCTGCGCCAGACGCTCGGCGTCGCCCATGAGCGTAATGGACGCGGTCGGAACCGAAACGATCAATTCGTGCTGGCGGGACTGGACCAAGGGCCGGCAGCTCTCCAGTGCCTGATCGACGACTGTCGCGAGTTCGATCGGCTCCTTGCGGATCGTAATCTTGCCTTGTTCGATCCGCGAGATATCGAGCAGGTCCTCGACCAGGCGCGCCAGATGGGTGGTCTGACGATCGATGACCTGCTGGACCGTCTGAAGCTTCGGGTCGGAAACATTCATTTTTTTCATGATTTGCGCGGCGTTCCTGATCGGTGCCAGAGGATTCCGAAGTTCGTGGCCAAGCATGGCGAGGAATTCGTTCTTGCGCCGATCGGCCGCCTTCAGAGCGTTCTCGATCCGCTGCCGCTCCGCGAGAGCTGCCTCCAGCTCGCGCACCCGCTCCGCCAGTTCCCGCTTTTGGCGGTAGAGTTGCATGAAGACGGCGACCTTGCTGGACAGGATGTGTGGGTTCAAAGGCTTGAACAGGAAATCCACGGCCCCCGACTCGTAGCCTCTGAATACGCGGGCGTGGTCGTGAATTCCGGCGGTGACGAAAATGATGGGAATCTCCCGGGTGCGCTCGGTCCCGCGCATCAGCTCGGCCAGTTCGAATCCGTCCATTCCCGGCATTTGCACGTCGACGAGCGCCAGCGCCACCTCGTGTACCAGTAGACGGTCCAATGCCTCTTCGCCGGAACGCGCGCATAACAGATCGGCCTCATGTCCGTTCAGAAGGCCCGCCAGCGCCACGAGATTCTCCTCGCGATCGTCCACCAGCAAAATCTTTGGTTTAGGATTCATGGTTCTTCTCACGCTCGGTCGCTGCCCGCAAGCCGGAGCAGGTGCTCGCGAATCTCCTTCGCCGACAACACGCAGGCGTGCTCGCACAGGGCGATGGCCGCGTTTGGCATCGCAGACATCGCGGCATCCTCCGGCGCTTGGACAATGGCGGTCCCGCCGGCATCCTCGATGGCTTTGAGACCGCGCGCGCCGTCGGCGCTCGCGCCGGACAGCAGAACCCCTACCAGCCGCGCGCCGAAAACGTCGGCTGCGGATTCGAAGAGAACGTCGATAGAGGGTAAGCTGAAATTCACCGGCTCGTCCACCGAAAGGGCGAATGTCCGCCCTTGGTCGATGAGCAGGTGGTAGTCCGCCGGAGCGACGTAAATCATCGAAGATGAGACCGGTTCCTTATCCTGAGGTTCCCGTACCGGCCGGCCGGCCTTGGCTGAGAGAACCTCGGCCAGCACGCTGGGCTTGCGTCGCGGCAAGTGCAGAACGATGACCATGGGTACGGTAAACTCGTCGGGCAGGTCGGCAAGCAGCGTGGAGAGCGCATTGAGGGCACCGGCGGAACCGCCCACCACGATCGCCTCTGGTCGGACCGGGGTCGGACATGGTTCCATATCGAGCCTCACACCTTTTGATAAATCCTTTCCTCGCGCGCGAATTCGCTGAACTCCCTGGCGTGATCCGAGAATCGGAGCGTCTCCTTGGCCCCCAGGGCCAAGAATCCCTTCCGGCAAAGGGAATCCCGAAACAGCCCGATCGCCCGGTTCTGCAGCGCGCGATCGAAATAGATGAGAACGTTGCGGCAGGTGACGAGTTGGACCTCGGCGAAAACATGGTCGGTCGCGAGGCTGTGGTCGGAAAACACGGTGTTCCCGCGCAGGGCTTTGTCGAACACGGCCGAGCCGTAGGCCGCAGTGTAATAATCGGAGAGTGACGCACGTCCGCCCGCCGCCTGGTAGGCTTTGCTGAACCCGACGACCCGATCCAGGTCGTAGATGCCCGCCTTGGCCTTTCGCAGAGCTTCGGGATTGATATCCGTCGCGTAAATCAGGGTGCGATCGAGCAGCCCTTCCTCTTGCAAAAGAATGGCGAGGGAATAAACCTCCTCTCCGGTGCTGCAACCCGCGACCCAAATCTTGAGAGACGGATACGTTTGGAGAAACGGGGCCACTTTTTCGCGCAGAGCCCGATAGAAAGCGGGGTCGCGGAACATCTCGCTCACCATAATGGTGAGAAACGACAGGAGTTCAGGGAAAACGCCGGGCTCATGCAGGATTCGCTCCTGCAGCCCCGACAGCGTCCGGCAGCCGAACCGGCGCATGGCCTGGGAAAGCCGGCGCTTCAGCGATGCCGGCGCGTAATGACGGAAGTCGTAGTGGAACTTGAGATAGATGGCCTCGAGGAGCAGCTTGAGCTCCGTATCGAAAGTGTCTTCGTGCACGGCGTCCTCTATTTGGGCATCCAAACCTTGATGAGCGAAACCAGCCTGTCGATATCGATGGGCTTCGCGATGTAGTCGTTGGCGCCCGCCTGAATGCAGATCGCGCGGTCGTCGGGCATCGCTTTGGCGGTGATGGCGATGATCGGCAGTTCCTTCCATTCCGGATGCTTCCGGATCTCCCGCGTCGCGGTGAGACCGTCCATCTCGGGCATCATGATGTCCATGAGAACCAAGTCCACTTGAGCGCCGGGCTCCTGCTTGCTGCGTTCGAGAACCTCCAGCGCTTCCTTGCCGTTGCGGGCGACGCGCACCTTGGCGCCTTTCGGTTCGAGCACGCTGGAGATGGCGAAGATGTTGCGCACGTCGTCCTCGACGACCAGGATGGTGCGGCCTTCGAGCGCCCCCTCCCGGCTGCGCAGCTCGCGCAGGATATCCTGATGTTCGCGGGGAAGCCGGGCCTCGACCTGGTGGAGAAAAAGCGTCACCTCGTCCAGCAGGCGCTCCGGCGAGCGGGCGCCCTTGACGATGATGGTGCTGGCATAACGGCGCAGCCGCCGCTCCTCCTCGCGTGTCAACGTGCGCCCCGTGTAGACGATTACCGGCGGGAACGAGAAGGCTTCGCCCGAAGCCATTTTGTCGAGCAGGTCGTAACCCGAGATATCCGGCAGGCTGAGGTCGAGAACCACGCAGTCGAAGGTGGCTTCCTTCAGTTGCTTCAGCGCTTCGCTACCGGCCCCGACCGAAACGACCTCGACGCCCTCGGTGCGGAGCAACCGCTCGATGCTCTCGCGCTGGGCGGCGACGTCCTCGACCACCAGGACACGACGGACGTTCTGTTCCAGCTTCTGCTCCAGCTTGCGGAAAGCGCTCACCAGTTGCTCGCGCATGACCGGCTTGAGTGCGTATCCGACCGCGCCCATTTCAAGGGCTTGCTGCGTATAATCCGAAATCGAGATGACATGCACCGGAATGTGGCGGGTGGCGGCGTGGCCCTTGAGATGCTCGAGCACGCAGAGCCCGGAATGGTCCGGCAGATGGATGTCGAGGATGATCGCGCTGGGCAGGAACTGCTCCGCGAGCGCCAAGCCCGCGCCCGCCGTCGTCGCGACCAGGCAGCGGAAGCGCATTTCGCGGGCGAGGTCGCGCAAGATACCCGCAAATGCCTGGTCGTCCTCGATGACGAGAATGCTTCGGTCCCCCGGCGCCAGGCTTTCCCGATCGTCCTGCACCGCCCCGCCCGCCGATTCCCGCGCGGGTTTTTCCGGACCCGGCGCCGGTTTCTCCGCGGCCGAGCGAGCACCGGGCAGGAAAACCACCTCCGCTTCCCGAGGCGGTTCCTCGCCGGCCGGCCGCGCGAATTCGACCGGGAGAACCAGGGTGAAAGTGCTTCCTTTGCGGGGAGCGCTCTCCACCAGGATTTCGCCGCCCAGTCTATGGGCGAGCTCCTTTGAAATCGTGAGGCCAAGCCCGGTGCCGCCGTGTTTCCTCTGGGTACTCCCGTCGGCTTGGCGGAAGGCCTCGAAGATGGCGTCCTGGTGCTCGGGGGGAATACCGATGCCGGTATCGCGGACGGCAAAGCTGATCCGGTCCGCTCCGGCCTGTACCACGCGCAGGCTGACCTCGCCCCGCTCGGTGAACTTGCAGGCGTTCGAGAGAAGATTTCTAAGAATCTGCTGCAGCCGCAGCGGATCGCTGGTGATCGTTCCCGTCGTTCCCGGCTCGATGCGCGCCTTGAATGCGAGGTTCTTCTGCGAGGCTATCGGTTGAAAGCTTCGCCGGAGCGTTTCCACCAAAGGGCCGAGTTCGACCGGCTCCGGCCGCATCTCCAGGCGGCCCGCCTCGATCCGGGAAAGATCGAGGATATCGTTGATCAGCTCGAGCAAATCGTTGCCCGACGAGTAGATGATCGAGGCGTACTTGGCCTGCTCCGGCGTCAGATTGCCGTCCTTGTTGTCGGCGAGAAGCTTGGCGAGTATGAGCGCGCTGTTGAGCGGCGTTCGCAACTCATGGCTCATGTTCGCCAGGAATTCCGACTTGTACCGATTGGCCCGAACCAGTTCCTCCGAACGCCTCATCAGCTCCTCCTGAGCCCGCGACAGCTCGTCGCGCTGTTCCTCCAGCCGGACGTTGATCTCCGTCAACTCCTCGTTCTGCGCCTCGAGTCGCACCTCGGACTCGGACAGCGCCTTGCCCTGGCGCTTGAGCTCCTCGTTGGCCGCCCGTAACTCTTCCTTCTGTCGCTGCAACTCGTCGGCCTGCCGCTGCGTTTTTCGGAGGAGATCCTCGAGGCGGGTGCGGTACAGCGACGAGCGGATCGCGCTGGCCACCGGTTCGGCCATGGTGCTCAGGAGATCCGTGTCCGCGACCCCCACCGGAGAGAGAAATCCGAGCTCGATCACCGCCTTGACCTTGCCGTCGATGACCGCCGGCATCACCACGAGGTGCCTGGGAGCGGCTTCACCGAGCGCCAACGACATCCGGAGATACCCGTCAGGCAAGTTATCGAAGCGCAAGACCCGCCGTTCCTTGACCGCCTGGCCGACGAGTCCCTCGCCCGGCGCGATACGGTCCGGGCAAGCCGAATCTGGCCCGACCGCGTACGACGCCATGCGCACCAGTTCGCCGCCGTCGCGCTCGGCCGCATAGAGCACGCCCACGGGCACATCGAGATATTCGCAGAAAAAGCGCAGGATCTTGTCGCAAAGCACTTCGAAGGACTGCTCACCTTGCATACGCAGGCTCAAATCTCGTTGCCCGGAGCGGATCCAGTCGTCTTCCTTGAGCTGGAGTTTCACCCCGACGCTCTGCCGAGCGACCACCGTCACCGCCCAGATCGACAGCACGCCCAGGACCTTGTTCAATCCCGAAATGGTCAGCAAAGGCTCGTTGGACGGTTCCGCAAGAAGCCGGCCGACCAGCATCAGAATCGTCGCCGCGAGGGCAACCAGGATCGGTATCCGCTGGCGCCAGACAAAGAGCGTCAGGGCCACCGGGATGAAATAGAGAGCCCAGACCGCGACACCTTGGGGCGTCAGAATGTCACCCACGAAAGCGATCGCCAGGCTGATCACGATGGCGGTATTGACCAGCAGGCTCTGCTGTTTCTCGAAGCGTGTCATCCCGCTGCCCTCAACCCGAATTCCGCCCACCGTCGGAAGCGTCCGACAACGCGAAGTCGCGGAAACTTCCGCCCTAAGGCTTTCGACACACGGCACGCCGCGTCCCGTCGACGGCGAACGATGGAAGCTTGGAGCGACACGATGTTTTTCCGGAGAAAAATGAAAGATTCAACCGGCGCGGCGCCTTTCTTGCCAAAAGGGTGCGCTCCAGCTAAGACGCCGTCACGCGAAGAAAAGTCCGTCGCGGGCTAAAAAGCTGAAATGCATAGCCGGTACAAGCGCGGTGGAAGACGAAAGGCACGATTCCTTGCATCGTCCCGCATTTCGCCCCGCTCTCTACAAATCACGGCAAAGTCTCCGAATGAGCGTTTCCTTCCGAGACTTGGCGGTACGGCGGACGCCGTTTCGAATCGAATCTTTCGGCATCCACCGCTTTCCGGTTCGAGGTTCCGCCCCCCGGCATCCGGACCGCCCAAAGCAGCCGAAATCCCAGCAATACGATGAGGATCGCGGCAAAGACGCCGGGTCTGGAGATATCTTTCTTGACCAGCCACCAGAAATGTAGGACCCCTGCCACGGCGATCGGATAGACCAGGCGGTGCAGCGCCCGCCATCGTTTACCGCCGAGACGGCGGATCATCCCATCAGTCGAGGTGAGTGCGAGGGGAAACAACAGCAAGTAAGCGGCAAATCCCACTGTGATATAGGGGCGCTTGGCAATGTCCTTGATGATGGCGGGCCAGTCGAAGAACTGGTCCAGGACCAGATAGCTGAGAAAATGAAGGCATCCGTAGAAGAAGGCGAAAAGCCCGAGCATCCGCCTGAACCGTCCCGGCCAAGGCCAGCCGGAAAGCCGCCGGAGCGGCGTCACGGCCAGGGTCACAAGCAGCAGCGTCAGTGTCCAATAACCCGTGGTCCGGGTGATTTTCTCGATCGGATTCGCCCCCAGTTCACCCAGCACGCCAAGGCCGATCAGCTTTAACAGGGGGATCAATGCCAGCAAAAAGATCCCTCGTTTTAGGACGGCCATCGTCTTGGGATGGGGATTTCGAATATTCATTTCATGACGCATGACGTTTAAACGAAGCGGTCGGGAATCCCTTCCCGACGCCTTTGCCGGCAAAGGGTTGCCGACCTACTTGACCCGGCACGAGCCGCCCTAGAAATACTTGCGCAAATCCATCCCCGCATAAAGCTGTGCCACCTGATCACCATAACCGTTGAAAGGCAACGTCGGGCGCTTGAAGAACTCACCGATGCGGCGTTCCTTGGCCTGGCTCCAACGGGGATGGTCAACCTCCGGATTCACGTTGGCGTAAAAGCCGTATTCCTTGGGACCCGCTTTCATCCAGGTGGAAACCGGCTGCTTCTCCACGAAACGGATGCGCACGATAGACTTGGCACTCTTGAAGCCATACTTCCAAGGCACGACCACCCGGATTGGCGCACCGTTCTGGTTGGGCAGGACTTCGCCGTAAAGCCCTACCCCGAGGAGAGTCAAAGGGTGCACGGCCTCGTCCATGCGTAAGCCTTCGACGTACGGCCAGTCCAGCACCGCCGAGCGCTGGCCCGGCATCTGCTCGGGGTCCAACAAGGTCGTGAACTCCACAAACTTGGCATTGCCCGTCGGTTCCACGCGCTTGATCAGCTCCGCCAAAGGAAAGCCGACCCAGGGCACCACCATGGACCAGCCCTCCACGCAGCGCAGGCGATAGATGCGCTCTTCCAGCGGCGCCAGTTTCAATAGTTCGTCGATATCGTAGATCTTGGGCTTGCGGACTTCGCCTTCCACCGCCACCGTCCAGGGCCGGGTTTTCAGGCTCCCGGCCAGCTTGGCGGGCGTTTCCTTGTCGGTGCCGAACTCATAGAAATTGTTGTAGTGGGTGATGTCCTCGTAAGGCGTGACCTTGTCCGGCAACACATCATCGCTCTTCCGGACCATGGGTAGCTTCTCACCGGCTTCGAGCCCCCGCGGCAAGAGAGCCAGAGCCGAGGTCCCGGCCGCGAGTTGCAGGAACCGCCTCCGGCCGTAAAACAGCTCGCGCGGGGTGATTTCCGAGGGGCGGATATCGGAGGGCTTCTTAATTGTCAAGTTCCGCAAGATTGTGAACCCTCTTGCGAAAGAGATGGGGATGGGACGTTTGCCAGTTTTTGAGCGCCTGAATCGGGGTGAGATGGCCTAAGGCCCGTTGAGGAATGTGATGATTGTACAGGTCGACATAGCGGTGCAAGGTCGTTTCCAGATCGGCGGTTGAATCGAAGTGATGGGTTTGCAACACCTCCTCGATGCGGCCATTGAAGCGTTCCACCAGACCGTTGGTCTGGGGCCGACGAGGCGGAATCAGGCGATGTTCGATGCCTTGTTCAGTACAGAGGCGGTCAAACTCATGCGTCCCGGAGGGCTGGCGAGTTCGGGTCAAGAAACGGTCGGTGAACTCCGAGCCGTTGTCGGTCAGACATTTCTGGATGCGGAAAGGCGCGGCTTGAATCACCGCTTTGAGGAAGGCCTTTGCGCTTAAGGCGGTGCGGTTGGGCTTGAGGGCGACATACACCCAGCGGGTGGCGCGGTCGATCGCGACGAACAGGTATCGGCGAGGTTCGCCGTCAATAGCCGGCAAGTACTTGACATCCACGTGAAGGAAGCCGGGCTCGTAGACCTTGAAAGGCTTGAACGTGGTCTTCTCCGCAGGGGGGAGCAGGGCCTTGAGGGAGGCCACCCCGTGGCGGCGCAGGCAGCGGTCCAGTCCGGAACGGGACACGTCGGGATTGAGAAACTCTCGGGTTACGGCCAGGAGATCATCCAAGGGGAGGAGCAGGGATTGACGGAGATAGACCACGATGGCTTCCTGGGCGGGCGTGAGCGTGGTCCTGAGGGTGTGGGGCCGGTGTGAGGCATCTTCGACCGAGGAGCGGCGTTTCCACTTGCGGACGGTCGTCCGGCTGACGCCGTACTTTTGGGCCAAGGCGCGCTCGCTCAACGTGGACGCTTGAATGGCCTGCCGAACCGCCGGGGTGGTACGGGCATTTTTATGAAGACGAATCTGCATGGAGAGGAACCTCACTTGGACGGACCGAATATCTCCTGGAGAAGGCTCCGGGCTTCAAACAGAGCATAACTCTTTCTCGGTAAATAATCACACGAGACGCGACACTTAATCAGCATGTCGCTTACCTCTTGAACGGACGGGCGTGAGAAAGCGTGGCCAGACGTTATTTTAAGTCTCGGACACGCTCGATGGGCGCGTACATTCGACTCGCGCGTAGCCGTTCTTGATCCTTCTTTCGCGCGATTCTCACATCGCCGGGATTTAGCCATTCGCCCCCCTTCCAGCACCGCGCCCCGGTACCGAGAGCAATAATCGGCATGGTGTGGCGCCAGAGAGCGAAGGCCGAAGGACGTTAGCACCGCTGCTTGCCGTTCGGAAGCGAGCGGGCTTTTACAGCGTTTTCATCTTCATTGAAAGGTAACCGAGGGAAAGGAAAGTGAGTGAAGGCAGGTTAGCCCTTCGACACGCTCAGGACAGGCTCGTCGAAGGACTCAGGATAGGCCCGCTAGGCCGTAATCCGCCCTACCTCGCTCATGTCACTCCACAAAGCCGTCATTCCGGCAGGGATCGCCGGAATCCAGAACCAGGGACGGTAAAACGCCTCCTCGAGGTCGTATAGGCCCCGGTTATCTCTGCTCGAACGGTGCCTGTCCTGAGCGAAGTCGAAGGGTCTGTCCTGAGCGAGGTCGAAGGGCGGTTCGCTTCGCTCACCACACCCTACTTCCACTACGGCTAAATGATTTCCGCAACGTAGGCTTACCGTATAAACAAAATGAAAATGCTCTAAGGCAGGCGCGCCACCAAGGACTTGATTGGGGGCAGAGCAAAGCGTCGTCGCGCAAGCTTGCGCCAAGACTGGTCCATCTACCGTTACAGCCTTGAATCGCACGAGCAGGGCGCAGCGAAACGGACCGAGATGAAACCGCTACGAAGCCTGTCTCACGCTGTTGCGGCCGCCTTGCTTGGCCTGGAATAAAGCTTGATCAGCCCGCTTGATCAGGGTTTTGCAGTCGGTCGTGGCATCCGTGGAACTCGCCACGCCGATGCTCGTGGTCAGCGGAAAGGACAAGGCGAGCTTCGTGGGTTGATGCCGCTCGATGGCGGCGCGTATCCGCTCGCCCAGATGAAGCGCGGCGGCGCTGTCGGTGTTGGGGGCGATGACCAAGAACTCCTCGCCGCCCATCCGGCAGACGACGTCGCTGGCACGCACGGCATCACGCATGACCTTGGCCGCATGGGCGAGGACTTGATCGCCGACATCGTGGCCGAAGGTATCGTTGATCGACTTGAACCGGTCCAAATCCAGGATGATGACGCTCAACGGACGGTTGACCCGGAGCGCGGTCGACCATTCCTGCTCCAGTCGGTCCAAGGCGTAGCGCCGGTTCGGCAGCCCGGTGAGCAGATCGGTATTCGCCATGAGTTCGAGGCGGCGGTTGGCGACCGCCAATTCCGCCGAAAAACGCTCGATTTCCTGACGCTCCTGAGCCAAATCCTGCTGCAGCGCGATGATCCGTTGACCGGCCCGAATGCGGGCATTGAGCACTCTGAGGCTCGGCGGTTTGACGACATAGTCGTCGATGCCGGCATCGAAAGCCTTCACCAGCGCATCCTCGTCTTCGGTCGCGGTCAGCATGATGAGATACAGCGTCTTGCCGAACGCCGAGGCGCGCAGCGCCTTGCACAAGGCCAGGCCGTCCATGGGCTTCATGTGCCAATCGGTGATGACGAGTTGCGGTTTGTGTTCCAGCACGTGCTTCAGCGCGGACTCGCCGTCCCGGCAGGTGGCGATGCGATGCCCCAAAGCGCCCAACTGCTTGGAAAGTCGAGCGAGCGTCATCGGGTCGTCGTCGACCAGCAGCACGTCGAGCCCCAAGAGCGGCCGTTCTTCCACCTCAGATGGTTTTGGCGGGGATTGCCGGAGATCGGTCGCGACGCCGATCAGATTCCCCCACTCGCGCCATTGCGCTTCCGTGGACTCCAGGATTTCGGTCAGAGTCCTTTCGTCGAAGTCGTGATTCGCGGCCTGGGTCTGCAATCTCGGCAAGAGAACCTCCCGACCGGCTTGCTCCGCCAGGCAGTAATGAGCGATCTCGCGCGCGAAATTCAGTTGGCCGGCCAGAGTGCCGGCGCGCGAACCGTCCGTTGGAGCCGAGTCGAAACTCAGCCTCAATGCTTGCAGGAAGTTCTCAGGGAATCCCCAATCGGCCAGCAACATGATGCTCAGGCTGCGATGGTCGATGGCGAAACGTTCCCGTTCCAGATTGAGCAGGCGTTCGCCCTGTGCACGTTCCAAACAATCGCTGTAGTCTTCCGGCCAGGCCGTCGCCAGCACGAGGCGTCCGATCTCGGCGAGCAGCCCCATGGTAAAGGCCTCTTCCGGCGCCACGGTCCGCTTGCGGGCAGTCACTTCCTGAAGAGCGACGGCTTGTGCCAGGGACATCGCCCAGTACCCCGCGTAATCGAAGGCCTTACAGCGCCCTTGGCTATAACCCGCTACTAGCGACAGGCTCAAAGCGAACTGGCGAACCACGTTCATGCCCAGAATCAATACCGCGTCCATCACGGCGACAATGGGCCTGCGCGCACCGATGGCCGGCGAGTTGGCGAGGCGCAAAATCCTTCCGGTCAGCGCGGGATCCGATTGAATCAGTTCCGCCATAGATTGAGCCGTCGCATCCTCGCGTTGAACCAGCTTCATGATGGCCAAGGCGGTTCCTGACGGAGTCGGCAACCGTTCACTGGCCTTGAGCTCGTGAAAATTGAATGTATTCATGATATTTCCGCGCTCCTCGCTCGGCTCAAGTCCTCGATCAGGCGAGCGGCGGCCTCCGCCAAAGTGCCTACCAAGCGCGCGTAATCGGTTGATTTCGCCATCCGGGCGATGTGTTCCAGTTTCAACGCTGCGCCTCTAAGATCCTCCGCGTGGAAGTGTCCAGCCATGCCTTTAACGGCATGGGCGATCTCGGCGAGAGCCGCGAGATCCGAGCGCTCCTGAGCGTCATGAAGAGCCGTCAATTGCTCAGGGACTTCGGCGACAAACGCATCGATCAACTCATTGAGAAGTTCTTCATCCCCGTCCAAGTCACGCAGAACGGCCTCCCGATCCCAAACGGGCGCTCTAGTCGCGGTCGGTCCAACGTCTACCCTTTCCGATAGCAGGTCATCAAACGCTTCTTGATCCGGTACAGGCGTGTCGCCGAGCCAGCGCGCCAAGGTCGCTGCAAGTTCTTTCTGCGAGACGGGTTTGCTCAAATAAGCGTCCATGCCGGCAGCCAAACACTTTTCCCGCTCCCCGGCCGTAGCGTGCGCAGTGAGCGCCACCACCGGCGTGCGCCGAGATCCCTCGGCGAGTTCGCGGGCACGGAGTATGCGGGTAGCCTCGTATCCGTCCAGGACCGGCATTTGGCAGTCCATCAACACCAAATCGAACGGCGCTTCGGTGAGCCGGTCCAAGGCTGCCTGGCCGTTATCGGCTAACACCGGTGTGAGTCCGAACTTGGCCAGCATGGCAAGTACCACTTTCTGGTTGACTTTGTTGTCCTCCACGACCAGCACCCGGTAATTGCCGTAATCGGGCAGCGCCGGACGAGACTTGAAGGGCGAGCGATCCTGTGCGAGGCTTCGGGTCTCGAACAGGTCCAAAATGGCATCGAACAATTGGGATTGGCGCACGGGTTTCAGCAGGCTCCGAGCAATTCCGAAAGCCCTGCGTTCGGCCTCCTCGGCCAATCCTCCCGAGGACAGCAGTAGGCGCGGAGTCTGTTTCAAAGCGGGATCGGTGTTCATGGCGCGCGCCAGAGCGATGCCGTCCATTTCCGGCATTTGCAAATCCAGTAACACCAAATCGTAAGGCGTGCCCCGGCTTTGGGCCGCTTCGAGCTCGGCCAAGGCCGCCGAGCCGTGGTCGGCTTCATGGGCAATGAGTCCCCAATGTGTCAGATAATGCTTGAGGATGAGCCGGTTCGTGGCGTTATCGTCCACGATCAAAACGCGGCGCCCGGACAAATCGAGTGTGGGAGTTGGCCCTGTGACCGCGGCGACCGACTCGAGAGGCAGCGTGAACCAAAAGCGGCTTCCGCAGTCCGGTGCGCTCTCCACCCCGATGGCGCCACCCAGCCGTTCCACCAACTGCTTGCAGATGGACAGCCCGAGCCCGGTGCCGCCGAAACGCCGTGCCATCGAGCTGTCCGCCTGGGAGAAGGGCTGGAACAAATGCGCTTGCGCTTCTGGGGCGATGCCGATGCCGGTATCCCGGATGTCGAAACGTAACGCCGACGCCCCGGAGGACGATTCGTCGCGCTTGACTTCGATCGAGACCTCCCCCTGCTCGGTGAACTTGACCGCATTACCGATGAGATTGGTCAGCACCTGACGGATGCGGGTCGGATCACCCCGCCACAAATGCGGCAAGTCCGCCGGGAAGAAGCAATTCAATTCCAGCCCCTTATCGTGTGCACGCGCGGCGAACAGAGCGCAAACATCCTCGACCAGGGACGCCAGGTTGAATTCGACTTGCTCGAGTTCGAGCTTGCCCGCCTCCAGCTTGGAGTAATCCAGAATCTCGTTGAGAATCTCGAGCAGGTTTTCCGCCGAGTTTGCCGCGGTCAGCACCAGATCCCATTGCTCGCTGGACAGATCCGTGTCCTTGAGCAACTCCAGCATGCCCAACACACCGTTCATAGGCGTCCGGATTTCATGGCTCATGTTGGCGAGGAACGCGCTCTTGGCCTGCGCCGCCCGAAGGGCTTCGTCGCGGGCGGCCCTCAACGAGGCTTTTGTCTGTTCCTCCAGGACTGCGAGCGCGAGCATTTCGCCCACCTGGCGGAGCATGACGAGACGGGCCTCCGTCCGCACCGGGTGCGGGTCGGTGTAGAGCACCAATACGCCCAGGTTTTCACCGCCGGATGCAATGGGTACGATGTAGTGCCCGTGCGGCTGCATGCCTTCGTAGCGACGCTCGTGGCGAGGATCGCAGAAGCAGTCGTCGGAAACCAGCAATTCGCCCGAGACTGTGGCGCGTCCGCACAAACATGAACCCAACGGAACACACCTCTCACTGCACATGAATCCCTCGCTGAAAGGCCCGCGCCGCACGAACATCTCTAGGTGATCCCCTTCTGTCGAGCGCAAAAACACTCCACCCTTGCGCTGGACATCGAACGCTCGAAGCTCGAACAAGATATCGAGAACACGGGTAAACCGGTCCTCCAATGATCCCTTCCGCTGCAAAACTTCCGCGATCCGAAGGCGCGCCGTTGCGTCTTCCTTCTCCAGCAGCAAGGCGCTTTCCCTGGCTACTCGCTCGGTCACGTCGCGCTGGATTTGGACGAAACCAAGATGAGCCCCGTCTGATCCGCGGATAGGCGTGATGCTCATCTCGGCCCAGTAATCCAGAGAGCTGGATGGATTCGCCTGGCCCTCGACACAGCCGGGCGACGCCGCCCGGCGCCGGTTCAGAAGCCGGCCTGACCAGAATTCGCCGCGTCGCAAGGCCGCCCGCATATCGGCGAGCGTAGCCTGGTCGGCATCAGGGCTGTCTAGCACGTCTGGCGTGCGACCCCAAAGTTCTTGTTCCGTGCAGCCGACAAAGCGGGTCAACGCGGGATTGGCGTAGTCGATGCGACCGGCGGAATCGGTGATGATGATCATTTCCTCACACGCGTCCATAGCCCGTTTGAGGCGGATCAGCTGCGCCTCGCTTTCTTTGAGCGCCGTGACGTACCGGCGAAGCTCCGCATGCTCTTTCATGTCATCCTCGATGCGCCTTTTCTCCTTGCGGAAGTGCATGGCCAGAGGCCGAAGCATGAACCACCAGAGCATGGGAATGCACATCAGAACGAGCAGGAAGACATTCAGCGCACTCTGTTCGAGTACGCTCAAACGGATACCGGTCCGCTGCAGAGCAGCCGCCAAAAGCAGGATGAAACATTCGGACAGGCCGATCGCCAAGGCGCCGAAGGCGAGGGATCTCCGAAACCTTGGATCGATCGGTTGCGAGATTTCCTGCGGTATTGACATTCAGCTAGCGCTTTAGAATTGATCACAGTACAAAGTCTAGATGATGGACTGCACCCATCGATCAAGCTCGCCGAATCCGCATCCAGAGATCATGAAACACGAAGCCCTCGCCGCACCCACGAGTTTATCGGCGCCCCCGTCGCCGGCATCCAAATCGACCATGGCCGCTCCGGCGCTCGTCAAGCTGTCGCCTCTCGGAAAACAGTTTGCCGCCTACCTGAGCCGGCTGGACCATACCCCGGAAGAGGCGGTCCGCTGGGCTGCGCAACTCGCCTATCAGGCGGTAGCAGACGGTCAGGTCTGTCTCCGTCTCGACGATTACGCGGGTTCCGAAGCGGTCGTCGAGGACGGCGCCACCGTCGTTCTGCCCACCCTGGACGAGTGGTTGGCTGCGCTCCGAAAATCGAGATTGATCGGATCACCTGGCAGCTTCGCGCCGCTCGTGCTCGACGCCAACAACCGTCTTTACCTGACGCGTTATTGGCGTTATGAGAAGACTGTGGCCGATAGCCTCAAGGCACTCGCGGAAAGTCCCTGTCCGGAAATCGATGAAGGCAAGCTTCGGACCGAGCTGGACCTCCTTTTCGCCCATAACACCGAAGTGCCTGACCGGCAAAAGTTGGCGGCGGCGGTGGCCGTACTCAGGCGATTCTGTGTCATTTCCGGCGGTCCCGGAACCGGGAAGACCTCGACCGTGGTTCGCATACTCGCCGCTCTCCAATCCCAGGCCGGAGATAAGCCCTTGCGCATAGCGTTGAGTGCGCCCACCGGCAAGGCTGCAGCACGGCTGCAGGAAGCCATTCGCGAACAGAAGGCGAGGCTGCCGATATCGCAAGCCGTGCGCGACACACTTCCCGAAACCGCTTCTACCCTACACCGCCTGCTCGGCGCGAGACCCGATTCCGTTTATTTTCGCCACAACCGGAAGAATCCGCTGCCGTTCGACGTGCTAGTGGTCGATGAGGCCTCGATGATCGACCTGGCGCTGATGGCCAAGCTGGTCGACGCCCTGCCGAAAAACGCCCGGCTGATCATGCTGGGTGACAAGGATCAGTTGGCGTCGGTAGAGCCCGGCGCAGTATTCGGCGACCTTTGTCGGTCCTTCGGGTACAGCCCGGCGTTTCGCGAACGGCTCTATGCAGCCTCGGGGGTCGAGACTCCGTCAGGCGATCTGTTCACACCGGCCCTCTCCGACTGCATCGCTCTGCTCACTCACAGCCATCGCTTTGGTTCGGAAAGCGGCATCGGCCAATTGGCGCGGCTGATTAACGCCGGGCGCGCGAAAGACGCGGTGGATTTACTCTCGAGTGGCCGCCATCCCGAAATTCACTGGGAACCGGCGCGGCGGCACAGCCCGGCGGATTTGGTCGCTAGAATGGAAAACGGCTATCGGGCGTTCTTCGCGGCCGTGGACTCGGGCGCCGAAGTGGAGGCAGTCCTCCGGGCCTTCGGCCGTTTTCGGGTGCTCACCGCGCACCGAGAAGGCGACAGCGGGGCTGATGGGATTAACCGGCTGTTCGAAGAACGGCTTCACGAGGTACGGCGGTTGCGCCGTGGCACGCGGTGGTATCCGGGGCGTCCGGTTATCGTCACACGTAACGATTACGACCTCCGGATCTTCAACGGCGATATCGGCATTACGCTGGAGACGGCAGCCGGACTCAGGGTTTTTTTCGAGGACGCCGACGGCCATATCCGGTGCTTCGCACCAGCTCGGCTGCCCGAACACGAAAGTGTATACGCCATGACCGTACACAAGAGCCAAGGGTCTGAGTTCGACGAGGTCTTGCTGGCGCTGCCGGACGTCGAAAGCCCGGTGCTGGACCGCCCGCTGATCTACACCGCCATCACCCGAGCACGGCACCGAGTGGAAATTCTAGGCTCCCGGAAGATTCTGGAAGAAGCCATCAAGCGTGTTCCGGATCGATCGTCCGGGCTTCGGGAGCGGCTCTGGAGGCATATCTAATCGATTGTGGAGTTTGCAGCGATGAACGCGGGTATATGAAGGAGCACGCCGAACACTGCAGACGCCAACCGGGACCGCGTGCCCGTTTTTTTGGCAATATCAGAGCAAACTTCCGGATTGAGCAGAACATTCAGGGCGACTACAATCCCGACCTTTGCTGCAAGGCAAAGACCAGCTATGCACGACGAATTCCAGCAGCGCGCCCGCGAATTGATCGAAGCCGGTCGCTACATTCACGCCCGGGGCTGGGTGCCCGCGACCAGCGGAAACTTCTCGGCCCGCCTCAGCGACGGACGCATCGCTATCACGGTATCGGGACGCCACAAAGGCGAGCTGACGCCCGAAGACATCATGCTGATCGATGCCGAAGGCCGTTCCCTGGACGGAAAAAAGCCGTCAGCCGAGACTTTGCTGCACACATCGATCTATCGCCGCTATCCGGATGTCGGTGCCGTGCTGCACCCGCATTCCCCCGGCGCCACGGTGATTTCTCGATTCTTCCGCGACGAACTGGTACTCCAGGACTATGAACTGCTGAAAGCCTTACCGGGAATCGATACCCACGAAACGCGCATTGTCATTCCGATCTTCCCTAACGATCAGAACATCCCCCGGCTGGCGCTCAAAGTGGACGAGTACCTCGAACTCCACCGCGACATCTACGGCTATATCATCGCGGGTCACGGATTTTATACCTGGGGCGCCTCGGTAAAGGACGCCCTGCGCCATGTCGAAGCGCTGGAATTTTTGTTTGATATCGAGTGCCGCTTACACGGAGTAGGAACACCATGAGCTTGCTGACCATTCACCCCGAAAATCGTCCGGACGACGCCGAAGTGATCCGCGAACCCGAGGCCATCGCCCAGAAGCTTTGGGAAATCGGCGTGTTGTTCGAACGCTGGACCGCCGACCGAGAGCTGTCTCCCGACGCCGATCAGGAATCCATCATCGCAGCCTACCGCGAATCCATCGACCGATTGATCGACCGTTACGAGTTTCGTTCTGTCGACGTCGTCAGCATTCGGCCGGACCATCCCCAAAAAGCGGAGTTGCGCGCCATGTTTCTAAACGAGCATATGCACGACGATTTCGAGGTCCGCTTTTTCGTCGACGGAAGAGGACTTTTTTATCTGCATCCCAACGACAAGGTTTATGTGCTGCTCTGCGAGCAGGGTGACCTCATCAGCGTCCCGGCGAACCTCAAACATTGGTTCGATATGGGAGAAAATCCCCATTTTACGGCAATCCGCTTATTCACAACGCCCGACGGCTGGAAAGCGCGATTTACCGATAGCGGGATCGCCAGCACCTTCCCAAGCTTCGAACAATTCTTGACCCGATACGTATGATCCGCGCCATTCTGACTGACATCGAGGGAACTACATCGTCGATATCCTTTGTCAAAGACGTATTGTTCCCTTATTCCCGGGCGCGTATGATGGATTTCGTCACCCGTCATGCGGACGATCCCGAGGTAGCAACGTTGCTTGAAGAGGTCCGCTCACTCTGCGGAAAAAAGGAGCTGAGCGCGGCGCAAGTGGCTGAGCAACTCATACACTGGATCGATGAGGATAGAAAGTCGGCTCCCCTCAAGGCATTACAGGGGATGATCTGGGAAGAGGGATACCGCAACGGAGATTTTTGCGGTCACATCTACGAGGACGCCGTGCGCAAGCTAAGGGAATGGAAAGCACAGGGCATCGATCTCTACGTATTTTCTTCAGGATCCGTCCACGCTCAAAAACTCCTATTCGGACACACCGAATACGGCGATTTGACACCATTGTTTTCCGGGTATTTCGACACCCGCACCGGTCCCAAACAGGAAGCCGAGTCCTACCGGGAAATCGCTCGACGCATAGGCTTGCCACCGGCCTCCATTCTGTTCCTTTCGGATACCCCCGGCGAATTAGACGCTGCAAAATCCGTCGGCTTTTTGACGTGTCAACTGGAACGCGAAGGCACCGATTCGGGTCCCGCTACCCATAATCGAGCGGCGGATTTCGATGGCATCAATATTTCTCAATGAGAAAAGAAGCATCTACGAATCGTACCAGCACTATACGAACAGAGCCGGTAATCATTGAACCATAGACACTTAAGTTCGGAATATATATTGGCACGAAAACTGCTTACAGCTGGGAGGTGACTTTAGGGCTTGATTCCGTAAGACACGAAACGTAAAGTTCGCGTTTTTCGGTGAGCGGGTTGCTGCTCACCCGGGCATCGACAAATTCCCCGGCTCCGTACGCTTGTGGCGGAGAAGGGACTACGGAGAATTCGTCGATGCCTATGCGAAGACCTTGTTTAAAAAAGGGACCTGAGCATATGAGCACAGATACGATTTCTCATCCTGGGTATCAAATGCCCACGGCCAACCTGTCCCGGCGAGCTTTTTTGACTCGCGCCGGAATGGCGGCGGTGGGGACTTTACTTCTTCCCTCGGCTGATGCGTTTGCCAAGGTTTTCAGCAAAGAACGCAAATTGTCATTTTACAATTTGAATACTGGCGAAGAACTAACGCTCGTTTGTAGCCCGCAACAGTACTACGACCGCCGGACTTTGCGCCGGTTCAATCGTTTTTTGAGGGACCACCGGACCAACAGCGTCTACCCGATGGACCCCGCTTTGATCGATCTGCTCTATGCCGTCTTCGTTTTCACCGGCAGTCGCGGTACGTTCCATGTCCTCTCCGGCTACCGTTCGCCGGAAACGAACCGGATGCTACGCAAGATCAGTCACGGCGTAGCGGAGCATAGCCTGCACATGGAAGGTAAGGCGATCGACCTTCGCATGAGCGATATCAGCACGCGCACCGTTCAAAAGGCGGCACTCGCACTACAACAGGGCGGTGTCGGCTATTACCGGCGTTCTGATTTCGTTCATCTCGACACCGGCAGAGTCCGTTCCTGGTAGGGCCGTGTAGAACTCCAGAGGGGAGTTCTGCGCCCTACCTCTTCTGCTTAATGATTACGCCGTCTCTCGGGTCTGGGCTACGGGGCGAGAGTACTGGGAACCGATCTGCAGAGCCGAACACAGGCGCGGCGCATGCCGCGCCCGAACTCGACAAAGATGTGTCCGGGGTAGGACCCGGCCGACCTCCGTCCGACCGTTTTCCGCGGATATCGCCTTGCGCAAACATGCCGTCGCTACAGCATCCCCCTCGCCCGCGCGGCGTGTTATGAGGGATATGGGAACCCCTTGGCCAATAGATCGCTCAGGATCAGGTCATGGCCGTAGATATCGTCGTAGAAGCTCACAGACCCCTCCTCGTCGGCAAATACCGTCGAATAGAAGATGTAAACAGGCACGGGGTGCTTCAAGGTAACGGTTTTCGGCTTACTGCCATTCATAGCCGACTCGATTCGTTCGCGCGTCCACTCGCCCTGGTCCGCCAGGACGAATTCCGCAAGACCCACCGGGTCTTCCACCCGAATGCAGCCATGGCTGAAGTCGCGTCTGGCCTTCTTGAACAATCCCTTCGATGGCGTACTGTGCAAGTAGATGTTGTTATGGTTTGGAAATGCAAACTTGACCAAACCCAAAGCGTTCTTGGGCCCCGGCTTCTGCCTTAACTTAAGCGCGCCGGTCGAGAGCATCTCGATATTCCTGAAAGTCGGCTCATAGACGGGCGCATTGGGCGAAAAATTAGGGACGAGTTCAAGATTGTGCTGAGCCAAATATCCCGGGTTGCGGAGAATCTGCGGCAGCATCTCCTTGACTGTGATCTTGTACGGCAGATTCCAGTACGGGCGAAAGATGATATACGTCATGTTGGAGTGAAAAACCGGCGTATGGCGTCCGTCGACGGACTCACCGACGATGACGTTCATCTTGAGATCGGATTTTCCTAAAGCGGAGCCATTCCGGAAGCCGAACAACTGGAATGAGGGGATATTGACCACGAGATAGCTGCCGGAAATTCGTTCCGGCAACCAACGGAGACGCTCCAGGCCAAGTTGAATCTGGCGCAGTCGGTCGGTCAAAGGAAAGTTGAGCTGATTCAGAGTACTTTTTCCGATAACGCCGTCCGGTGTCAACCCGTGGCGTTGCTGGAACCGCTTGACCGCTTGCACCAATTCGCTGCCGTACACCTGGGAGTTCGCGGAAGCAGGTTTGATCTCTTCCAGGTCTCCGAGAACGTGCAACAGCTGCCTGAGTGCCGGTACATCCTTGTGTCGATCACCCGGCTTAAACTTTGCCGGAAAGGAGAACTGGACTTGGGGGGTTTCCTTGACCAAGCGCTGATACCGTGATAGCGCTTCCTTGAGCCGCTCGTAAATGGGAAAAGTGGGCTCCAAGGTCTCGATGATCGCCGTGGGCTGGGGACTCTGTGCAATCTTCTGAATCAGATTGGGTAGGTCTACCCGCTTAGGCTCGATGTTGAGCCCGTAATTAATGTTGTTCGGGTTGATGCGCCCGATATAAAGGTTCGACACATACCGCATCGCCGCGAGACTCAGGGCGACATCGGCGGAGGCAATCTCCCGAGGATTTGCGCCTCTCTCACCAAACTCGCTCAGCCACTGGCCCAAAAGTTCGGCATCGTAGTCCTCAGCGTTCAAGCCTTTGCTGTCTGCGCCGGCCAGATTCTGCACCAACTCCTTAGCCTGCGGCGTCGGCCTTCCCTCGTTGAACCACAAAGGTAGAAGGCCGTTTTGGCCATACAACTGCTCCAATTGCACCTGGTAATCCGAAAACTTGCCCCAGCGCAGTTTTGGGTGCGTTCCTTCCTTAAGCAGGCTTCGGATGTGAGTCGTAGGGGTATCCGGAATGAACTCCGGTTCTGCAGCAGGAACGACGGTCGCGGTACTGAGACCGACAACCAGAATAGTCAGGGTAAACTGAAACAAAACCCCTATGGGCGAACAAGCTTTGATCATCACGTATTTTCCTTGCTGGCAATGAGCGCGCCATTAGACGGTGCAATTGCGTGCGGGTTCGCAACAGTATAACGCCGAAAGGGTCCACCTTGACTCGTATGCGCAACGCGTTCGCAGCGCGCTCGTCTTAAAGACGCGGAACACCACCCGAAACAACAAAAGCTTAGTACTTTACTTGGGATTTATACAGGACTAAAATGGTCCTTAATTGAAAAAGGCAGTCCCCATGCTTCGTATCAGCAAGTTGACCGATTACGCCATCATCATTCTCGGACATATGGCCAGAGAACCTGAGCGCACTTATGCTGCCACCGATTTGGCCGATTCGACCGGTATCACGATCCCTACGGTGAGTAAGATTCTGAAGGCGCTCACGAGAGCCGACATCCTGAAATCGACGCGCGGCGCCAAAGGCGGCTATCAATTGACCCGATCGCCTGCTAAAACCAGCGTGGCGACCATCATTTATGCCCTTGAAGGGCCGATCGCTCTCACCGAATGCGGACTCGAACATGATCAGTGCCAGCAGTCCTCGTCGTGCCAGATTCGGGGCAACTGGGGCGTCATCAACCGGGCGATCCGTGCCGCTCTGGAATCCGTCAGCCTGGCCGATATGGTCATGCCCTTAACGAAAGCGCCCGAGGAAATCCGCATTCCGGTCAGCGCCCTTCACTATCAGCCGAGATAAAGAGGCGGAGTAAACCTCATGTCTGCAACAGTAAAAACCCTGGATCAATTCATCAAGAAAGGTTATGCGCCCGGTTTCGTCACCGATCTGGAAGCGGACACCCTGCCGCCCGGCCTCAACGAAGACGTGATTCGCGCCATCTCGGCCAAGAAAAACGAGCCTGAGTTCATGCTTGAATGGCGGTTGAAAGCTTTTCGCCTCTGGCTCGAGATGGAAGAACCGAAGTGGGCTTTCGTCCACTACGGCCCCATCGATTATCAGGCCATCAGCTACTACTCGGCACCGAAAACCCGGGAGCAACCGAAAAGCCTCGACGAAGTCGACCCGAAGCTCTTGGAAACCTATAACAAGCTCGGCATCCCACTTTACGAGCAGGAAAGGCTGGCCGGCGTCGCAGTTGACGCCGTGTTCGACAGCGTATCGGTGGCGACTACCTTCAAGGAAAAGCTGGCGGCGGCTGGGGTGATTTTCTGCTCCATGTCGGAAGCGATCCAGAATCATCCCGACCTGGTGCGTGAGTACCTGGGCAGTGTCGTACCGCCCAGTGACAACTTTTTCGCGGCACTTAACTCTGCGGTATTCTCCGACGGCTCCTTCGTCTACATCCCGAAGGGCGTGCGCTGCCCGATGGAGCTGTCGACCTATTTCCGCATCAATGCCGCCAAGACGGGCCAGTTCGAGCGCACCCTCATCATTGCGGAAGAAAGTTCTTACGTCAGCTATCTCGAAGGCTGCACCGCCCCGATGCGGGATGAAAACCAGCTCCACGCCGCAGTAGTGGAATTGGTAGCCCTAGACAACGCCGAGATCAAATACTCGACCGTGCAAAACTGGTATCCGGGCGACGAGGAAGGCCGGGGTGGCATCTACAACTTCGTCACCAAGCGGGGCGATTGCCGAGGCCGCAAATCCAAGATTTCCTGGACTCAAGTCGAAACCGGATCGGCCATCACCTGGAAATACCCGAGCTGCATCCTGCGCGGAGATGAGTCGGTAGGCGAATTCTACTCGGTAGCGGTCACCAACCACTGCCAGCAGGCCGACACCGGCACCAAGATGATTCATCTCGGCAAGAACACCAAAAGCACCATCATCTCCAAGGGAATTTCCGCCGGCCGCGCACAGAACAGCTATCGCGGCCTGGTGAAAATCCTGAAATCGGCAGAGAACGCGCGCAATTACACCCAGTGCGACTCGCTGCTGATCGGCGATCGCTGCGGCGCGCATACTTTCCCCTATATTGAAGTTAAGCAGCCCACGGCGCAGGTGGAACACGAAGCTACCACGTCCAAGATCAGCGAAGACCAGTTGTTCTTCTGCATGCAACGCGGCCTGTCCGCCGAGGATGCCGTCTCGATGATCGTAAACGGCTTCTGCAAGCAGGTGTTCAAGGAACTGCCCATGGAGTTCGCCGTCGAAGCCCAAGCGCTCTTGGGAATCAGTTTGGAAGGTAGCGTAGGCTAGTATCCCGGTCGGCCCATTCAACAGATATATCTAGGTAAATCACTCATGCTCAAGATCGAGAATCTCCACGTCCGGGTCGACGACAAGCCCATCCTCAAGGGCATCAACCTGGACATCAAACCCGGCGAGGTCCACGCCATCATGGGACCCAACGGTTCCGGCAAGAGCACCTTGTCGCACGTGCTGGCCGGCCGCGCGGGCTATGAAGTCACGGCCGGAACCGTAACCTACCTCGGCCGGAATCTTCTAGAGATGAAACCCGAAGAGCGTGCCCGGGAAGGCGTTTTTCTCGCCTTTCAATACCCGGTGGAAATCGCCGGCGTCAGCAATATTTATCTCTTGAAAGCCGCCCTGAACGCCATCCGCAAACATAAGGGCCTGAGCGAAGTCGACGCGATGGATTTCCTGAAATTGGTCAAGGAGAAGATCAAGGCCGTGAACCTGGATGAACAATTCCTGTACCGCGGCGTGAACGAAGGCTTTTCGGGCGGCGAAAAAAAGCGCAACGAAATCCTCCAGATGGCGGTGCTCGAACCGAGCCTATGCATCCTCGACGAAACCGATTCGGGACTCGACATCGACGCGCTCAGATTGGTCGCGGAAGGCGTGAACTCCCTACGCTCGCCGGACCGGTCCTTCATCCTGGTCACCCATTACCAGCGCCTGCTCAACTACATCAAGCCGGACTATGTTCATGTGCTCGCCCACGGCCGAATCGCCAAATCGGGTGACGCCGACCTGGCGCTGGAACTGGAAAAGAAAGGCTACGGCTGGGTCGATCAACTGATCTCCGCGGGTGCCTGATATGAGCGCGGCTCAACACTACGTCGAACACTATCGGGCATTGGCCCTGCCCGGCGAGCCTCTACCGTGGCTGCGCCGGTTGCGGGAAGAGGCTCAAAGCCGCTTCTCCGCCGGCGGCTTTCCTTCGCCGCGCGAGGAAGAATGGAAATACACTAATGTCGCGGCGCTGGAAAAGAAGCTGTTCGTGCCCACAATGGGCACACCTGCGGTTGCGGCGGACACGAGCGATCTAGAGCGGCTTCGTCTGGACGATGCCTGGTCGCTGGTCTTCGTCGACGGCATGTATTCTGCGGAACATTCCATGACCGACGGACTTCCCGAAGGCGTTATCGCGACGTCTCTGGCCAGTGCGCTGGAACGGTATCCCGAGCGGATCGAGGACTTGTTCAACCAAGCGGTTCCGCAAGACGCTCACGGCTTCATCGCCTTCACCACGGCGTATTTCAGAGACGGTGCCTTCGTGCTTGTGCCGGCCGGCACGATTCTGGACAAACCCTTGCAGCTGATTCATTTTTCGACGCGCCCGGACGGACTGGCCGTGACCCGCAATCTCATTGCGCTGGAACAGAATGCCGAAGCCAGCCTCGTCGAAACCTATGCGGGTGCCGGAGACTTGAGTTATCTCTCCGCCTCGGTCACCGAGGTTTCAGTGGGCGAAAATGCGGGACTCGAGCATTACAAGCTCCAGAGCGAAACCGTCAAGGGCTATCACTTCGGCGGGATTTACGCGCTAGAGGCACGCTCGGCACGATTCCGTCAGCATCATCTCGCTTTCGGCGGCCTCGTGGCTCGTACCGAGATTCACGCTCAATTGGACCATGAGGCGGCGTGTGAATTGGACGGATTGTTTCTCGCGACCGGACGGCGGCATCTGGATACCCACACTCTCATCCGTCATAAGGCACCCTGCGGCACCAGCCGTGAAACCTACCGAGGCATCGCCGCGAATCGTGCGCGGGGCGTCTTTTCCGGACGCATCGTCGTTCACCCAGAAGCCCAGAAAACCGACGCCGAAATGAGCAACCGCAACCTGCTCTTGTCGGAAGACGCCGAAATCGACAGCAAGCCGCAGCTCGAAATTCACGCCGACGACGTAAAATGCTCCCATGGTGTAACCGTCGGGCAACTCGATCCGGAGGCCGTTTTTTATCTCGAATCACGCGGCGTGGATGAAGCAACGGCGCGCAACATGCTCATATTCGCCTTTGCCAACGAGATGGTCGAAAAAATCGGACTCAACAGCCTCAGGAGAATAGTTCACGACGAACTGTTGTCTTTCCTGCCGCAATCCAATGTCCGAAAAGATTGGTTATGAACAAGGTTTACGCTTCCCAGGCCGCCATGCCACAGAATCCAGCTCATTCCGCCCCGGGTACGGCAAGCTTGAAAGCCCCATCGAACGTGGCGGGCTATGACGTTGCGCGCATTCGTGAAGACTTTCCGATTCTGCACCAAGAGGTACACGGCAAGCCGCTGGTCTATCTCGACAACGGCGCAACCACGCACAAACCCAAGGCGGTGATCGACTGCATCCGCCGGGTTTACGAGAACGACTACTCCAATGTTCACCGTGGCGTGCATACCTTAAGCCAGCGCTCGACCGATCTTTTCGAAGCCGCGCGCGAAAAGATGCAAAAATTCCTGAACGCGAGGCACAGCCATGAAATCGTGTTCGTGCGCGGCACGACCGAAGCGATCAATCTAGTGGCACAAAGTTTCGGCCGCAGCGTTTTGAAAGAGGGCGACGAAATCCTCATCACCGCCATGGAGCATCACTCCAACATCGTGCCCTGGCAGATGGTGTGCGAGCAAACCGGTGCCAAGCTGAAAGTCGCTCCGATCGACCGAAACGGCGACCTGCAGCTGGATGAGTTCGAGCGACTCCTGTCGCCACGCACCCGGCTGGTGTCGGTGGTCCATATGTCCAACGCACTGGGAACGATCAACCCGGTCAAAGCGATTATCGAGCTCGCCCATAGCCGGGAGATTCCGGTGCTTCTAGACGGTGCTCAGGCGGCACCACACATGACCGTGGACGTTCAGGATCTGGACTGTGATTTTTACGCCCTGTCCGGACACAAGCTGTACGGCCCGACCGGCATCGGCGTGCTCTACGGCAAGGAAAAATGGCTCGAAGCCATGCCGCCCTACCAAGGCGGCGGCGACATGATCCGCCGGGTCACATTTGACAAGACCGAGTACAACACCCTGCCCTTCAAGTTCGAAGCTGGCACGCCGAACATTGTCGACGCGATTGCCTTGGGGGCGGCAGTGGATTATCTCCAAACCATCGGCATGGATGCGATCGCGGCGTACGAGAACCAGTTGTTGCAGTATGCTACGGAACGGGCTTTCGAAATTCCCCAACTGACCATCGTCGGCACGGCGGAACGGAAAGGTGCGATCCTGTCTTTCACGCTGGAGCGTATACATCCCCACGACATCGGCACGATTCTGGACCACCTCGGCATCGCGATCCGCGCCGGGCATCATTGCGCCATGCCGGTCATGGACTTCTTCGGCGTGCCCGCGACCGCTCGCGCTTCTTTCGGTCTCTACAATACATTCGAGGAAATCGATATCCTGATGGACGGCATTCGCAAAGTCATCGAGGTGTTCGGCTGATGCTGGAGCAGATCCGGGATCTTTATCAGGAAGTTGTGTTCGATCACAACCGCAACCCGCGCAATTTCCGGGTCATGGAAGACGCCAATCGGAAAATCGAAGGGTTCAACCCGTTGTGCGGCGACAAAATCACGCTCTACGTCAAAGTGAACGACGGCGTGATCGAGGATGTGAGTTTCCAAGGTTCCGGCTGCGCTATTTCGACGGCTTCCGCCTCGCTCATGACCGAGCTCGTCAAGGGTCAGAGCGAAGAAGAAGCCCAGCATTTGTTCGACATTTTTCACCGCATCACTACGGGCAAAGACGACGCCGTGAATCTCGAAGAGCTCGGCAAGCTCGCTGTCCTGGCCGGTGTCCGCGCCTACCCGGCTCGGGTGAAATGCGCCACCTTGGCTTGGCATTCGCTGCAAGCGGCGCTCAAGAATGAAAAGGACACCGTCAGCACCGAATAGAGCCGGATAGAAAGCAAGCGTTTCATGTCCGATTGGATCGACGTTACCCCTGAAGGCAGCCTGCAAAACGGCGAGCATGTGGTCGTGGATGTCGACGGAACGCAGGTCGCCGTGTTCATGATCGATGGTGAGTACTACGCCATCGAAGACGTCTGCACCCACGACGGCGCCGAGATCGCCAGCGGTCGGCTGGAAGGCTGCGAGATCGTTTGCCCCCGCCACGGTGCCCGCTTCTGCCTGAAAACCGGCAAAGTCCTAAAACCCCCGGCCTATGAGGATCTCCCGTGCTTTCCCGTCCGGGTCGAGCGTGGCATGATCCAAGTTCGAGACGAGCGCTGGGACTGACCCAGGGTCGAGCCCGGTCTCAAGGCTCGTTTTTTCTTGAGACTCATCTGTAGTACCATTCCAGTTTTTTGACTGGATATCAAAGCTTGTTCAACTATGCGCGAACTCAATCCTCTCTATAACCAAATCAAAGATTTGAAGAGCCGCCAGGCAGCTCTTAGGGGGTATCTTTGACTTCGATACCAAACGCGAGCGGCTGGACGAAGTCTTAAAAGAACTCGAAGACCCGAAAATCTGGGATAACCCCGAAAAAGCCCAAAGCCTGGGACGCGAACGCACACAGCTCGAATCGGTCGTTAACACACTGGTTCGAATTGAACAGGGTGTAAACGACGCCGAGGAACTTCTCGCTCTGGCGGTGGACGAGGACGACGAAGCGACCGTGGATACTGTGGCCGCCGATCTCGAACGCCTAGAGAAACAAGTCGCCGAACTCGAGTTCCGCCGTATGTTCTCAGGCGAGATGGACCCGAACAATGCCTTTCTCGATATCCAGGCGGGGTCCGGCGGCACCGAAGCGCAAGATTGGGCTGAAATGCTGGAACGCATGTATCTCCGCTGGGGCGAGCGGCGCGGTTTCAAGACCGAACTGATCGAAGAGTCGCCGGGCGAGGTAGCCGGTATCAAGAGCGCCACGATCCGTTTCGAAGGCGAATATGCCTACGGTTGGCTCCGGACTGAAACCGGCGTACACCGCCTGGTTAGAAAATCACCGTTTGACTCCGGCAATCGCCGGCATACCTCGTTTGCTTCGGTTTTTGTCTCGCCCGAAGTGGACGACTCGATCGATATCGAGATCAATCCCGCCGATCTCCGCATCGACGTGTACCGGGCCAGTGGCGCCGGCGGGCAGCACGTCAACAGAACCGAATCTGCGGTGCGCATCACACATATCCCAAGCGGCATCGTGGTTCAGTGTCAGACCGAGCGGTCCCAGCACGCCAACCGTGACCGATGCATGAAACAGCTTCGGGCCAAGCTCTACGAAATGGAAATGCAGAAACGCAACGCGGAAAAGCAAAAGCTGGAAGAGTCCAAGTCCGACATCGGCTGGGGTAGCCAGATCCGCTCGTACGTGCTGGACCAATCCAGGATCAAGGATTTACGTACCGGTGTCGAAAGCGGCAACCCGCAAGCCGTATTGGACGGCGATCTGGACATGTTCATCGAAGCCAGCTTGAAAAGCGGCCTGTAAGGCTTGATGTCGGTCGCCATGGCTGTGGCTCGTCCCCTCGCGCGGGTTTGTTTTACTCCGTCAGGGCGGGGCCTCCCTCGAAACGAGAACTCGCAACAAGAAAACGTATGAACGATCAATTGGACGAAAACAAGCTCATCGCTCAAAGGCGGGAAAAATTGGCGGACCTGCGCCAGAAAGGTATCGCCTTCCCCAACGACTTCCGCCGCAACACCCTGGCGCAGGCGCTTCACGACCAGTACGGAGACGAGGACGGCGCCACCCTGGAAACTCGGAACATCCAGGTCAAGGCTGCCGGGCGCATCATGAGCAAGAGGCTGATGGGCAAGGCGAGCTTCGCCCATATTCAGGACATGTCTGGGCGTATCCAAGTTTTCCTCCAGAAAGACGCCCTACCGGAAGGCCAGTACGAAGCTTTCAAGCACTGGGATATCGGCGACATCATCGGCGTCAAAGGTACGGTTTTTCGTACCAAGACCGGCGAGTTGTCCATTCGGGCAACCGAAATCCGCCTGCTCACCAAGAGCTTACGCCCTTTGCCGGAGAAGTTCCACGGACTGACGGACGAAGAGCTCCGACATCGGCAGCGTTACGTCGATCTCATCGTGAACGAGGAATCCAGGCGAATCTTCCGAATGCGCAGCACCATCATTCAGTTCATTCGCCAGTTCTTGCTCGAGCGGGACTTCCTTGAAGTGGAAACCCCGATGATGCAGGTGATTCCCGGCGGTGCTCGCGCCCGGCCCTTCATCACCCATCACAATGCCCTCGATATGGACTTGTATCTCCGTATCGCTCCGGAACTCTACCTAAAACGGTTGGTGGTCGGCGGTTTCGAAAAGGTTTTCGAGATCAACCGCAGCTTCCGCAACGAGGGGCTCTCTACCCAGCACAATCCCGAGTTCACGATGCTGGAGTTTTATCAAGCCTATGCGGATTATCACGACCTGATGGACTTGACCGAGGAAATGCTGCGCGGCCTCGCGATGCAATTATTCGGCAGCGCCACGGTAAGCTATGGCGGGCATAGCTATGATTTGTCGAAACCCTTCGAACGGTTGACCGTGTTCGAATCGATCCTCCGCTATAACCCCGAGCTGACAGCCGCGAACCTTACCGATCGCGAACGGGCCGCCCAAGTCGCGGAGAGACTAGGCTGTCTCGTCACGCCGTCGGACGGCTTAGGCAAATTGCAAACCGAGATCTTCGAGAAAACCGTAGAAGATCGGTTGATGGGACCGATCTTCATTACCGAGTATCCGACCGAGACCTCACCGCTCGCCCGCCGAAATGATCGAAATCCGTTTGTGACCGACCGCTTCGAGCTATTCATCGGCGGGCGGGAGCTCGCCAACGGTTTCTCAGAGCTGAACGATCCGGAAGACCAGGCCGAACGGTTCAGAAAGCAAGTAGCGGACAAGGACGCCGGGGACGAAGAGGCCATGCATTACGATGCGGACTATATCCGCGCATTGGAGTATGGGCTGCCACCGACTGCGGGCGAAGGCATCGGCATAGACCGGTTGGTGATGTTCTTCACTGACTCGTCGTCGATCCGTGATGTTATTCTCTTCCCGCATATGCGAAGAGAAAACTGAAACTCATACCCTGGTCTTCACGCCGGCAGGGCGGAGTCCTTATCCCCGCCCTCACCCGCTGAACCTTGTAACCCCTTACTTCTTTCCCTTATTCGCCGCTTGGATCAGGTTCCCGTCCTGATCGACCAGCGGCACACGATACTCGCGCAGCAAAGCAGCGATCTTCTCGGCATTCTGGCTGATCAAGGCGTTCAACTCCTCTTTCCGTTCCTTGTCGGGAAAACGAACCGCCATTGAGATGGGAAAGTCGAACTTGATGGATTCCTCCGACTTCATAGGTAACATCTCGAAAGCACCCGGCTTTGCGTGCGTCACCAGATAGCCGGCGATCGGTCCCCAAACGATCACCATATCGATGTTTCCGGCTGCGAATTCCTTTTCCAGCAACTGCGCAGTGTTCACTGTGGCGTCCCCTGTCATGCTTGGATAAGGAACGCCCTGCTGAGCGAGCTGATGTTTGAGCAGCCAAGTGGTTCCCGGCGCTCCATCAAACATGGCGATGCGCAGCTTGCCTTTTCGCTCCTCCGGAAGATGCGCGAGATCATCGGGCGACTTGATGTCGTCCCAGCCGCTTTTCTTCCGATACACCAAGGCATAAGTCGAGCGGTAATAAGGCTTGGTGGTCGCAGCAAGCTCATATCCTGTAGGAACGCCCATCACCACGTCGCACTTATAGTCCTTAGAGTTCGGCAATTGCGCCTTCAAGGTATTGCGGATAAAGCCGATCCTTTGCGGAAACCAGCTGTATTCGACTTTCTTGCCTAGTTGTTTGGCGAACAGTTCGGCGATTTTGTTCTCGAATCCGCTTCCATTCTTGTCCGAAAAAGGCGGGTTGTTCGGATCCGCGCAAACCTTGAATGCGTTATTGTCCGCATGAGCGATGGAAACAGACATCAACACCGAAACCAAAAGCGCCATTCGCCAACTGAAACAGCATTTGACGGCCATCAAGAACTCCTCTAGTACAAAACGAATCGCCTCTTAGAGACGTGCTAAACGCAAAAATTCGGCGTTCGTTCGACAAAAAGAACGCCCCGGCTGACGGACTCAGCCGAGGCGTACTTTACCAAGTAACGAATCGCTTTAGATTTACTTGTCGGGTAGAGCGAATACGGTGAGTACGCCACCCAACTTGGTATAGTTGCTGAGGCTGCGGTATGCGCCTACGGCACCCAAGCCTTCACTTTCGCCCTCAAGACCGGCAGCCATACCGATACCCGCCCAGCCGCCGAGGCCAGACAAGACGCCGACATACTGCTTGCCCTTATACATCCAAGTATTGACGTTACCGATGATACCCGACGGGGTCTTGAACCTGTAAAGTTCCTCGCCCGTCTTCGCATCAACCGCTTTCAGGTAGCCTTCCAAGGTTCCGTAGAACACGACGTCACCCGCGGTCGCTAGCGCACCGCTCCACACCGAGAACGGCTCATCCTTAGACCAGACGATCGTGCCGGTTGTCGGATCCCAAGCGGTGAACACACCCAGGTTGTGCGAACCATTCTTTTGGCCGGTCTTGGCATCGACGCCAGCCGGGAACATGGTCAGCGTCGCACCGACATACGGTTGACCCGCGGTGTACTCGACTTCGAAGGGTTCGTAGTTCATGCACACGTGGTTGCCCGGAATATAGACCAGTTTGGTCCTGGGCGAATATGCCACCGGTTGTTGGTCCTTGCTGCCGAGCGCGGCCGGGCAGATTCCAGTGGTGTTATGATCGACACCGCCTTTGTGGGTACTGTATTGGTCGACGACCTGTGGACGGCCGGTTTTCATGTCGACATGCGTAGCCCAGTTGACGGCTTTGTCGAACTTCTCGGCAACCAGCAACTCGCCTGTCTCACGGTCCAGGGTGTAGCCGAAACCGTTACGATCGAAGTGAACGATAAGCTTCTCGTGCACCTTACCGTTCTTGTCGGTCATTTTTAGATCGATCAACGGCGCTTCGTTGATGCCGTCATAGTCCCACTCGTCGTGCGGGGTCATCTGATAAACCCACTTGGCCACGCCGGTATCCGCGTCGCGGGCCCATAGGGTCATGGACCATTTGTTGTCGCCGGGACGCTGAACCGGGTTCCAGGTGCCGGGGTTACCGGAACCGTAATAAATCAGGTTGAGTTCCGGATCGTAGCTATACCAACCCCAGGTCGTACCGCCACCGAGCTTCCACTGATCGCCTTCCCAGGTTTTCAAGCTGGAATCCTTGCCGACCGGCTGCATCTTACCGTCGGTCCAGGTCATGGTCTTTTCGGGATCGACCTTGATATCGGAATCCGGACCCATGCTATAGGCTTTCCAAGCCAGGGTGCCGTCTTTGATGTTGTAAGCAGCGATGAAACCGCGAACACCGAATTCACCGCCGGCAATACCCGTGATAACCTTGTCTTTGACCACGAGCGGAGCGTTGGTGCTGGTCATGCCGAGCTTCGGCTCGCCGTTCTTGACTTTCCAGACGACTTTGCCGGTTTTCGCGTCCAAAGCCACCAAAGTGGCATCGCCCTGCGCCAGGAAGATCTTGCCGTCGCCGTATGCGAGACCGCGGTTCACCACGTCGCAGCACATAACCGAAATAACCTGGTTGGGGTCGACGTCCTTATCAGGAGAGTAAGAGTACTCCCAGATGACGGACTGAGTGGCCTGATCCAGCGCGTAAACCTTGTGCGGGTAGGGCGTCTGGATGTACAGCACGTCGTTCACGACCAGCGGACCGCCTTCATGGCCGCGGAGCATACCGGTGGAAAAAGTCCAGACAGGCTGAAGATTCTTTACGTTCTTGTTATTAATCTGGTCCAGCTCGCTATAGCGCGTGCCGGCATAATTCCCACCCCAGGTTACGAAGTTCTTGGGGTCCTTCGAGAGCGCCTCGACTTCGGCATTGGCTTGGGAAATCCCCGGGGCTGCTAGCAACGAAGCTACCGACGTTGCAATCAGCCAACTTTTCACGGGTTTTTTCATCTCTTTTCCTCCTCGTATTCTGTATACACAGAGTACGCTTTGTTAACGATTAAGTGACCCTAAATACGATAGGACGGATTTTATGTTGCGTAAGGAAACATTCCCTAAGGGAATCATGAAAATTCCCCGACAAGCCCGTCTGCGTGCGTAAGTTGAAGTATTTCAGGCAAAAAGTCAATAACGCAGAAACTACTGAGAGGCGCGGCTGAGCTCGGTTGGACAGGTTTTTGCACGGCTCGAAAGGAAAAGCCTTAACGACCAAATTCGCCGCCAAGACTGCTTTATTTAAATCAATCAATTAAGAAACTTTCCATCAAGTTGTTCCGATTTTCCGAAAAACAACAGCTGGATCCTACTCGAGCGTGGCGGACGTGTCGGCTGTCCGGAGCTCCGTCGAAGGAGCGGCGGCGCCGCAGCGTCGTCTTCCGAAAGGGTGTCCGCTTGACGTGCCAGACTTGAATTCCCGTGTTTTGCCATGCGGGTCCAAGACTTTGTTGGTAACCCAATCTAGCCGAAGCTTCCTGAGGGCTTCCGAAAAATACCGGGCGCTTTAGCCATCCGGCTGGAAGCGTAAGCCTTCAAACATCCTTTAGCAAAGCCGATGTTAAGACCGAACCTTAGCCTCGACCGCCTTGTTTTCGACTGCCTGTCGCAGTGTTTCATGTACTCTGATTGTTCGGATTCTGACGACCGCAGCGAGCGGTACGTAAAAAGACCGACGCACGGCACTCGTCAATCTCGCAGTCGCGGGTGTCGTCGGCGCAAAGATCGCTGCAAGCTCGTCTCGGCATCTGTTTCACATCCCTTCAAACTACGCGCCACGAGAAACGACAGCCTCGTATCGCCGCGCATCGAACCGGTCGACAGCCTCCAATGGCAGTTGAACATCATTGCGCCCGAGGCGAAAATGCGGTCGCGACCCAGCTGACTAGAGCTCTGTCCGCTGGTCGCCAACGAACGAGATATAGCACCATAATGAAAGTTCTTGCCATCGCTCTACCCCTGGCGCTCATCACATTCAATGCCGAAGCTCGGGACGACGACCCGAAAATCTCGCTGCAGCAGGTCGCACCGGGTATTTATGTCCACCAAGGCGTCCACGAACTGCCGGACCGGCACAACCATGGCGAAATCGCCAATATCGGCTTCATCGCCGGCCAGCGCTGCGTGGCGGTGATCGATACGGGGGGCAGTCCGGAACAAGGCCGTGCGCTCAAAAAAGCCATAGAGTCCATCACCACGACCCCTATCTGCTATGTCATCAACACCCATGTCCATCCGGACCACATCTACGGCAACATCGCCTTCAAACAACCCGGCGTCAGCTTCGTCGGCCATCATAAACTGGCCGAAGCCATGGCTATGCGCGCGCCCTTCTACCGGGAAAAGGCCGAACGAGACCTCGGGTTCAACTTGGAAACCGAGCATTTCGTGCCACCCGATCAGCTGGTTCGGGATACGCTCGTGATCGACCTCGGTGCGAGAACGCTGGTTTTGAAGGCCCACAAGACCGCCCACACGGATAGCGATCTCAGCGTTTACGACGCCACGACCAAGACGCTTTGGCTCGCCGATCTCCTATTCATGGGACATTTACCCGTGATCGACGGAAGCCTCAACGGTTGGCTCGAGACTATCGATCAACTCAAGACCATAGATGCGAAACTTGCGATACCCGGACACGGCCCCGTCTCGGCCGAATGGCCCAAAGCCCTGGAGCCCGAGGAGCGCTATCTCAAGACTTTGCAGTCCGAAATCAGAGCGTTTATCAAAAGTGGCAGAACCATGGAGGATGCCATCACGAACGTCGGACTGTCCGCCCGCGATGACTGGCAACTGTTCGACGAATTTCACAAGAAGAATATTTCCACCGCGTTCGCCGAACTGGAATGGGAAGATGATTGAACCTCTGAACTCTTGAGCGGAGAGTAGTTAAATGAAACGATCGAAAACGTACAGCAATGGCCTCTGGATAGTCTTGGCCTATTTAATGGCAGTAGCCGGCTCCGCGTTCGCCGCGGGCGAAGAAGAGACGGCCTGGAACGGCGGATTGAGGCAAAAATTTTTCGGCGACCGCCCGATCGAGGAAGGCAATCAAATCGTCGAACTGACCGCACCCTACCGCGCAGAAGATCCCGCCCTCGTGCCGATTCAGATCAACAGCAAGATTCCCCAGACCAAGGATCGGTTCATCAAAACCGTAACCTTGATCATCGACAACAACCCGGTTCCATTCGCCGGCACTTTTCATTTCACACCGGAAAGCGGAAAAGCCGACCTGGCCATGCGGGTACGCGTCAATGCCTACACCCATATTCGTGCTATAGCCGAAACCAACGACGGCAAGCTCCACATGAACAAAGCCTTCGTCAAGGCAAGCGGCGGCTGTTCGGCGCCCATAGGCACGGACCTCGAAGCGGCGATGGCGCGCATGGGCAAGATGAAGTTCAAGCTGGACAATGAAAAAGCGACCCTGCAACAGCCGAATTTGGTTCAGCTGCTCATCAGTCATCCGAACATCACCGGTCTACAGATGGATCAACTGACCCGGATGATCAAGCCGGCTCACTTCGTCGAGGAAGTGAACGTCAGCTTCAACGACAAACCGGTTCTAACCGCGCAGACGGACATCGCTATCAGCGCAGATCCGAACTTCCGTTTCTATTTCGTGCCGGAAACGGCGGGCGAATTGAAGGCCGAAGTCCGAGACAATAAAGGTAATCGGTTCTCGGCTAGTCAGACAGTAACACCCTGACAGTCGCGTAGATAAACGAAAACGGAAAACGGCCGGTTCTCTCGGCCGTTTTCGATTTCGGACTAGCGATTACGCTCCGCCAGCAACACGCTCATGCTGCGCTCCACCAGCCGAATCGACGCGTTCCCTCCGAACGGAATACCCTCTCCCGGCTGACAAACATCGAAAGGCGGCGCTGCACTGGTATCGATCACCCGCAGCCAGACCGAGTCATGCGACAGATCCGGCAGCACGAAATTCGTCGGATGGGGTAGCGGATTGAAGAGCAAACAAAGGTCCTGGTCCCCATCATGCTCCCCATAAATCCTGCATCCCACCGCGCTCTCGGTATGCCAATCCGGTGTCTGTCCGGACGGATTGAACCAACTCACGTCCTCGGGCCTATAGAACCTCTCCGACGATAGAGTCGGGTGACGAGCCCGAAAGGCGATCATATTCCTCACGAACTCGAAAAATTCCTGGTTTTCGTCCAACAAAGCCCAGTTGTACCAGGAAATCTCGTTGTCCTGGCAATAGGCATTGTTATTGCCCATCTGGGTACGGCAGAATTCGTCGCCGCCCAAGATCATGGGCACCCCTCGGGAAATCAGCAGCGTAGCAATGAAATTTTTCATCTGCCTGAGCCGAATTCGCCGAATGGCCGGGTCATCCGTCGGACCTTCGACCCCGTAATTGGCGCTGTAATTATCGTTCGAGCCGTCCCGATTATCTTCGCCGTTAGCCAGATTGTGCTTGTGTTCGTAGCTGACCAGATCGTTCAGCGTAAACCCATCATGACAAGTCACGAAGTTGATACTGTTGACCGTCGCCTTCCCGCTGTGCTCGTAAAGATCGGCACTGCCGCAAATCCGGCTGGCGAAAGCTCCGGCCATGCCCTGGTCGCCCCGCCAGTAACGCCGCACATCGTCACGATATAGGCCGTTCCACTCCGACCAACGCTCTCCCGGAAAACGTCCGACCAAATAGGCGCCGCCCGCATCCCAAGCCTCGGCAATCAGTTTTACGTCACGCAAAATCGGGTCTTCGGCGATCTGCTCCAGAAGCGGCGCATTGGAGACCAAATGGCCGTTGCGGTCGCGTCCCAAAATGGAAGCGAGATCGAAGCGGAAACCGTCCACATGCATCTCAACTACCCAATACCTGAGGCAATCGAGAATGTAACTGCGCACCACCGGATGATTGCAGTTCATCGTATTACCGCAGCCGGAAAAGTTCTTGTAACGGCTTTTGTCGTCTTCCAGCAGGTAGTAGATGCTGTTGTCTAAACCGCGGAAGTTAAGTGTGGGCCCAGTCTCGTCGCCTTCCGCTGTATGGTTGAATACGACGTCGAGCAGCACCTCGATACCGGCTTTGTGCAGGGCTTTGACCATGGTCTTGAACTCGTCGACCTGGCAACCGGGATAAAGACGGCTGCTATAGCCCTGGAAAGGCGCAAAAAAAGCGATGGTGTTATATCCCCAGTAATTGCGGAGCCTTTCTCCGGTGAGGGGATTGACCGCAGTGACTTCGTTAGGATTGAACTCCTGCAAAGGCATCAGCTCAATGGCCGTGATGCCTAGCCGCTTGAAATACGGGATTTTTTCGATGACACCAAGATAGCTCCCGGGCGATCGGACACCGGACGACGGATGCACGGTCAGACCACGGACATGCGTTTCATAAATCACCAGGCTGGACCATGGGTGATGAAGCGGTCTATCGTCCTCCCAGTCAAAACTGTTGCCGGTCACAAGACACTTGGCGACCGCGGTAGCTTCGCGCCCCGAATCCGTCAAAGCCGATGCTTCGCCTTGGGACGATAACCCGGCAAAACTCCACTCGGGCGGGGTCGCGATCGCGGTGGCGTAAGGGTCTAATAGTATTTTCGTCGGATCGAAGCGATGCCCTTGCTCCGGCGCGTAAGGACCGTCGACGCGAAAAGCGTAGACCAGATTCCTGCCCGCTCCCAGCACGCATATGTGCCACATATCGCCGGTCTTGTGGTGCTGCGGATCAAGTTCGATGACCTGAAACGGCTTGGTAGCATGCACATCCTCGAACAACAGCAGCCATACTCGGACGGCGTGCCGACTAAACAGCGAGAAATTCACCCCGCTCTTATGCAAATGGACTCCATGCGGAATTGGAGAACCAGCCGAATAGGAGTAACGGGGTTTCATAGAGGAATCAATTGGGGGTGCGTGATAGACGGACTTCATAAAACCAGGATCGGCAACGGAGCGGCGTACGCGTAGGATTGCCAACGGCTGCGTCAGTACGCCGATAGGGGCGACTCCCTCTGTTCTCGCGGGTCTATGAATTCAGCCACGAACAATCCGCTTTATATGGATGAGTTTGATCTTACCACTCAGTTCGAGGAACGAAAAACCCACGCGCTTCCACTACTTCGATCCTTCGACATCTTTTATTATTAATGTTATGTATCGCCACCTAAGGGCTCGGCCCGATTAAACCCGGGCGCCCTAACAAGCCAGCAGCATTCCGAGCTGACCATCGACGACTCCGCCCGCCTGATCTGATCGGCGCCAAATTTCGACATCGACCTCGTATACACATCTACACATCTCGGTTGACATTGCTTGTAAGCCGAGCGTACAGTATTGATCCGATACGATAGGTCGCGGCTAGGCATTCTTTAGCCTTGGCCGCGTGCCGAAACGTATCGGTGCTACTCGGGAATTAGAGTTTCGAAAAGCTTCTCGCAATCTAAACGCAGAAGCCGCACATCAAAAAATTCTTCCCAACGGACGGAATTTTTTCGTGCAACGTAACTCTAACCTGGGGTCAGGTACGTCAACTACGTACTCTGACTTAAGCTGTAATTAATAACCCAAACATTGGAGGTAAAACATGGCTGCTACAACAGCTGGTGGTATTGAAGCAAGAGAAGAACCCTTATTGAATGTAAAGTGGCTGACCTTTGCATTCCTGCTGTACCTGGTCTTCTATCTGTGGGTACGGTGGTATGAAGGGGTTTATGGCTGGTCTGCCGGTCTGGACTCGTTCGCACCGGAATTCGAGACGTACTGGATGAACTTCCTGTACACGGAGATCGTGTTGGAAGTCATCACCGCCTCGATTCTGTGGGGTTGGATGTGGAAAACCCGTGACCGCAACATGGCGGCGCTGACTCCGCGAGAAGAACTGCGTCGGAACATGACGCACCTGATTTGGCTGTTTGCGTATGCATGGGCCATTTACTGGGGTGCGAGCTACTTCACCGAGCAGGACGGCACCTGGCACCAGACGATCGTGCGCGACACCGACTTCACGCCGTCGCACATCATTGAGTTCTACCTGAGCTACCCGATCTACATCATCACGGGTGGTGCTGCGTTCCTGTATGCCCACACCCGCCTGCCGTACTTCCAGACGACCACCAAAGGTCTGTCTCTGGCGTACCTGATCTTGTGGACGGGTCCGTTCATGATTCTGCCGAACGTCGGCCTGAACGAGTGGGGTCACACCTTCTGGTTTATGGAAGAGTTGTTCGTAGCGCCCTTGCACTACGGCTTCGTGATCTTCGGCTGGTTGGCTTTGGCGATCATGGGCGTGCTGCTGCAGGTCTTTGCTAGCGTCTCGAACCTGATCGGCAAAGATCTCTGCCCCGATCTGTAATCGCGAAACCTGACAGCGTCTTAGCTTAAGTTCTAAGCACTGTTGCGGTTACGGCCACTGTCTGGAGCGACTGCTCCGGGCAGTGGCTTTTTAGTGCGCCGAAATCTTTATTGATTACATACATGCGACAATTTATTTGCTTATATTAAATTCACTTGCTAGGATTTTACTGAGCACGCATTCAGTAGGCGTTTTGTATACGTTTGCTTTTCTACGCCCTACCGATTGATGCCGCACAGTACTATTCCCACGCTTGCTGGATGCCATCCATGAACAAACTACAGACAACACTCAAACATCTTTTTCGCGTCGTCATCGGTGGATGGTGGGGTGCTTTTGCGTGGTGTCTGTCTGGAGCGAGTACCCTCGCCGTTATTCTCTGGGGATTGAAAACAGTCGCGCTTCCTTTGTTGATGCTGAAAACGGCATCCTGGGGCATTTGGGGGCTCGGGGTTCTACGTGAATCACGGGCGCGTACTATTTGAGACTCTAGTACGCCGTCCTCCGTCAAAAGTCGCGTAAAACTTTACGTAGCCTGATTCGAACCCCGGCCGTCGAGATCTGCCGGTTTGCTTTTTGCGCCGCTGGGTCCGAATGGCGACCTACCTGACTGGAACCGCACTCTCGCAGCCCCACGCCAAGAAGTCACGAGCCAAAGTCCTCGGCACAAATTCGGACCTTACCCAGTCAACTGTCGTCCTTCGGCATCTGGTGAATTTCTTGGCAAAATTCAGTAAGCCGCAGCTCTGCTGCGGAGAAGGTTTCTCCGTCACCAACACACTTCCCCGTACCGACTCTCCACCCGATTAGGTACCCCACGGGCTAAGTCCTTCCGCACCCAGCCACCGGCGGTCTGCCCCCCTCCCGAGCCAAGGGCTCAAAAGCCGCGAACACGCTCTCACGCCCGGTCCGGACATGAACGCTGGCGTAATACTCCATCCGACCGAGCGTCCCCAGCGGGACCCAAAATCCGGCAATCCGTCAGGGACGGTCTCGCCGAACCAAACCACCGGCTACTCGGCCCGGTACGGCTGCAAATAAACCTCAAGGCTACCTTCACAACCACCACCAACTTGGGCGCAGCTTTCCGAAGAAAATCACCCCTATCTTTGGACGACATCGTTGCGCTCTCGTGTAGCGCGTCGAGGTTCGCCGCCCCCTTACAATGCGCTCCGAGTGCAACTTGACCTGGGTGAGGTGGCGACCGGACATAAAGGGCACGGCTGTTTTCGCGCCTCGACATACCAGCAGCGAGCGGGTACAGCATGGGAGGACGCACACTGCCGGTTGTTCCATCTAATTTCCGCGCTGAAGCGAATCACGCTGCATAACATAACAACGTGCAGAGGCCAGACTTCATCAATTAGGCGAGATCGCCGGACTTGTTTCCAGCGGACAGCAAGTTCTTCGACGAAACCGCCCTTGGCCGTTCTAAGGCGCCAAGCATCTCGCCACGCCCTCACCCACATCTGCCTTCAGAGACCGCCTATCAGGCCATAGACCGACGGGCAGTCGTTCTGCCTTGCGCTCGCCAAAATCCGACAGGCACATGCCTGAAACCCCTCGCGTCGGCTCATCATGGTCGTTCGCCAACCGAATGCCCGAAAGAATGTACCTGAGACGAATCTCTCGCCGTTTGGCAGTAATCGGAATATCCATAGCCAGTGTTGCAGCGCCTTCGCCACCCTGCCGGATGTTGAGTTACGGTAGCACGGAAGACCCCGGTTGGATTCTGGTGCGGTCGTGCTCGTGGTGAGCGACGCCTTTGTGGACCGCCCAAGCTTCGGCGTGAAGATTGATACGGGCCAGCTGCAGAAACCCCCGGGATTTTAGGTTGACACCTCGCCAAATCTGTCCCTCGGCGACACAGAGCGCTTCCGTGTTGATCACACCCGCAATGTCTCCACCTCGCATCGTGGTTAAACCTTCGGCCTGATCCGATGGCCCTTTAAACCTGCTATCCGCCTAGTCGGTGAAATCGCGGACACAAGGCTTGACATTGCCGATAGACCAGGCCTAAAGTATCAACTCGATGTCGTATCGAGTCGCTACGATATCGACACGATACCAACGTCTTAATGACGCGTATCGATGCTGGCTCGGGATTTAGGGTTCTGAAAGGCTTCTCCGTAGGTTCGACGCGGAAGCTGCACCTTCGAGATTCCCGCCAAAAAGCGGAATTCTTCAGTGCCAGTTAACTCTAACCCGAAGTTCGAAACGGTATGTGCGCAAGTACGTGCCGTTGAGTCTATTGGCTATCAACAATATCCATTGGAGGTCAAACTATGGCTGCTACAACAGCGACTGGTGTAGAAGCAAAAGAACAACCCTTGCTAAATGCCAAGTGGATGACTTTTGCATTCCTGTTCTACTTGCTGTTCTATTCCTGGGTACGGTGGTACGAAGGGAAGTTCGGCTGGTCTGCCGGTCTGGACTCGTTCGCACCGGAATTCGAGACGTACTGGATGAACTTCCTGTACATCGAAATCGTGGTGGAAGTGATCGTCGCCTCGCTGCTCTGGGGTTGGATGTGGAAGAGCCGTGACCGCAACATGGCTGCCATGACCCCGCGGGAAGAACTGCGTCGGAACATGACGCACCTGATTTGGCTGTCGGCATACGCTTGGGCCATTTACTGGGGTGCGAGCTTCTTCACCGAGCAGGACGGCACCTGGCACCAGACGATCGTGCGCGACACCGACTTCACGCCGTCGCACATCATTGAGTTCTACCTGAGCTACCCGGTCTACATCATCACGGGTGGTGCTGCGTTCCTGTATGCCCACACCCGCCTGCCGTACTTCCAGACGACCACCAAAGGTCTGTCTCTGGCGTACCTGATCTTGTGGACGGGTCCGTTCATGATTCTGCCGAACGTCGGCCTGAACGAGTGGGGTCACACCTTCTGGTTTATGGAAGAGCTGTTCGTAGCGCCCTTGCACTACGGCTTCGTGGTCTTCGGCTGGCTGGCTTTGGCGATCATGGGCGTGTTGCTGCAGGTGATGGCAAGCGTCTCGAACCTGATCGGCAAAGAGCTCACCCAGGGGATGTAACCCGTAAGACGCTAATAATGGCCTAGCCTTTTTAGGCACTGTTAGCGAAAAACAGCCACTGTCTGGAGCGACTGCTCCGGGCAGTGGCTTTTTAGTGCGCTAAAAAATCTGCACGAATTTACGTTCGTTCGACAAAGGTGTTGAGCTTTTTCCAAGATGCATTTCGCGGTCCGAGCGGTCTGTTTCTGTTTTTTGCGGGAGTTGGTCGAACACCAATACTCTTCTCTTTATGTCTCGAGTACGGAAATACGGAAAACAGTCGCTGTCGCTCTTACCGAAGCTGAAGTCCTCACCATGGCTCGCTTTTCATGCATCGAGAGCCTTTCATTTTTGAGAAAAAGTTTCTTCGCCCGGTTTCTTGGCACCTTAAGCGGTGTCTTTCACGCTAAAATCCCCCTTTTATATTCTCAGACATCGCACTGAGAGCCGCATATCGGCCCTTTTCGGTTTAAATCCTTCCATTCCTTTTCCTCTTTGGTCCGCCATGAAAAACACCCCCGATCTTTTCTCCTACCGAAAATACTGGGCCAAACGTTTTGGCACGGCATCGCAGCTGCCCATGAGCCGCGAGGAAATGGACGCCTTGGGTTGGGACTCTTGCGACATCGTCATCGTGACGGGCGATGCTTATGTGGACCACCCAAGCTTCGGCATGGCCATCATCGGCCGGTTGTTGGAGGCACAAGGGTTTCGAGTCGGCATCATCGCCCAACCCGACTGGACATCCGCCGACGATTTCCGAAAGCTCGGCAAGCCAAACCTGTTTTTCGGCATTACCGGCGGAAACATGGATTCCATGGTCAACCGCTATACCTCGGACCGCCGGATCCGTTCGAATGACGCCTATACGCCCGACGGCGCCCCCAACCGACGTCCCGACCGCTGCGTCACGGTTTATTCGCACCGGTGCCGCGAAGCCTTCAAGGATGTCCCTATTGTCTTGGGGGGCATAGAGGCAAGCCTTCGCCGCATTGCCCATTACGATTACTGGTCCGATACCGTGCGCCGCTCCGTCTTGCTCGATTCCAAAGCGGATCTCCTCGTTTACGGGAACGGCGAACGTCAAGTGGTAGAGATTGCTCATAGACTCGCAGCCGGAGAGTCCATCGACCAGTTAACCGATATTCGCGGAACCGCGTTCATCCGTAAACAGACACCTCCGGACTGGACGGAAATCGACTCTACGTCTGTGGATACGCCGGGCACGGCGGTTCCGAAACCGAACCCTTACGACGACGAACCGCAAGGATGCGCCAAGGACTCGTCCGGCGATCGGCCGGAAGCCGTTGTCCGCCTCATCAAACGCCGAACTCCGTCGGACCGAACCGTCATCCGACTGCCGGCGTACGAGGCGGTCAAATCCGATCCCGTTCTCTACGCCCACGCGTCACGTGTCCTGCACCAGGAGACCAATCCCGGTAACGCTCGGGCGCTCGTTCAACGACACGGGGACCGCGACGTATGGGTCAACCCGCCGCCCATTCCGCTCAGCACTAAGGAAATGGATGCCGTTTATGGCCTTCCCTACTCTCGTCTCCCTCACAAGTCATATGGAACCAGCAAGATTCCCGCGTTCGAGATGATTCAGCACTCGGTCACGATCATGCGAGGCTGCTTCGGCGGCTGCACCTTCTGTTCGATTACCGAACACGAGGGGCGCATCATCCAAAGCCGTTCGGAAGATTCCATCATCCGCGAAATCGAAACCATTCGCGACACATCACCCGCCTTCACCGGCGTGATCTCCGATCTCGGCGGACCGACGGCGAACATGTACCGACTCGCTTGCAAGGACAAAGCGATTGAAGCCGCTTGCCGCAGGCCATCCTGCGTTTACCCGGGCATCTGCAAAAACCTGAACACCGATCACAGTCCTCTGATCCGACTTTATCGTCGTGCCCGAGCGCTGCCCGGCATCAAGAAGGTCCTCATCGCCTCGGGATTGCGGTACGACCTCGCCGTGACTTCGCCGGAATATGTGAAAGAACTCGTCACGCACCATGTCGGCGGTTATTTGAAAATCGCCCCGGAGCACACCGAACCCGGCCCTTTGTCCAAGATGCTGAAACCGGGTATCGGCACCTACGACCAGTTCAAAAGGCTGTTCGATAAATATTCGAAGGAAGCCGGCAAGGAGCAGTACCTGATCCCGTACTTCATCGCCGCCCATCCAGGCACGACCGACGAAGACATGTTGAATCTCGCGCTGTGGCTCAAGCGCAACGGTTTTCGGGCCGATCAGGTTCAGGCTTTTCTCCCCTCGCCCATGGCCACTGCAACCGCCATGTATCATTCCGGAAAGAACCCGCTGCACCGCATCACACGCACCAGCGAGACGGTGTTTGTTCCCAAGAGTCTTAAACAAAGGCGCCTACACAAGGCATTCCTTCGATATCACGACCCCAACAACTGGCCCCTACTCCGGGAAGCCCTGAAACGCATGGGTCGCGCCGATCTGATTGGCAACGGCAAGCATCATTTAGTACCAACATGGCAACCCGAAGGAACCGAAATTCATCATGAAGGCAAACGTATTGCCCGCAAGGTGCTGCATTTCCGTACCCAGCACACAGGGTTACCGGTGATCGAAACCAAATCGCCTCGCAAATCAAGACGGATGGGCAAACCCTAAAACGTTACCGGACCTTTGCATTCTGGAAAAACCACCCGCGTTTTTCTTAAGATGCATACCACTGATCCGTTCGAGAACGCTTATAAAAAAGAACAATTAACCCTGGAGAGAAAGATGCCGGAGCTGAACTTACTCGCCGCCACGCGAACCGTCGAAAAATCGATGCCGTTCGTACTTTATAGGCTGCTGATCTGCTTGGCGGTGGCGTTTGCCTATGTCTTTTTGACCGCGGCCGGTGCCGGAACGGCTATCGGCGTCAGTTCCTTGAGCCAAAATCCAACCGCATTCGCTCCGGCAGGCGCCGTCGCCGGTTTCCTGGCGTGTGCGTACCTGATGTACAAGCTCCGAGCGACTTTCCTCTATAACATTAAAGCGGGCAATCTGGCTTTATTGGCCGAACAATCCAGAGGACAAACCATTCCGGAAGGCAAACCTCAGATCGACTATGCGAAACGGCTTGTCGCCCAACGCTTTCCCAGCGTGTCCGGACTGATGGAACTCGATCTCTCGATTAAGGAAACCCTGCGAAAACTCCCAGCGGCCCGTTTAGCGCCCAGTTTAAGCAACCTAAACCCGAGACTCTCGGAAACGTTGTCCTCAATCATAGGGTGGGTTTTCTCCGCCAATCATCAAGTGATACTGGCCTGGATCTTCTTCACGGACACGAGCGATGCCTGGCGTGCGGCGCGCACTGCCTTGGCGGTGCACGTTCAGCACTTTTCGATGCTGCTCAAAACCCGTCTTTATCTAAGTCTTTTCGAGTTGGTAGGCTTTGCCGTTTCTTTCGCCGTACTCTTGATCCCGATCCGGAATATCGCCGACGCTCTACCGATGTCCATCGGTCTATGGCAATACGTGTTCACCGCCGCATTCGCCTGGACTCTGAAAGCCGCATTCTTCGAACCCATAGCACAAGCGGCCATGGCGCAAACTGTCTTTACTCTGATCGAGCGCGGCATCGATCCGGACTCCGAAAGGGAACTCGATCGTAGCGCCCCGGTATTTTCCCAACGCTCAAGCTAAAACTGTTCTCGGCACCCCAAAAGGCTCACGGAGAGCCCCACTCAGCGAGGACCCGAACGCCATCTACAATCCGAAACCCGATATTGCAGCAAACAGGTTTATAAAATAGAATCTGTGAATTTTTATTTGGCGGGAGCAAACCATGCGTGTCGTTCAAGAAGCGCTTACATTCGACGATGTTCTCCTCATTCCTGCTCACTCGACCGTACTGCCGCGCGACGTCAGCCTAAAAACCCAGCTTACCCGCAACATCAGCCTCAACATTCCTTTGTTATCGGCGGCCATGGATACGGTCACCGAATCACGCCTCGCCATCACCATGGCCCAAGAGGGCGGAATCGGCATCATCCACAAGAACATGACCATCGAACGTCAGGCGTACGAGGTTCAAAGCGTCAAGAAGTATGAGAGCGGCGTCATCAAAGAGCCCATTACCGTGTCTCCGGACACGACGATTCGAGAAGTCATCGAGCTGACCCGCTCCAAGAAAATTTCTGGCGTACCCGTCGTAGACGGACAAGAGCTCGTCGGTATCGTCACCAGCCGAGACCTTCGCTTCGAAACCCGCTACGACGAGCCGGTAACCAAAGCCATGACCCCAAAGGAAAAGCTGGTCACCGTGCAGGAAGGCGCCAGCAAGGAGGAGGCCATCCACCTCCTGCACAAGCATCGAATCGAAAAAGTGCTGGTCGTTAACAACGAGTTTCAGCTGCGAGGACTCATCACCGTTAAGGACATCCAGAAGGCCAAGGATTACCCGCAGGCATGCAAAGACGAGCAAGAACGCCTCCGTGTCGGTGCCGCCGTCGGCACCGGTCCCGGCACTGAAGATCGGGTCGCCGCGCTGGTAGAAGCCGGCGTCGATGTGATCGTGGTCGACACCGCTCACGGCCACTCTCAGGGCGTGTTGGACCGCGTACGCTGGGTCAAGAAGAACTTCAAACAGGTCCAAGTCATCGGCGGAAACATTGCTACCGCCGAAGCGGCGCGCGATTTGGTCGAGGCCGGCGCAGACGCGGTGAAAGTCGGCATCGGACCGGGCTCCATCTGCACCACCCGCATCGTGGCCGGCGTCGGCATCCCGCAAATCACTGCCGTCGCCAACGTCGCCGAGGCGCTCAAAGGGAGCGGAATCCCCGTTATTGCCGACGGCGGCATTCGCTATTCCGGCGACATCGCGAAGGCATTGGCCGCCGGTGCCTATTCGGTCATGATCGGCGGACTGTTCGCCGGAACCGAGGAAGCGCCCGGCGAAGTCGAGCTGTATCAGGGGCGGTCATACAAATCCTATCGCGGCATGGGCTCCTTGGGCGCTATGGCTCAGCAGCAGGGCTCCAGCGATCGATACTTCCAGGAAAGCACCGATGCTGAAAAGCTCGTCCCCGAAGGCATCGAAGGCCGCGTTCCCTACAAGGGCAGCCTGGTCGCCATCATTCATCAGCTACTCGGCGGTGTTCGGTCGGCCATGGGCTACACCGGCTGCGAGACCATCGAAGCGATGCGCAACAAGGCACGCTTCGTTCGAGTCACCTCTGCCGGAATACGCGAGAGCCATGTACACGATGTGACCATCACCAAAGAGGCTCCCAACTATTGGCTCGACTAGAAAGGCGACCCGCGTGCCCCAAGCGTTGAATATCCATTCCCAAAAGATCCTGATCCTCGACTTCGGATCGCAGTACACACAATTGATTGCACGCCGCGTCAGAGAAATCGGCGTGTACTGCGAGATCCATCCGTACGATTGTGACGAGCGATTCATTCGCGAGTACCAGCCACGGGGCATCATTCTCTCCGGAGGCCCGGAAACCGTCACGCAGGCGGACACGCCCCGAGCCCCCGCCTGTGTATTCGATCTGAATGTGCCGGTACTCGGCATCTGTTACGGCATGCAAACCATGGCCGAGCAACTGGGTGGCCAGGTGGAGTCTTGTTCCCACCGCGAGTTCGGCTATGCACAGGTTCGGGCTCGCGGCCACTCCCGGCTGTTGTCCGACATCGAAGACCATACGACGCCCGAGGGCTACGGCTTGCTCGACGTTTGGATGAGCCACGGCGACCGGGTCACGACTTTGCCGCCCGGCTTCAAACTGATCGCGTCGACCGAAAGCGCCCCTATCGCCGGCATGGCGGATGACGCACGCGGCTATTACGGCCTTCAGTTCCACCCGGAAGTCACCCATACCCGGCAAGGCAAGCGTATTCTCGAGCGGTTCTTGAAGGATATCTGCGGTTGCGAAGCCCTTTGGACGTCGCGCAACATCATCGAAGACAGCCTGCAGTCCATTCGAACCCAAGTAGGAAACGATCGAGTCATTCTCGGCCTTTCCGGTGGCGTGGATTCCTCGGTAGTCGCGGCCCTATTGCACAAAGCCATCGGCGATCGCCTGACCTGCGTCTTCGTGGATACCGGACTTCTACGGCTCAACGAAGCCGACCAGGTCATGAACATCTTCGCGCAGCACATGGGCGTGCAGGTTATTCGAGTCAACGCCGAGAACAGATTCCTGCAGGCGCTCGAAGGCGTCGATGATCCGGAGCAAAAGCGAAAGATCATCGGACGACTCTTCGTCGAAATCTTTGATGAAGAGGCGGGCAAAATCGGCGACGCCCGTTGGCTCGCGCAAGGCACGATTTATCCGGACGTCATCGAATCCGCCGGCTCCAAAACCGGCAAAGCCCACGTCATCAAATCCCATCACAACGTCGGCGGCCTGCCGGAAAACATGAACCTCAAACTGATCGAACCGCTGCGAGAATTGTTCAAGGACGAGGTCCGGCAGATCGGACTGGAACTCGGCCTGCCTTACGAGATGGTTTACCGTCATCCGTTTCCAGGGCCAGGCCTAGGCGTGCGCATTCTCGGCGAAGTCAAAAAGGAATACGCCGATTTGCTGCGCCGCGCCGACGCCATTTTCATCGACGAGCTCCGCCGGCACGACTTGTACGACAAAGTCAGCCAAGCGTTTGCGGTATTCCTTCCGGTCAAATCGGTCGGCGTCATGGGCGACGGCCGCCGCTACGATTACGTCATCGCACTGCGCGCCGTCGAAACCGTCGACTTCATGACCGCCCGCTGGGCCCATCTCCCCTACGACTTCCTCGATCTCGTCTCACGCCGGATCATCAACGAAGTGCCCGGCATTTCGCGAGTGACTTACGACATCTCGGGCAAACCGCCGGCGACGATCGAGTGGGAATGATTCCACGTCCGGCAGCCGCCGGCAGGATCAGGCACCAGACACACCTAAGCCCGCGTCACAGCGGGCTTTTTTGTGTTTTCAACCTGGCACGGACTGGCAGCCTAGGGTATGGCCAAGCACGAATTTTTCATGGCATAGTCGTTGGCACGAAACCGGCCCTGTGCCATGCCTCGCCGCCGATGCCATGCGCCTCGTTCCCAGGTGGTCATGGTATCAGAATCGTGTAAGTGATTGCTGTAAAACGAATTTTTGCCGTTCCGCGCGGGGTTTTCCGGGCATGGTATTGATGGCCGGTGAAGCGTGTGCGTCACGATGGCTGTGCCATGGGTACGTCCCCGCAAGCTGTTGACTTGTAAGGGGTTCTCTTTGGTTCAAGCAGGGCGCACGACGCATGGTGTTGCAAGGGAGCGTGTGTGCCATGTTGACCGATACCAAGCTGCGGAACCTCAAGCCGACGGGCAAGCTGTACAAGGTGGCGGACAGGGACGGCCTGTATGTGGCCGTCACCCCCTCAGGGACCATTTCGTTCCGCTACAACTACGCCCTCAACGGGCGCCAGGAGACCATCACCTTCGGCCGGTACGGGCCGGGCGGGATCACGCTGGCCGAGGCCCGGGAACGCCTGGCCGAAGCCAAGAAGATGATCGCGGCGGGGAAGTCTCCGGCCCGAGAGAAAGCCAGGGAGAAGGCCCGGGTGCGCGACGCCGAGACGTTTGGTGCCTGGGCGGAAAAGTGGCTTCGCAGCTACCAGATGGCCGACTCCACCCGCGACATGCGGCGCTCGGTCTATGAGCGGGACCTGAAGGCCAAGTTCGGCAACCTCAAGCTGACCGAGATCACCCACGAAGACCTGCGCGCCCTGACCGACGCCATCGTCGAGCGGGGCGCGCCGGCCACCGCCGTCCATGCGCGCGAGATCGTGTATCAGGTCTACCGGTGGGCCATCGAGCGTGGGCAGAAGGTCGAGAATCCCGCCGAGCTGGTCCGCCCGGCCAGCATCGCGAAGTTCGCGCCGCGTGACCGCGCCCTGACGCCGGAAGAGATCGGCCTCATGTACCAGTACCTGGAGCGCGTCGGCACCTCCCCGTCGATCCGCGCCGCCGTGAAGCTGCTCCTGCTGACGATGGTGCGCAAGAGCGAGCTGACCAACGCCAGGTGGAGCGAGATCAACTTCAGCGAGGCCCTGTGGACCATCCCGAAGGAAAGGATGAAGCGGCGCAACCCGCACCTGGTGTTCCTGTCGCGGCAGGCGATGGACCTGCTGGTCGCGCTGAAAACCTTTGCCGGTGGTTCGGAATACGTCCTGCCGTCACGCTATGACCCCAGTGCGCCCATGAGCAGCGCCACGCTCAACCAGGTGATGAAGCTGACCTATCAACTGGCGCAGAAGGACGGCAAGCCGCTAGGCAAGTTCGGGCCGCACGACCTGCGCCGCACGGCCAGCACCCTGCTGCACGAAGCCGGGTACAACAGCGACTGGATCGAAAAGTGCCTCGCCCACGAACAGCGCGGCGTCAGGGCCATCTACAACAAGGCCGAATACCGGGAACAGCGGCGGCAGATGTTGCAGGACTGGGCGGACATGATCGACCAGTGGACGAAGGCACCAAAGCCGTAACCGTGGCGGCGCTCAACGCGGCGCTGCGGGTTTTCTTGCCACGCCTGACAGCAGGAACTCGGTGCTGTATTCGGGAAGGCTGGGAAGCTGCCAGAACACGCTGGGGATACTGGCGCTGGCCTTGGAGACGGCTTGCCGCTGAACGCCAAGGACGCTGGCGGCATCGGATTGGCTCATGCCATACCGCAGCAGCATGACGATTTGCTTCTTGCGGTCGGTCAGCCGGGCGTCTGTCATCCGCCTGGCGTGATCGCGCAGTTCGGACGTATCGCCATACCGGAGGCGGTGCTTGAGCACGTAGTGGTGAAGGTAGCAGTCGACCAGCCAGTCTCCCGATCCGGCAGCGGGGGCGCGCCAGTTGCCTGCCTGCCGTGAGAGCCGTTCCAGCTCGTTGTCAAACTGTGCAGCTGACCGCCGGGCTTTCTGGTACTCGGGGTTCAATTTGTCATCGGTCAGCGCGGGGCGGTGTGTGGAGCAGTACTGGCTGCTGTATCGCAGGCTCTTGTGGGCGTCCCCGGCGACGCGGCCTGCGGCGTAGGCAGCCATTTCGGTCGGTGAGCCGCAATAGCGGCAGAACTCCTGGATTCGCTTCTTGTTGACGCGCTTGCCTTCCACATGGGCAGTGAGGGGAGGCTTGCGCGCACATCCACGCGTCAGTTCCAGAAGAGTCTCCATGGTCGCGACAAACCGCCTTGCCTGCGCCGTCTCGGTGTTGTGGACCTTGATGAAGCGGCGAAGAAGCTGGTGCTGAAGACGTGCAGCACCGTTAAACCCAACCAGTCGGCAAATGTCGCTGAACGACAGGCCCGCACCTGCCCCCGGCAGGAAGTGCAACAGCTTGGGCGGCAACGTTGCCGCGAAAGCCTCTATCGCCGGATCGATGACCTGCTCGATGAGGCGGTCCATCCGCTTCTTCCGGGACAACGTCGAGTAGGGGCGCCACTCCTCCTCAAGCCCGCGGATGGCCGCTGCAATGCCCGGATCGCACCCGTCCCAGACGGGGATGGCGGGGAAATGAGTCATGTCAACCACTTCGAAAAGTCATAGTGTTTTTCAATTTTGTATTGTCATGCACCATCACGCAACGCTTCGCATTGACTTGGAGGTTGCTGCATGGAGCCAAGGCAGAAAGTGTTGATCAACCGGAAGAAGCTCCACTCGATGATCCCGCTCAGCGAGCGGACCATCTTCAACATGGAGCAGCGGGGGGAGTTCCCCAGGCGCATCGCGTTGACCCGACGCAACGTTGCGTGGGATCTGGCGGAGGTCGAAGCCTGGATCGAGGCGAGGAAAGCGTCCTGCCAGCAGGCGGACCGTCCTGGAGGCGGGCAGTGACGATCACGATCGACGTGCAGGCCGCGTTCGAAAACGATCCGCCTGCGCTCGACTTCGTCTGGCCCGGCTTTCTCGCCGGTACGGTCGGAGCGCTGGTGGCTCCCGGTGGCGCGGGCAAGAGCTTCTGGGCGCTGGAGGCGGCAATGGCTGTTGCAGGCGGGGATGCTCCCGGCAGTGATCTGCTCGGGCTTGGGCCGTCACGCGCCGGGCAGGTGGTCTACTTTGCCGGCGAGGATCCGGCCCCGATCCTTGATTGCCGCATCCATGCCATTGGCAGACATCTGAGCGACACAGCGCGCTCGACCATTGCGGGCCGGATGACCGTCGAGCCGGTCGCAGGCAGCTCCATGAATGTCACGGACAGGCACACGCTGCACCAGTTGGTAGAGAAGTGCTCGGGGGCGCGCCTCGTTGTGCTGGATACGTTGAGCCGCATGCATCGTCTTGACGAAAACAGCAACGGGGACATGGCGGTGGTGGTGGCCTGTCTGGAGCGCCTTGCACTGGAAACGGGAGCGTCCGTCTTGTTCCTGCACCACGTCAGCAAGGGCAGCGCACGAGAGGGGGCCACCGATCACCAGGGAGCCGCGCGGGGTGCGTCGGCGCTTGTCGCCAATGCCCGGTGGTGCGGGTTCATTGCACCCATGACTTCGGAGGAGGCCGCACGCCTTGGGGAAGAACCCAAGGGTGTGCCACCTATCGGCGAGACGCGCCGCAGGCATTTCGTCCGCTTTGGGGTCTCCAAGCAGAACTACGGAAGCGCGCCGCCGGACCGCTGGTATTCGCGAGACGGCCAGGGCGTGCTCCTGCCGGCAGCGTTGTCGGCTTCGGAGCCGACTGGCCGCAGAAAGGGGGCGCATCGTGCAAAAGCCTGAGCTGACGCACGCGCGCCATGACCCGATCCATTGCCTGGCACCGGGCTTGTTCCGCAGTCTCCAGAAGGGCGAGCGCAAGCGTGCCAAGCTGGATGTCGTCTATGACTTCGGCGACGGCAGGCGGGTGGAGTTCAGCGGTCCCGAACCGCTGGGAGCGGACGACCTGCGCGTTCTGCAAGGACTGGTGGCCATGGCGGGGCCGGCTGGGCTGGTGCTTTCACCCGAGCCGAAAACGGAGGCGGGCCGGCAGCTCCGGCTGTTCCTTGAGCCCAAATGGGATGCGATCCGGCAGGATGCGATGGTTGTCAGGGGGAGCTACCGGGCGCTGGTCCGTGAAGTCGGCTACGCCAATGTGGATAACGCCAAGCCGATCCGTGACTGCATCGAGCGTCTCTGGAAGGTCTCGGTCATCGTGCAGGATGGAAAGCGGCGCCAAGGCTTCAGGCTTCTTTCGGAGTACGCCAGCGACGAGCACGACGGAAAGCTCTACGTGGCGCTTAACCCCCTTCTGGCCCGTGCCGTGATGGGCGGTCAGCACGTGCGGATCAGCATGGGCGAGGTGCGGGCTCTGCGAACCGATGCTGCGCGCCTCATCCACCAGCGCCTGTGCGCCTGGATCGACCCCGGGAAATGGGGCCGGGTGGAGACGGACACACTGTGTGGCTACGTCTGGCCGACGGAGGCGGGCAGCACGGCTGCGGTCAAGAAGCGCCGCCACACAGCGCGGCTGGCTCTCTCCGAGCTGGCAGGCCTAGGGTGGAGGCTACGAGAGTACGCGAAGGACAAGTGGGCGATCGGGCGGCCCGGCTTAAGGGCGTCACCGCCAGACCCCCCTTCTTAACGGTAACCAACCCCCATTTTTTCGGTAACCAACCCCCACCCTAACGGTAACCGGGCGTGTTGGAAAACTCATTACAGGACAAAGACTTATGTCGATTGTTCCGGTTCCATCCAGGATCATCCATAAGGATGATCCACTAAGCGCGGCCTTCGTCCGCTGCGCGGCCGAGGCCTTGCCCTCCTTCAGGACACCAAAAGAGACAAGGGCCGGGAAGGGCACGTGAAATCTGTTAGCACCTCCACCGAGGGGCGGCGCAACACCCGTGTCGCCGCTGACTGTCCGGCCCCTGGGCGGCGTGGCAGATGCATGTTTTGTCTGTGAATCGAGGGGCCGCTGGAATCTGCCGAACGGCCCCTTTCCTTTTGGTGCCCATCGCGACCGCGCGCAGGCCATGTTGCGCGAATATGTGCGATTCCATGCGACGAAGCGCGAACGTACGCGACGAAACGCGATGATGTGCGAAGACGTGCGAAGACGTGCGATTGATCGTCGATTCGCGCGTCGATCGCGAAAGATCGCATAAGTTCGCAGTGAGTTTTGACGGCAAGATATGTGTTGTGGGCCTACGCGCAAGTGCGAAGTCCTCCAACACTCCCCCTTACTCGCCATTGGCTCGACGGCATCTTGCTCTGCGAGGCTTACGGTCGCTGCTGCGACAGATGCCCTTACTCGCACCAGAGGGAGGAACCTGCGATGCTCGGCGATAGCGCGAACGACCTGTTTGAGCTGCCCCGGCGCAGCCTGCCGCCGATCAAGATCTGGGTCACACTCGAGGAACGGGCCGAGATCGAGATCCGAGCGGCACAGACCGGGCTTTCGGTTTCGGCCTACATGCGGGCGGCAGGGCTGAACCACCCGGTCCGCTCTGTCCTTGACCTGAAGGCGGTGGCTGACCTGGTAAGAGTCAACGACGACCTGGGGCGGGTTGCCGGACTACTGAAGCTTTGGCTCGCCGAGAAGCGAGGGCAGGGGGCTAGCCCTGTGGACGTGGAGGCGTTGATGGAGGATCTATGGGCGCTCCAGACCGAGATGCGTCAAATCATGTGGCGAGCGGTTCGAGGGAGGTAGAAGGGATACTGAGAGTCAATCTCGGAAAGTATAGAAACGGGGCTGTTTCGTCATGGCGGTCCTGACGATCAGAAGCGTGCCTGAAGAAGGGCACCGGGCCCTAAGGGTGCGGGTGGCGCAGCATGGCCGCATTACGGAGGTGAAGGTGCGCGAGACCCTGGCGGCGGCGGTCAAGTCGGAGAACCGGGTGCGAGTGGGTGACGCCCTGGCAGCCATCGGCCGGAAGATTGGCCTCAAGGACGAAGACTTCGCCATCCTGGAAAGCGTCCGTGACAGGACACCCGCCGAGCCGCCTAGGTTCGTATGATTGTCCTCACCACCAGCGTGTCCGAGGCGATGAAGCCGGCTCCGTATGCGAACGTCATGGCTAGGTTGAACGATCAGGTCCAGGAAACTCTGTTGTATATCACCACCATCACGTTGGCCGGGCTGCTGTTCGGCATCCAGGCACTGCCGCAGGGCAAGCGCAGGGGACCAGCTGGACAGCGTTCTCAATGACCTGCTGGTCCTGTTTCAGGATCGCGTGCTGCCCCTTCGACACAGAGGTAGTGCGGCACTACGCGGGGCTGGCCGTGGCGGCCAGGAATGGGGGCGTGGCTTTCTGACGCAGGACAGCTACATCGCCGCCATTGCCGCATCGCGGTGCTTTGTCGTGGTGTCGCGTAATACTGCGGCTTTTGAGGCGCAGGGGTAGCAGTTATTGATCCATGGCCTGGTGCCTAGACGCATTGGGGCGGCGCTGCGTTAAGCGGCGCCGCGCCCCTATCCACTGCACTTACGGCGAAGCTAGAACAGAGGTGATCAAGTTTTCGCCAATGGGCTCGCTGAAGGTCGCTGTCTTTGCGTGGTGGAGGATCACGTCGTGGAGTTTTGAGGGCTCCGCCTTGACCACATCCCAACACCATGTTCCGAAACCGCCACGTGCGTTCACTGCGCGTACCCAGGCATCCAGAGCCATTCGCTTCGCGCGGTTCTGGTCCGAATCCTCGCCCTTGATTTCCAGCACCAGCTGCTTGCCGTTGGCAAGCCGGATCAGATAATCGGGCAGGTATTTGCGCTTGCTGCCGCGCCACAGGTAGTAGATCTGGAAGCCAAGATGGTCATTCTTGGCGTAGGCAGCCACCTCATTAAGATTTTCCAGGTGTGTGGCGGTGTAGTGCTCCCATGCGCTGTCGGCAACGGCATGGCTGATCTGGGACTTAACCGTCTCCAGACATGGTTTGGTGGTGTACCAGGTGCGCATGAACCGCGTCGATCCGATGGGAAATTCCTGGTCGAACACCGGTTCCAGCCGGTTGCTGTTCTGCTGCTGGATCTGATTGACGACATGGCTCACGATTGTGTCGATCGACAGCGCGATCAGGATCCGCTTGCGCAACGGATCCTGATGGAACAGCGACGGGATCTCCAGCCGGTCGGAGTTGAAGAACTGCTCGACCAGCCGCACCAGCTGCTGGATCAGCAACTCGCGGCTCCCGGTGAAGCTGTGCTGCAGGGCCTCCATCGCCTTGTGGGCAGCCCGGAACAGCAGCCGCTGCAGGCGGAACTCCTCGGGTATCGCTTCCAGGTCGATGGACACCGCCTTGGACATGTCCGCTGCGCCTCCCAGCGCCGGGGCCAGATCTGCCGTGACCACGACCTGTGCCGGGTCGATCTTGAGCGGCGGTATCGTTGACCAATCCACTGTCAGCTCGGGCCGCACGATCACATCCACTCGCAGCACGTTCGGCCACGTGATTTCCAGGCTGGATCGTTCCGCCAGCGATTCGATCTGGGTGCTCGGCTTGGGCGGTGGTGGGGGATCACCTCCTTCTCCAACGTCTTGGAAGATGGACAGCGGCACACCGAAAACGTTGACGTATTCCGATTTAAACAGTTGGCGGGTCTGCCCGTCGGGGCAGACCACAGCTTCTGTGTCGTAGGACACGCGGCGCAGGCCACGTCCGATCACCTGTTCGCAAAGCAGCTGGCTGGTAAAGGCACGCAGGCCCATGATGTGGGTCACGTTCTTGGCGTCCCAACCCTCGGAGAGCATGGCGACGGAGATCACGTTCTGCAGGTCCTGACCTGGCGTCCCCCGCTTACCCACGTTGTCCACGATGGCGCGCAGCAGTTCCTCCTTCTTCATCGCGCGCAGTGGCTGCTTGCGCGACTCGGGGATACCCGCTGCTTCAACGATGTTCTTCAGGACTTCCTCGTAGGCCTTGTCCGCCGTCGCGCTTTCGCCGATCTCGGCCTTCTCCAGGACCTTGGAATCCACGCGCAGGGTCCGCTCCGGTGCCTTGAGTTCTGGCCAGTAGGCATCGCCGTTGCGGAAGTAGTACTCGATACGTGCTGCCGTCTCTGTGCGATTGCACACGGTCAGCATGACGGGTGGGGAAGTGTGACCTGCTTCTTGCCACGCCTTCAGTGTCTCACGCCAGTCGGCACCTAACAGGGTATACGCCTCCTGTACCAGCTGGGGTAGCGGTTCGTGGGGTTCTGCGCCACGGCGGTTCAGATCCTGACCGACCTCCGGTTCCCGGTAGAGGTGGTACAGCTTCGACTTGTAGGTCTGGGCATTGGGAAGCGCGTTATCGCGGATCACCACGCGTGGCGTCTTCACCAGACCGGATTCGATGGCGTCATTCAGCCCGAAGTCCGAAATCACCCATGGGAACAGCGCCGTTTCGGTGCTTGTCTTGCCCGTGGGGGCAAAGGGCGTGGCTGTCAGGTCGAAGCAGTGGCTGATGCGCCGCATCTTGTGGATGCGGTCCAGTCCTTCGATCCAGCGGGTGGCTTCCTCGAGGTCGATTCCAAGCTCCTCGGCTTCCTTTCTGCTGACCTTGACCTCGGCGGGCTTACGGTAAGCGTGGTGCGCCTCGTCGTTGATGACCACGATGTCCTTGTGGCCGGCGAGCTTGCCGAGCACCCGGCGCACGTAGGCCTCGTCGCTCTCGGGCCCTTTCTTGACCACGGAGCGGTCCTGGTCCCTGAGCGGCATCAGGCTGTGCCAGTTCTCGATCAGCAGCTCCATCTGGTTGAGCTTCTGCCGCATGGCCTCGTTGGGGCACAGCAGGAAGGCGTCGTAGTAGTTCTCGGGATGTCCGGTGTGCAGCACCTGCAGGCGCTCCTTCACCGTCAGGCCCGGAGCCACGATGAAGATGGCACGAGAGAAATCCTTGTTGCGCCTGGGGTAGGTCAGGGCGTTCAGCACCTGCCAGGTGATGATCATCGCCATCACCGTGGTCTTGCCGCTGCCAGTGGCCATCTTGTTGCACAGCCGCTCGAACGGCCCGCCGTCGCCCGGAACGAAGATGCCCTGCTTGAACTCGGTCGGCGCCTCCACGTGCCAGATGAGCGTCTCGATGGCCTCCAGCTGGCAGAAATAGAACGGGTAGGGGCGGTTGGCTTCGGGGTCGCGCCAGTGCTCAAGCAGCGCGCGGGTGACCGCCGTTACACCGGGGTAGCCGGCATCGCGCCATTCGTCCACCCGTTCGCGGATGCGGTTCACCAGCTCAAGCTCAACGCTGCGCACCGTGTTGTTGCGTGTGTCGAAAATCTCGTAGCCAGCCGGGCGGCGGCCCTCCACCAGTTCCAGACGCTGGTCACTGACGCGCCGCCAGTGGTGCGTGGGCCGCTCGAACGGCGAATTGATGATCAAGGACTTGGGTTGAGTCATGTCCGTGTCCTCAATCCAGGTTGATCACTTTGAGCGATTCGATGCCGCGGTCATCCACGATCTTCACTGCGATCTTGCGGTGCTCACCCGCCTCGAACGGCAGGCTGACCGTGCCGTGGAACGACTGCAGGCGCGATTCGTCCAGCTCGGCGCGGATGTTCTTCTTCAGTTTCTCCCAGCCTTCGCCCTTGCCGGCCATGGGGAAGAAGACCTGGCGCGGGAACAGGGAGCGCTCGTCGTAGTCGGTGTCCAGCAGCCACATGGCGATCTTGCTCTTGCCGCCAGAGACGAGTTCGCCCTTCACGGTGTCGAAGTAGTCGAAGCCGTGCACCTCCACCTCGTACTGGCCATCCTTGCGCTTGCGCACCTCGACGTCCGGCTGGCCCATCAGCCAGAAGCTCTGGTTGCTGGCGCGGGCCTTCTTCAGGTCCTCGGTCAAGAGGTCGGTGTTCATCTGCGCCTTGAGCAGGGTCACGCCCGGCCAGCGCGTCTCGTCGATGTCCTTGGCCGCCTCCGGGTCGAAGGTGAAGGCACAGAATACGATGAAGGCCGGCTGCGGGCGCAGCTTCTCGGCCTCGGTCAGTGCCTGGGCCACTTGCCGCTGCTCCAGCGCGGCGTGTTCCGGACCGAAGCTCACGACCACGCGCTCGCCAGTGTCGAGATGGCCGACGGCATGCAGGTGACGGATGCTGTGGGCGGAGGGCAGCGGCTCCAGATCAGCAAACTTGAGCACCTGGCCGCCGCGCCCACGGATACCGGTCTTGAGCAGCTCGTCGCGCCACTGGTGCTGGCGGCCGGATTCGCCGGTGCGGGCGATGCTGGCATCGGCCTCGTCCGGGCCGGCGGCCTCGTCCAGTGATTTCACGGTGGGGAAGGGCACCGCCTCCACCGTGAACGGGCCGGTGATGCGCAGCTTGTTCTTCGCCACCTGCGGCTGGTCGTAGAGGATCTCCTGGTCGGCATGGGCGGCGATGGAATCGTCCATCCGCTTCTGCATGGCCTGCCGGGCGGCATGGAAGGCCTCGAACGGCTTGCGGGCAGCGTTCGGCCAGTCCTCCGGGAAGTCGAACGGCACTTCCCATTCCAGCAGGACGCCGGCCATCACTTCTTCGCCGGACGGGAGCTTCTCCTTCTGCGACGCAGGGAACGAGAAATCGACCTTCTTCCCCTTGCGGCCACCCTCGGTCACGGTAAACGGCTTCGGCGGCGACGCTCGCAGCGTGGCGTTGAGCTCGGCCAGGGCCTTCTCGATCGCCGGATGCATGCGCTCGTAGATCTCGTCGATCTCCGGGTTGTTGGCGATCGACTTGAGCGTCACATGCGGCACGGTCTTGTAGATGAAACCGCCCTTCAGGCCCTCGTGCGGGTACTTGAGCTCGTAGTAGTCGTAGTTCGCCGTCATCAGGCGCTGCTTGGCCAGCGTGATCGCGACACGCGAGGTGTCGCAGGTGATCCAGCGGCGGCCCCATTTCTCGGCGACATAGGCGGTGGTGCCCGAGCCGCAGGTGGGATCAAGTACAAGATCACCGGGATCGGTAGTCATGAGAAGACATCGCTCAATAACCAATGAATTTGTCTCAACAATATAGACCTGCTGGTCACCGAAGCCGCTCCGCACGGTGTCATCCCAGACTGTGCCATAGGAGGAAAGCGGAAAGTCATCAAAAAACCAAACGAAACGGGCCGTACTTCCGGACGGAACCATTCGGTTTGACTTGGTTAATCGGTCTAATCCAGTAGTGGTGGTTGACCAGTGCTTCTTCGAACCGGGCTTTGCAATCAATCCAAACAGATGAATTGGATCTGTATTTCCCGACGTGCCAGCTCCCTCTGCCGCTTTTGCAACAAAGAACCGTAGCCCATCAATATATGGGAAGTCTTTCTTCTCGTCCCTTCGTGCTGGCCGCCTTGCATAGTTTTGATCCTGAATCCAAAGACTCTGTCCAACGAATGACCCGCTTGTTTCTTTGGAGGTAAACAGTTTTTTTGTTTTTATGCTTGGCAAATGCTTGCCGTACCAAATGATAAAGTCGTAGTTTGCGGCGGGAATATCACTGGGTTGAGCGCCAGTTTTTCTAAACGCTAAAATGCGGACAAAGTTTTGGCTGCCAAATACGTCATCCAGTAGATTTCGAACGAGATGGAGATTCTCGTCCGAAATCTGAACAAAAAGACTTCCCGACTCGTGCAGCAACTCCCGCGCTAGCAATAGGCGATCTCGTAGATATGTCAGGTATGAATGAATGCCCAGCTCCCAGGTATCCCGGAACGCCTTGATCATTTCCGGTTCCTGGGTCAGGTCCTCGTCCCTGCGGTCCTTGACGTCACGCTTGTTGACGAAGGGCTGGAAGTTGGAGCCGTATTTGATGCCGTAGGGCGGGTCGATGTAGATCATCTGTACCTTGCCGGCCATGCTTTCCTTCTGCAGCAGGCTGTTCATGACCAGCAGGGAGTCGCCGGCGATCAGGCGGTTGGCCCAGCCTTTCTCGTGGCGGTAGAAGTCGATCGCGTCGCGCAGCGGCAGGTTCTCGAACGGCGCATCGAACAGGCCGGGCTGGAGGGCCTTCTCCATGCCCCTGCTCCTGCCTTCGCCCTTCATGGCCTTGCGCACGGCCGACAGGATGCTGGCCGGGTCGATGCGCTCGTGCACGTGCAGGCTGACGGTGTCCACCTCGAAGCTCGTGCGCTCGGCCTTGCCGGCCCAGTTGAGGTAGGGGCTCTGCAGCCGCTTCAGCTCCTCCAGCGCGGCCTTCATCTGCTCCGTGTCGCCCGAAGCCAGCGCGTCGTCGATCAGCTTCTCGATACGGCTGCGCTGCGGGTCGAACTGCAGCGCAGGGTCCAGGTGCGGGTCGTAGGCCCAGCGGGTCTTGCCGGCATCCGGGTCGGTCTTCGGGTTCACCATGCCGACTTCCGGATTGTTTACCCGCTTGTCGGTGTGGCGGTAGGAGAGGATCTGGGCCTCATCGCCCCCTGTCTTCTGGCGTGAAGCCGCTTGCGTGTTGCGGGACTTCGTTTGCTTGCTGGGCTGATCGCTTGCATCCTGGGCAGATGGTTCCTCGGCGGCCAAGGTGAATGATGCGTGCTCCATGCCGCCGGCCGGATCTTTCAACGCCTGCGAAGGGAGTCGCACGGATCCACCTCGCCCCTGGCCCTTGACCAAGAGTCCTTGGGCAACGAGCGCGCTGTGCGCTTGCCAGTAGTCCTCTTCGCTGAGCGACATACCATCCGCCGCAAGCCGTGCTTCGAGCTCGCGTCGAAGTGTGGTGTTTCCGATAGGAGAGCTGTCTGATGGCACTAGGGCTAGTATCAGCTCCTTGATCTTGCGAAGCTTGTCAGCAGGATTCTGGTTTTGTTCATAAGGTGCAGACAAGTTATTCCTCCAGATATTTGGGCAGCCACTACGCAGCTGACATCCTGTTCTGTTCCAAGTATCGCCCTAGACATCATGGGGGCGTTTGCTTGAAGCACCGCCTGACTGTTCGGTGATCGTTTGCTCATTGATCCACTGGTCGATCTCTTGTCGGCGAAAGCGCCAAGAGCCGCCTACCTTGAACGCAGGTAGTTCGTGGGCTGCCACCAAGCGGTAGACCGTTCGCTTCCCGACCTTCAGGTAGGCGGCTACCTCCTCAAGGGTGAAGATCTCTTCTGACCCGCCGGCCATGGTCGTCTCCAAATTCGCAAAGCATGGCATGATTTGACAAAGAATGGGGCAGATGGCTAACGTAGTCAACATTTGGCAATGTCATGGTGTGTTCTCCCTAGCTAGCGCCCTCGTAATAAGGAGCGATCCGATGAATCAGCTCGTAAATCCTTTCCAGCAGGCCGATGCGCTTGACGAAGTGCTGTTAGATGTTGCCGCGTTGATCGAGCTGAGCCCTCGGGACCGGCGTATTGCAGAAAACCGGTACCGCCGTAAGCTTCCCCGATCCGCAGACACCCCATAAGTAGAACTTTCTGGCATGTTTTCCCCAGCCAGGAGGTTCCATGAAGAAGTCCCGTTTCACCGAGACCCAGATCGTCTCGATCCTCAAGCAGGCCGACGCCGGCGTGCCGGTCAAGGACATCTGCCGGCAGGCCGGCATCAGCGTTCCGACCTACTACGAGTGGAAGTCGAAGTACGGCGGCCTGGAGGCCTCCGAGCTGCGGCGTGTCAAGGACCTGGAAGCGGAGAACGCCAGGCTCAAGCGGATGTACGCCGAGCTGGCGCTCGATAACGCCGCGATGAAGGATCTGATCGCAAAAAAACTGTAGGGCCGGAGCAGAAGCGCGAGGCCGTGCGGTACCTGGTCGAGGTGCACACGCGGCCCCTGAGCCGGTCCTGTGATTGCGTTGGGTTGTCGCGGGCAGCGTGGTACCAGCCGCCGGTGCACTGGACGGTACGGGATGCCGAGATCATCGCGGCCCTGGCCGAGGTGGTCGAGAATCGCCCGAGCCGCGGCTTCTGGAAGTGTTGCAAGGTCCTGCGCCGTGCGCGTCCGGACTGGAACCACAAGCGAATCTACCGAGTGTACAAGGCGATGAAGCTCAATCTGCGCCGCAAGGCCAAGCAGCGGCTGCCCAAGCGCGAACGCGTACCGCTCTACGTTCCCCTGCTGCCCGATGCCGTCTGGTCAGCGGATTTCATGGCCGACGCGCTGGCGTGTGGCCGCCGCTTCCGGACCTTCAACGTGGTCGACGACTTCAACCGCGAGGCGCTGCACATCGAGGTCGACACCTCGATCTCGTCCACGCGCCTGGTCCGCATCTTCGAGCAGCTCAAGCGCGACCACGGCCTGCCGCAGGTCCTGCGTACCGACAACGGCCCGGAGTTCCTGGGCGAGGCCTTCGTGCAGTGGGCCAAGCTCAACGGCATGGCCATCCGGTACATCCAGCCCGGCAAGCCCAACCAGAACGCCTACATCGAACGCTTCAATCGGACCTTCCGCGAGGAGGTCCTGGACCAGCACGGTAGTGTCCGTCAAGTTGCGCACATTCGATGAACAACTCTCCGCTGGAACCGCCTGCTCCTGAGGCCTGAGCCGTAGGCGAAGGCCTCAGGAGCAGGCGACGCGGCTCACGCGGCCGCTTCCGGTTCGATCTCGGCCGACGCCCCCAGCCGACCCATGTCCAAGTACCGCCGCAGGCCCCAGCGTGTGCCGGCAATGTGCCGCAGCCGCGCCGCCACCAACATCAACGCCGAGGTGCCGTCGGGGAACGCCCCCACCACCCGCGTCCGCCGCCGGATCTCCCGGTTCAGCCGCTCCAAGGGGTTGTTGGTCCGCAGGCACCGCCAGTGCTCACGCGGGAACGCCATGTGGCTCAGCGTCTGCTCTATCCCCTCCCGCACGACCTGCGCCGCCTTGGGCAGCTTCATCGCCTCCAGCTTCGCCACCACCGCCTCAGCCTTCTGCCGGGCACTCTCCCGGTCCTCCTGGGCGTGGATGGCCTTCAGCATCGCCGCCACGGCTCTGGCCCTGCCCTTGGGCGTCACGCTCAGCACGTTGCGGTAAAAGTGCGCCACGCACCGCTGCCACGCCGCCTCGGGGTAGAACTCGCCCAATGCCTCCACCAGCCCCAGGCACTTGTCACTGATGAACAGCCGCACGCCTTTGAGCCCCCGCTCTTTCAGGTGCCGCAGGAACGTCCGCCAGCTCTCGGCATCCTCCCTGGCCCCCTCGGCCACGCCCAGGATCTCCCGGAAACCCTCCTGATTCACCCCGATCGCCACCAGCACCGCCACGTTCTTGACCTCTCCGCCCCAGGAACGCTTCAGCCAGATCCCGTCCAGGTACACGTAGGCATGCTCGCCTTCGATCGGCCGGTTCCGCCACGCCTCGATCTGGCCGTAGATCTTCTGGTTCAGCTCGCTGACCGTGGAGGGGCTCACCCGCGTGCCCCACAGGGCCTCGGTGATGTCCTCCACCCGCCGCACGCTCACCCCGGCCAGGTACATCTCGATCAGCGCCTCCTCGACGCTGCTCTCCCGCCGCCGGTAGCGTTCGATGATCGCCGTCTCCAAGGGCAGCTTCCGCAGGCGCGGCACCTTCAAGGTCACTTCCCCGGCCTTGGTCTGCAGCTTCCGCTCATAGCTGCCAGCCCGCGTGTCCTGCCGCTCGGGGCTCCGCTCGTAGCGCCCGGCCTGGCACACCCGCTCGGCCTCGGCGTCCAGCAGGGCATTGAGCGTCTGCTCCACGCTGGCCCGCACCACCTGGTCCAGGTGCCCACGCACCTTCTCGACGTCCACCGAGAACGCCGCCGTCAAGGCCTCGCCCATTCCTTCCTGCGCCGCTTCTGTTACGCTGTCCATGCAGCTCTCCTGTCTGGTAAGGGTTGTCTACACACCAACACCTTCCAGCGGACGAGCTGCCTTTTCAAGTGTGCGCACAATTCAGGACGTTACCACCAGCACCTGTTCACCCGCCTCGACGACGTGCGCGAGGCCGCGTACTGGTGGATGCTCGAGTACAACGAGGAGCGTCCCCACGATTCGCTCGGCGATCTGACCCCGGCCGAGTACCGCCAACGCGTCGCCGGAAGTTCTACTTTTGAAATGCCTGCTTGACGGGGAAGCTTACGATGTCATCAACGGTTCGGGCCACCACATATCGAGCCGGTGTCTCTCGAACCTCCAATGCCTTGAAGTGCGCCTTCCCGCATTCGATCTTCGCGCTCTCCTTGTCGCCCAGATCGTCCGTGAACAGGCTGCTCTTGGTCTCGACCACGAGGTAGAGCCGCTCGGCGCCATCCTTCTCCACCAGCACTGCCCAGTCCGGGTTGTACGACCCGAGCGGCGTCGGTACCTTGAACCAGCCGGGAAGCTTGGCGTAGACCTTGACCGCCTCGTTTTTCTCGAGGCCGTCCGCAAATGCGGCTTCCGTGCCGGAGTCGTAAACAACACTCTCGAATACGGACTTCCTGGTCTCGGTGAGCATGTTCCTGATGTAGCCGGTCAGCTCTTCCTGTTCGAACAGCTCCTGCGCGTAGTAGTACTCATCGCCGAGCCGTTGGTACTTGATCCCGTCCACGATCGCCAGCCGCTTGCATCGATTGATCGCCTCGGCGGCCAGCTCGATGAAGGCCTGCGGGTTCCGCTTGAAGTCATCCAATCTCCCGCTGCCGGTGAGGACACGGCAGATGGTGCGACGCGTGAGCTGCGTGCGGTCCTGGAGCTGGGTGAGCAAGTCGGGAAGCTCGATGTCTGTTTCGTCCAGGACCACCGTTTGTGCGCCGCCACGCTCGGTCGCTTCCACGCCGCCCTTGCCGATGGCGATATCTGCCTTTCGCCACTGCAACCGCGTTTTCGGAAGCGGCGGCGCGTCGCGCAGCGCCTTGATGCACGCCTCGACCAGCTTCTCGTTGTCGAATTCGACCCGGTAGGTGGTCTTGTCCTTGATCCGGTCCCACAGCGCCTTGAACTCCGGACTGTGGAGGATGGCCTGGCGCGGCCGCACCGGCCGGCGTTCGTCGGCGTTTTTGATCTCGAAGCGACCGGCGACCTTCGCGATGATGTCGGCGATCTGGGCATGGTGCGGACGGAACTCATCCGGCAGCTCGATATGGCCGTTGGCCAGCGCCTGTTTCAGGGACTCCTGAACCTTGCCGCGGGCGTCGATATACCCGGCCGACCTGAGATGCTCCCAGAGCGCCTTCGATTTCTCGAGCCCCAGTGGCGTCATCTCGCCGCTCTCAGAGGTAACCTTCACGGCCACGAAGTGGTGCGCTTCCAGGATGCCGAACCGGATGCCGGTCTCGGCCTCGATCTCCTTCTGCAGGTTCTCGGCGAATTGTTCGTAGCTTTCGGTCGCGATCACGGTCAACGTGTTGACATCGAACCCGCGAACGCGCTGGCCATCCTGGTTCACGCAAAGCCGCAGCCCCCGGCCGATGGTCTGCCGCCGCTCGCGCTCCGTCCTGATGTCGCGCAGCGTGCAGATCTGGAACACGTTCGGGTTGTCCCAGCCCTCGCGCAGCGCCGAGTGGGAGAAGATGAACTTGAGCGGGGTGTCGAAGGAGAGGAGTCTTTCCTTGTCCTTCATGATCAGGTTGTACGCCTGCTCCGCCGCCTCGCGACCGGCTTGATTGCTCTCGGTCGTATCCACCGCGCGCTTGGACTTCTTGTCGATGGAAAAGTACCCCTCGTGAACCTCCTCGGCGGCGTGGCTCAGGTCTACTTCCTGGAATAGCGTCCGGTAGTCGGGATGGTTCGCGAGGCGCTTGTACTCCTCCTCGAAGAGGCGCGCGTATACGCCTTTGACCGGATTGCCGTCGTCGTCGTACTGCCTGTACTTCGCGACTTCGTCGATGAAGAACAGGGACAGCACCTTGATCCCGAGCGGGCGCAGGCGCTTCTCCTTGTCCAGATGTTCCTTGATGGTGCGGCGGATCATTTCGCGCTGAACGGCCAGCGGATCAACGTCACCCCATGCCTGGCCCGGGCGCAGGTACTGCTCCCCGCCGGGCACCCGAAGCTCGAGGAACTCATTTCCTTTGGCAACGCAGATCTCGCCGATGCGACAGTCGCGGTAGATGGGACGGCGGGTCGTCTGCTCCAGGTCGTCGCCGTCGTACACGGTGACCTCGCGGCGCTGCACGCCGGTGGCTGTCTCCACATCCAGCTCCACCTTGGCGCTGATGCTGCCGCGTTTATTGCTGACCGACAGCAGGCGCACGTACGGCTTGTTGTGGGCGTCTTCCACCGTTGCCGACGCGACCTCGATCTGCTTGACCAGCCGACGCTCGTAGGCGTCCACCGCGTCGAGGCGGTAGACCATGTGGTGCTTGTCCACGTGCGTGGCCGAGTAGCGCAGGGTGCAGAGGGGGTTCATGGCATCCAGTGCCTGCTTGCCCGCGCCCGAGAGCCCGCCGTCCACGCTTTGCGGCTCGTCCACGATCACGATCGGGCGCGTGGCCTTGATCAGGTCGATGGGCTTTTCACCGCCGGTCTTCTCGCTGTCCTTATAGAGGTTGTTGACGTCCTTCTTGTTAATGGCGCCGACCGTCACCACCATGATCTGGATCTGTGCGCTGGTGGCGAAGTTGCGCACCTGACCGAGCTTGGCGGAGTCGTAGAGGAAGTAGTCGAAGGGCACGCCCGCGTAGAGGCTCCTGAAGTGATCCTCCATGATCTGGAGCGACTTGTAGACGCCTTCCTTGATGGCGATGGACGGCACCACGATCACGAACTTGGTGAACCCGTAGCGCTTGTTCAGCTCGAAGATGGTGCGCAGGTAGACGTAGGTCTTGCCGGTGCCGGTCTCCATCTCCACGGTGAAGTCGCCTGAGGCGAGCGATTCGGACGGAGCGATGCCGTTGCGAAGCTGGACGGCCTGGAGGTTGGCCAGCAGTTCCTCGTCGAGCAGCGTCAGGCGGTTGCCGATGCCCAGATCGTTTTGCGCGAAGCCAAGGCGCATCTGCGTGTCTGCAGGGTCGCGCGTAACCGTGAATTCGGTGCGGCAGATTTCCTGCCCTCGAAACAGGTCGCAGACCGCCTCGATGGCCTGGAGCTGGTAGTCGAGATCGGGTTCGAAGTGCAGTTTCATGGGCGCGCGTACTCACAGACTCCGAACGTTGGTGATACCGTGCTGCTCGAGGATCGCGGCCATGTTGGTCTTGGCCACGTCGTCGGCGAAGGCGCTGTCGCGGAAGACGCAAGTCGTGTCGCCGGCGGGCGCGAGCGCCTTGTGCCAGTCCACGATGCCCTGCGCCAGCGCTTCCACTTCGGCCCGCTCGATCTTTGGCGCGAGGCATGCCATCAGCACGCCCCCGCCGACGGAGTGTACCTCCTTGCCGGCGAACGTGCGTGTCTCGATGGGGACGCAGAGGTCGAGGCCGAGCTTGAGGAGCAGCTCGTACAGCACATCGGTCTCGGTGCGATCGGGCTTGATGTGCTCCATGGAGTCGAGGAGCGTCTGTTCAAGGTTGTCGCGGTCGGGCTCCCACGCGCGGATGTTACTGGAATCGAGCTTGAAGACACGGAAGCCGAGGTCGCCCGTGTACGTCGGGTTCTCGTCCTTGATCTTCTTCGCAGCGCGGCGGAGGCGTTCCTTGGTCAGCTCGGCGATGTTGCGTGGCTTGCCCAGGCCGTCGCAAAACTCCGCCGCCACCCTTTGATCTTTGTTCTCAGGGTCGAGCGGCTCAGGCAACTGGACCAGCACGTAGCGCCGCGTCCCGCCATCCGCAAGGTTCTGGGTCATTACAGCGTGGCCAGTAGTCCCGGCGCCCGCAAAGAAATCCAAGACGATGTCTGACGACCGGGATGCGATCGCCACGATGCGTTCGATCAGATAAGGGGACTTCGGAAAATCAAGGACCGGACTTCCCAACAGCTCCTTCAAGGATTTGCGCCCGTAGTCATTGTTGAACTCCTTATCTAGCCACAGCGACTTGGCGAGTGTGGACGCCTTCTCACCGTCCTCGTTCATCAGGTAGTCTTTCCGGAACACTCTCCACGTACCGTCGCCCATCCGGTCAGCGATCAGCAGCTCGTTGTCAGCAACGACCTTGTCTCGACCCCAAGTCCAACATGTTTCGATGCCATCCGGTGTGACGGGCAGCACCTTCTCTGTGAACTCATGGTCCTGCACGAGAGAGACTCGGCCGGTGTCCGGATTGACGTACAGAGGGAAGAACAGATTTGGGCGGGTACGTGGATTGAACGCCTGATTCCGGTTGCGCAGACCGAGTGCGCGATACTTTCCCCTCTCGTCCTCCCTGTCGTACTCCTCCGTCATGGCCTCACCCTTAATCATGCCGACGATGCTTCCATCGACCTCCGGATCCTTAACGAAGACCGCGAGGTAGTCATGTGTCTTGGCGATATACTTGTCGAGGTGGCGTCCACGCGGATTGACGAGCACGGGCAGGAACCCGACGAATGCCTCGTCGCCAAAGATCTCACAGCCGATCTTTTTCAGGTTGTCGGCCTCCGTGTCGTCGATACTGATGAATACCGCTCCATCATCGCGAAGGAGGCTCCTCGCCACCTTGAGCCGCGGGTACATCATGTTCAGCCAGGCCGTGTGGAAGCGCCCGCTGGCCTCGGTGTTGGTGCTGATCTTCCGTCCGCCCTCAACCTGCCCTGTCAGCTCGAGGTAGTTCTTGATGCTGTCCTGGTAGTCATCGGGATAGACGAAGTCCTTCCCCGTGTTGTAGGGCGGGTCGATGTAGATGAGCTTCACCTTGCCCGCGTAGCTCTTCTGCAGAAGCTTCAGCACCTCCAGGTTGTCGCCCTCGATCATCAGGTTCTGGGTGGTGTCCCAGTCCACGCTGTCCTCCGGGCAGGGACGCAGCGTACCGGTCGAGGGCGTGAGCGCGAGTTGACGTGCGCGCCGCTTTCCGTGCCAGTTGAGACCGTACTTCTCGTCGGCGTCGGTGACGGTGGCGTCACCCACCAGCGCCTTGAGCACGTCCACGTTCACCGCGGCGCCATTCGGCCCCTCGGTCACGAGCTCCGGGAAGAGCGCCTTCAGCCGCCGAATGTTCTCGGCGACGCCATCAAGCGAGCGGGTTTCGGGATCGTTCAGGGTCAATTTCTTCATCGTCATCTCGGTCTTCATAAACGGGCAAGCGCCGCAGCACGGGCCGCCTCGGCGCGCTTGAGTTCCTGGTTGAGCGCGACCTGCCGCGCCATCTGCTTTTCCTTCTTCGCCGCCGCGCGCAGGCGCGCGATCTCGACGTCCAGCCGCGCGCACTCGACGAGGGCATCCCGGCGGGCGGCGCGCCGGTCGGCGTCGGGCAGGATACTGAAAACGCCCGACACCCTGGCGGCTTGCAGGGTCAGCAGGGTATCGAGCCAGCCCTGGTAGAGAGCGTGCAGCGATGCCTGTGGTTGGCGGCCCAGCGCCAGCGCCGCCGCGAACGCGCCTGCATAGGGCTCGCACCCGTGAGGCGCCGCCACCGTGACGGGTTCGCCGTCGAGGACGGTCTTCTGGGCCTCCGCCTGCGACCAACGCTTGTGTGCGACGGACAGCGCAACCGACTCGCGCTGTTCGGTCACGGCGAGCACCGGATAGGGGATCGCCCGGTGCAGAAGCTCCACCAGCCGCTGCGTCTTGGCCTTCTCTCGCAGCGCGACGTGCACGACAGCGATTTCCAGGTACTCACGCGCATCATCGCGAAAGGCGGCAACGCCAATGGTGGTCGGCTTCAGCGCGGCCACCCACTGGATGTGCTCGATGCCCTCGTTGACCTGGCGGCGGTCGGCCGCTGTCGGCGCGCCATGCTCCACCAGCAGCGTCTTGGGCACACGACGATCCACGCGTGCGGCGGCGGGGAGGTCGAGCGCGGCGATGACATCCTCAGCGGTCATTCCGTCTCCTGATCCGGCAGGATGACCAGCCAGGCCACCACCTCGAAGTCGTCGATGCCGGCAAACTCACCCGTCAGGGCGTGGGTGCCTCCTGGCGTGAACAGACTGGCCACGGCGCGCTCCTCGCTCTTGCCAACCACGGAGGAGACGGCTGCCGCCAGCAGCTTCTGCGGGTGGCGCATGTCCTGGCCGTTCTTCGTCGCCTTGTCGAAGCGGGCGCAGGCGCCGGCGTCGGGCAGGTCCCGCCCGACGCAGAGACGCTTCAACCGGTCGAGAATATGCTTGGCCTGCGGGTATGCCAGCAGTACCGCTCCATCATCCGCGACATGCACCAGATAATGCGGCGCGAGGGGATAGCCTTCCTCCGGCAAGCGAGCGGCGGCCGCTCCCTCCGCACGCAGGCAGAACACGATGCCGGGCGGGATCTCCGCCTCGCTCGTCGTCGTGACGGCGAATGCCCCGAGCGGCACCGATTCCAGAACCCCCGGATGCACCTTGCGATACTCCGCAAGGTCGATCCGGAAATCGGTCAATGTCAGGTCGGCAATAGAGACGCCGGTCGACAGGTCCTCGAGATCGATCACCGCGTCCTGGAGCTTGAGCAGCTGCTTGCGCCGGTACTCCAGGTCGTTCATCGGGTTGCCGGACTGCTGCTCGATCAGGTTCTCCTCGCCCGTGGCCGAGATGTCGAGCAGCACCATGCGTCCGCTGACCCGCTGTTCGAGGTTGATGTACTCCTCCAGCTCCATGTTGGGCCAGAAGTTCACGAGCTGGATGCGCTCGTTGGGTGATCCGATGCGGTCGATGCGCCCGAAGCGCTGGATGATTCGGACGGGATTCCAGTGGATGTCGTAGTTTATAAGCCAATCGCAGTCCTGGAGGTTCTGCCCTTCGGAGATGCAGTCCGTGGCGATGAGCAGGTCGATGTCACCCTCGCTCGCCAACTCCTCGGGGCGTTCTTTGGAACGCGGCGAGAAAGCGGTGAGGATGGAGCCGAGGTCGCGGCGCAGCTTCGGGAGGGTGGTTTTGTTGCTGCCCGTGCCGGTGACCAGCGCACTCTCCACCCCCAGCGTTTCCCTTGCCCAAGGTGCGAGCTGGTCGAACAGGTAGGTCGCGGTGTCGGCGAAGGCGGTGAAGATGATGACTTTGCGGTTGCCTTGGTTGATGGGTTGGCGGTGCTTGTTCGTGATGACTTCGCGCAGGGCGGCCAGCTTGGCATCCCGTTCTGGGCTGATCTCGCGGGCAGCGGCGAGGAGTGTCGCAAGCCGGTTGCGGTCCTCGATCAGGTCCTGTTTCCAGCGCACTATATCCACATCCGACAGCAGCACCTTGACCTTGCGCCCGACCAGCAGGCTCTCGAAGGCCGGGTCCTCGATGTCGACATCCTCGATGTCGATCTCTTCCAGCTCCTCGACCTGGGCCTCGATGTGGCGCAGGGTGTCTTCGACATCCCGTAGTTGGCGTTCGACGGTCAGGGCAAAAGACACAACGGAGCTCTCCATCCGCTTGAGGATGTTCACGCGGAGGAGGTGAATGAGGCTTTCCTCGCGGTCCACCTGGCGGAAGAAGCCCGTGCCGCCCTTAACCTCGGTGCTGTATTTCCTGTCGTAGGCGTCCTGTTTGTGGGGCAGCACGTACCGCAACGGTGCGTAGGCAGCGAGGTTCAGGCGACGGATTTCGAGGTTGATGTCGCGAATCGGAGGAAACGTGCCACGAAGATCGACGTCGGCCTTGATGTTGATAGGCTTGAGACGTTCGGGGAACCGGCCGGTCTCCGTGACGCCATAGTACTTCGCAATGTGTTTTCGGGACCGGGCGATGGTCAGCAGGTCGAGCAAAGTGAAGTAGTCGAACCCCAGCATCTCCACCAGTTTCGCCGGCGTGCGCTCGGCCTCAGGCAGTTCGAGCCAGCGGTTGAACTGCTTCTGCGCCAGGCGCGTGGTGCTGTCGATGCTGCCGATGCCGTGTTCCAGCAGCGCCGTATCGTCGCCCTCCGTCGCGAACACGATCTGGTTGCGCAGGTCGGCCATGCGGTTGTTAACGGGCGTGGCCGAAAGCATCAGCACGCGCGTCTTCACGCCCTCGCGGATGATCTTGCGCATCAGGCGGTCGTAGCGGGTCTCACCGCCGGCCTGTGGGGTCTTCTTGTTGCGGAAGTTGTGCGACTCGTCGATGACGACGAGGTCGTAGTTGCCCCAGTTGACGTGCGCGAGGTCGATGTCTCCAGACATCCCGCGATCACGCGAGAGGTCGGTGTGGTTCAGGACATCGTAGTTGAAGCGGTCGGAAGCGAGGACGTTGCGCCGGTCATTGGACTTGTACAGCGTCCAGTTGTCCCGCAGCCGCTTGGGGCAGAGCACGAGCACCCGGTCGTTGCGCAACTCGTAGTACTTAATGATCGCGAGGGCCTCGAAGGTCTTCCCCAAGCCGACACTATCCGCGATGATGCAGCCGCCGAAGCGGTTCAACTTGTCGATCGCGCCGACCACGCCATCGCGCTGGAACTTGTAGAGCTTCTTCCAGACGACGGTATTCCGTATGCCTGTTGCCGACTTGATGACCTGCTCTTCGTCGAGTGCGTCGCCGCGACTGGAGAAGAGATGGTGCAACACCAGTGCGTAGATCAGGTGCGGGTCCCGATGGCTGGCGAGCGCCGTAATGTGACGCAGCAGTTCGTCCTTCGCCGCGCGCGTGTCGGGAAGAATCGCCCATTGGCTCTCGAACCATTGGGCGAGCATCCCAGCTTCGTCGGCTGATTCCGATGCCTGGATCAGGTTCAGCGGGTTCCCGGGAACCAGGCCAAGTCCTTCAGACGTGAGCCCAACGGCTCCGAGCAGGGCTTGCACGGGGGCTCCGGATCGGTCGCGCAACACGAGCGTTCCCTGGGGGACGCTGCCTCCGGCCAAACGCACGGTCACGTTGTCATTGAGCCACCGGAGTAGACGGGCCGCAAGCCATCGCGTCTGCAGCTGATTGCGGGCGGTACGCTCATTGGCCGTGCCAATAAGAGCGTGGCCGTCGAGGCCCGCCGGCAACACCAACCGACAGGCGGGGCCACGATTCAGACTGTCGATCAGCTCGCCGAAACCGAATATGGAGAGAGCCGGAGACACCGCGTCGATGGACATGCCATCGCCAAGGTGTGGCCGGACGATGTCGACAACGCGGTCGCTTCCAGTGTTGCGGACAAGTCTCATCGGGTTGCGTTCCGGATGTTGCCTTCGCCGGACTGACCGGCGGAGTCCGTCGAGCCGTGCAGCGTGTCGGTCATGTACCAGTGCGCGGCTTCATAGCCGACGGTGGCGGCTGAGCTTTGGTTGCTGTTCTTTTTCGGTTGGCCCATTTGAGTTTCTTGTCGTGCTGTACGTGCAGGCGAATGTCTTTGGAAATCGTGAAGCCGCAAGTGCCTGTTCTCCTCAGGATGGCGAAGGAGGGGAGTGCCCGGACATACTGATCCCCTCCTGATTTAGCAGAGCAATCTGCTGGTCCGAAGGCTTCCTGGCAGCGGGGTCGGTATCCAGACCGAGACGTTTAAGCGTGTAGTAAAGCAGCGCCTTGCGGACGGTGATGCTGGCCTTGCCGTCGCGCATGCCATAGTCGAGCGCCACCACCTTCTTCTGCGCGTCGGACAGGCCCGGGTGCGGACCGATCTTCAGCGTGACGTGCGTGTGCCAGTCGGCATCCTGGCTGTCGTCGATATCGCTGGGGCGGCTGTCCCGGGTGCCGAGGATGCGCGCCAGCAGGAAGTCCTTGAAACAGCCGTCGGTGAAGCAGTACGCCCGGGCATGCCAGCGGAAACCGTCGAACGCGATGGCATGCGGCGCGATCCAGCGCCAGCGTGGGGCAGGGTTGGAAAGGGACTGGTACTCGACTTCCAGCGCCTGCCTGGTACGGATCGCTTCGATGACCCGGCGCAGCGTGTGGGCATCGATGCCACGGACAGGGCTGGGGACCGTATCGAAGGCCGGCATCTGGCCGATCCAAGTTTCCTCCTGCGTGACGATGCCGTCGGAGATCGACCGCAATTGGGACAGGTAGCTGGCCGGGCCCGGTTTCAGAAACAGGGGCTCGAAGCAGTCGCCCCGGACGTAGGTGCGGGCGCTCTTGTCGTAGACCATGTTGCCCGGCGCCATGCCGAGGTAGCGGTTCAGGTCGGTGGATGCCTGGTTGATCGAGATCCCGAAGGCGGCCATCAGGTCGCCGCGGTTGACATGGCCTTCCCAGAACAGCCGGAACTCAATGAATTCGAGCCGGCGCTCAATGCCCCACCGAACGCTGCCTTGCGTTGTCCCCACCCTTGCACCCCAGTATCATGACCCACATCGGAATTGTATTCGACCAGTTTCTGGTTGGTTTGTGAAGAGAGGATGGGTGCGGCGGGGGCCATCGCCGCGAGGGGGGCGTGGCGCAGTCAGCGAATCATGGTATTTTTCATGGTATTTGGTGCTTGATGGCGTTCTAATACATTGATTTATATGGTATCCAAGTTCTTATTGATGTTCGAGTGGTCTCAGGGGCTAGCACCGAGCATGCCGCTTCGCGCCCCACGTTGCCCGAGCCAATGAGCGCCGTGTTCGTCGTAATCAGGACGCGAATCTCGGTGCCCTGACTCAGGCTCGGGCGGCGTCTTCAAGGAAGAATGCGTTGAAAGCGCTCACGAACTTACCCAGTATTCCACGGGTCTGCGCAAAAACTCGTCCACGGGAATGCCGCCCTCGCCCACGATCAGAGGACGTACCTCGCCGAACGCCTCGGCGAAGGCCTGCAGGCCGCTGCGGGCATCGCGCGGCTTCCCGGTCTTGACCTCGATGGCGGTCACCTGTTGTCCGCGGCGGACCACAAAATCCACTTCATGATTGCGCTCCCGCCAGTAGAAAAGCTCACAGGCACCAACGGACGCCCCGTTAGCGAGATGCGCGCCTACTGCCGATTCTGCCAGCCTGCCCCAGTACTCGCGATCGGTCCGCGCCTCTTCGAAGGTTCGGCCGCTCAAGGCCGAGAACAGCGCGGTATTGAGCACCTGCAGCTTCGGGCTCGACCCACGGCTGCGCACCACTTCGCCCGCGAACTTGGGCAAGCCGACCAACATCCCCGCACCGGCCAGCAAGTCGAGATAATGCGCCAGCGTGGTAGTGTTCCCCGCGTCCTGGAGCTGCCCGAGCATCTTGTTGTAGGACAGAATCTGCCCCGAGTAGCGGCAGCCGAGCTCGAACAGACGTCGCAGCAGTGCCGGCTTGTCTACGCGCGCAAGTAGCAGCACGTCACGGGAAATGGTGGTCTCGATCAGCGAATCAAGGATGTAAGCGCGCCACCGCTCCGGCTCGTCGATGAGAGGCGCCGCACCGGGATAGGCCCCGTAGAAAATGTACTCGTCCACTGACCAGCCGAAAGCCGCCTCCATCTCCGCGAAGGACCAATGAGGCAACCGAATCACTTCGAAGCGACCCGCAAGGCTCTCAGTAAGCCCCCGCTGAATCAGCAGAGGTGCCGAACCGAGCAAAACAACCCGCAGGTTCACACGTTTGCGCGTATCCTCATCCCAAAGCCGCTTCACTGTCTCCGACCAGCCGGGGATCTTCTGCACCTCGTCGAGCACGAGGACGGCACCCTCACCACCAGCCATCAGCCGAGCCGCCTCCCACTGAGCGGCGATCCACTCCGCTCCCTTCAGCGTTGGCTCGTCGGCGCTGGCGAAGTGAGCCAGGATGCCGGCCTCCTCAATCACCTGCTGCACGAGAGTGGTCTTGCCTACCTGCCGCGGACCAGCGACGACCTGAATGAAGCGCCGTGGCTCGGCCAGCCTTTGCCGCAGGACCTGGGCCTGGGGACGCTGATACGGGGTTAACGATTTACTCAACATACTGAGTAAAAATACTCAGTACTTTGAGCAAATGTCAAAGCATTATTGGTCACAACCTGCGGCATTGGGAAGCACGGCCGCAGCGAGCACTGCAGCCGGAAAGCCGGGTTGAGCCGGACAAGCGCCTGGCACAGCCGGTTTTCGAGAACTACGTCAATTAACGTCCCGACAATTCTGAGTACTGCGCTCAGCGGCCGATTCGCCTGCTGTGTTCTCGGACGGTGCTTCACCGTGTAGCACAACACCTAGAGACAGCCAAAGGTGGCGATTTCGACGACGGATTCTATGAAGAGTGCGGTCATGGTTGGTCAACCCTCGGCCAATCGTCAGGCACCAGCTTCATGCCGCCGCGCCAACGCTCTACGATGGCCTCGCGATACCACTGCTCATTGAGATCAGCATGCTCCACGATGATTACTTGTAGAGACGGTTCGACCTGTTCGACTGCTTGGAAAATCAAACTGAACATTTGAACGACACGTTGACGATCGTCATCTGGTACTTGATCCATTGAGCCGTCAGCGATGTCTTTATCAGCTGGGAAGTACACCTGTGAAGGTTGGTCAAAGAAGATAAAGCGAGGTACAGGTCGTGAACGCTGCACAAACCATTGATGCAATGCTAGGTGTGCAATAAGGTGAAAACCGACCGCGGAACCCCATTCAGTTTCCGCCAGTGTCGCTCAGCGCTTTTCACCAGCATGAACACCATCGCGAGAATACTTCTCCGTGACACGCAGCCTCGCGTTTTAGCGGTTCTGAGCCTCACCGTGGCAAAGGTGGATTCGATCGGATTGGTGGTCCTTAGGTGAATCCAATGCTCCGCCGGAAAAGCGTAGAACGCCAACAGCGCGTCCCGATCCTTTTCCAAGCACGCCACCGCCTTGAGATACTTGGGCCGATACACCTCGACGAAATGATCGAACGCGTTCTCCGCTTCCTGCCGGGTGGCGGCCATCCAGATCTCGTGCAGCGCCGCTTTGGCTTTGGGCTGTTGGCTCTTGGGCAGCTTATTGAGCACATTCGCCGTCTTATGGACCCAACAGCGTTGGCCACGGGTGGTCCCGTACACCTGCGGTAAGGCTTTCCAGAAGCCTAAGGCGCCATCGCCGATGGCTAGGTGCGGATCAAGGGTGAGACCCCGGGCTTTGAGATCCAACAGCACCTCGCGCCAGGACGGTTCGCTCTCCCGATAGCCATCAGCCAACGCCAGCAACTCCTTCTTGCCGTCCGCCGTAGCACCAATCACCACCAGAATGCACTGCGCCGCATCCTCCAGCCGTACCCCGAAATGAATGCCATCTACCCAGAGATACACATAACGCCGGTTCGACAAATCCCGCCGCGACCAACGCTGATGCTCGTCCTTCCACGCCTCTTTTCAAGCGGCTGATCGTACTCGCCGACAATCCGGGCGCCTCCCGCCCTAACAGCACCGTCAGCGCCTCCTGAACATCCCCGGTCGAGATCCCTTTCAAGTACAACCACGGCAATAACTCCTCAAGGCTCTGGGCGCCGGAGGTAGAACACTTTCCTTCGCTCGAGAAGGCCACTGCAGATTTCAGCTTTTGAGTTTCTCTGTGCTCGGGGATCTCTCCCAACCACCGCACGCAAGGTTCCTTCATTATTGGAGTAGGGCTTGACCTCGTGCGTCATACCTGACGCATCCTCGTTTTAGTCGGTGTGGAAAAGGTCGATATAGCTCTGGTAGGCGAAACGGCGGTTACGTTTTTGGCCGGTGATCTCGTGGAGGATACCGTGCTCCTGGAAGCGGGCCACCAGCTCGTTGGCGGCCGGACTGGTCACACCGATCAAGTCGCGCACCCTGGCGACGGTGATGATAGGCGACCGGTATAGGTATTCCAGAACCCGATGGCCGTTGGCCGCGCTGCGCCCTAGTTCGGCGGTGATCAAATCGCGATGCTGCTCACGCAAGGAAAGGATGCGCCGAGCCGTTTCCGTAGCCTGTTGGCTAACCTCGTAAACACCTCTCAGGAAAAAGTGGAGCCATCGCTCCCAGGCGCCCTCGTCGCGGACTGCCTGTAGATGGTCGTAGTATGCCTGGCGGCGGCGTTTGAAGTAGTGGGATAGGTACAAAACGGGCCTGGTCAATGCTTTTTGCTCGCACAGGAGTAAGGTGATAAGTAGGCGCCCCACGCGGCCATTGCCATCGAGAAAGGGGTGAATGGTCTCGAACTGGGCGTGTGCCAGCCCGATGCGGATCAACAACGGCAAGTCGGACTCGCTGTGGAGAAACTTTTCTAGATCGGCCATCGCTTGAGGCACCACGTCGGGCGGCGGGGGAACGAAAGTGGCCTCATTGATGGTACAACCCCTGGGGCCAATCCAGTTCTGGGTACGGCGCAACTCACCGGGGGTAAGATTGCCACCCCGCACGTTGTGGAGCAGCCGCTTATGGATCTCACGAATGAGACGAGTGGAGACGGGCAACTCACGGAGCCGGTCCAGTCCATAGTTCATGGCAGCAACGTAGTTGAGAACCTCATCCACATCAGCCGGCAAGCCGGGAGTGAGTATTTTCGCCTCGGCAGCCAGTACATCCTGCAACGAACTTTGCGTACCTTCGATCTGACTGGAAAGCACCGCTTCCTTGCGAACGTACATGGCGACGAACAGATCTGGGTGGGGCAGTGTATGAATCGACCCGTCGAGTCGGCCGAGGGCGCGGTCGGCCTGGGAAAGAGCAGCCATGAGCGGGGCATTAATGCGGATGGGCGGAACAGGAGGCAAAGGTGCAGGGATGAACGCCCGGTAGCCGCTTAACTGGCGCATGTACAGGCCCGCCCTTGCTGCCCCGGAATCGGCTTTCATATCCTTGTCCATTAGTTGCCTTCGCTTTCTTAAGCGATTTCTCCCCAAACCATAGTAAAGCAACGCTTTATTATAGAGAAGTCAATCGCTCCATCGTAAACCTAACTTTCATTAGCCATTTGGGCTTACTCGGCCAATGATCTCCTCTAGCAACCTTTCAGCCTGGGCCTGAACCATCCAGCAGGTGGCTTTAAGAGCGTTTCCACTTTGTTTATACGGCATAATTGGCACTGCGGAAATCATTTACCCGTAGTGGAAAACCTTAGGTAGTGGAAAACCTTAGAATGATCGAGAAGGCTCAAGCGATCATGCGGTGTCTGAATGTCGAGAGTCGAACCTTCAGTGGCATGTCCCCCGAAAGCTGTAATGTAAGGCCGATCAGTCCGCATGTCCCTCAATTTCGTGGCTGCAAGGATTGACAGAAACCATTGTCGGGCAGGAGTTTCAACAGCGGCCCGCATTCGTGAAACTGCCCACTGAATCTTTATGCCCGCATCAACGGATGCTTCCAGAAATCGAAAAAGGTACTTCGTCCTTACCCGGGGGAACAACAACAATGCTGCAACTGCTTGTCGTTCTATTGTTCATGCTCATTCTTCCAGTCATCTCCATCGTATGGGACACGGTTTTCGGTACCGCCGAGCTCATGGCCTCGATCGGGAAATGGTTCGTCCATTGGGGCGTCGGATGGAGACTGGTCGCGGCTGGAGCTCACCAGTTGTTCAAGCCGTCTTTTACGGCGAAAGACATTTTTGAGATTGACGATCCGAGAGCCAGCAAACTTGTTTTGGAAATCGGATTCGGAAATCTCGCCATCGGTACTACGGCAATTGCGAGCTTATACTTCCCTGCATGGATCGACGGCTTGGCGTTGGCGGGTGCAATCTTCTACGCCCTTGCAGGCATACAGCATGTCAGGAACCGCGCTTCAACCCGGCCCGAAATCGTTGCGATGGTTTCCGACCTTGGCATAGCCGCTATCTTGATAGTCTATCTTTGCTGGCGCGCCGCCTAGCACGAATACAGGGCAGCGGAGGTAACCAACCCCGAGTTCTGTCGTTTTCTAGGAGCTGAGCAAGGCTCGGTCGTGCAAGGCAGGAGATCGAGCTCGCTCGTCGACGCTGGCGAGGGTCAAATATCCTACCCGCAATCGCTGCCCTCGGTCTCCCAGCGCACGGGGGACAGCGGGGGGGCACACTCGCGGCCATGTCGGCGGCACACGTGGCTGCGTAGAGTTGCGATAGGATACATGTGTCAACGCCGACTGAAAAGTGACCCCTTTTGAGGGTTTATCGCCGAAGTAAAATTGACCCCTTGAGGCCCAAAAGTTATTCGACGGCCGCTGTCTGCGGCGGGGTTGTTCCTGCCTTGCGCTTGTCCTTCAATCGGTAACTGTCGCCGGTGATTTGCACGATGTGGGCGTGATGCAGGAGCCGATCCAGCATCGCGGCCGTCAGGGTCTGATCATCGGCAAAGGTGCCCGCCCACTGGGTGAACGGCAGGTTGCTGGTGAGAATCAGGCTGCCGCGCTCGTAGCGCTTGGCGACGACGTTGAAGAAGAGATTCGCTTCGTCACGTCCGAGCGGCAGATAGCCGATCTCATCGATGACCAACAGCCTGGGCGCCATCACGACCCGGTTGAAGTACTCCTTGAGACGCTCCTGGCGGTGTGCGGCGGTGAGTTGCAACATCAGATCGGCGGCGGTGACGAAGCGTGTCTTGAGGCCGGCCATCACCGCGCGGTAGGCCAAGGCGATCGCCAGATGGGTTTTACCAACCCCGCTGGGGCCGAGCAGGACGATGTTCTCGGTGCGCTCGATAAAGCTCAAACCCGCCAGTTCCTGGAGCTGGGCCCGGGGCGCTCCCAAGGAGAAAGCAAAGTCGTACTGCTCCAAAGTCTTCACGACCGGCAAGGTGGCCATCTTGAGCAAGGTCTGCCGGGTGCGTTCGGCGCGGGCCTTGGCCTCGGCGATGAGCAGTTTCTCGAGGAAGTCGGCAAAGCTCTCCTCGCGATCGGCGGCCTGCTGGGCCAGGTGGGGCCAGTCCGACCCGATCCGCTCGAGCTTCAGGCTTTGGCTGAGTTCGGTAATCCGGGCGTGCTGCAGATTCATGCCGTCACCTCCAGCAACTGGTCGTACACCGACAGGGGATGTTGCAGGCTGTCATGGGGCAAGACGCGGCCAACGTGCCGCTGGGGTGCCGGCAAGCCTTGGGGTGCCTGAACCGGCAACGGCCGCAGGGCGAGGCGCTCTTCGGCCAATCGCACCGCGGGCTGTACGCCGGTGGTGCCGTGCACCCGTTGATGCGCCACCTGATCGAGCCAGGGGCCGATCTGGGCATTGGCGGTCTCGACATCGAGTGTCAAGCCGGCGCTCTTGAGCGTGGCCGCCAGTGGCGTGATGAAGCTGGCTTTCAGGTATCCGTTGAAGCGCTCCACCTTGCCCTTGGTTTGGGCCCGGTACGGCCGGCAGACCTTGGGCCGGAAGCCATACGCCCCGGCCAGCGCGTACAGGGCCGGGTGCCAGCGGTGCCGGCCTTCACCGTAGGCGTCCCGTTCGGTGATGATGGCGCCGGCATTGTCGAACAGCACCTCTTCGGGCACCCCGCCGAAGTAGTGGAGGGCCTCGCGCAGCCCCGTCAACCAGGCCGCGCTGTCCTCGCGGTCGGAAAAGCGCACGAACGTGGCGCGACTGAACCCCAGCGTGGCCACGAAGGCTTTGAGCGGATCGCGCCCCCGCCGGATCGTCGTGAAATCGGCCTGCATCTGGCGGCCCGGTGGGGTTTCAAAGCGGACCACCGGTTCTTCCGGTCGCCGTTTGAAGGGGGCGAGATACGCCTTGAGCTGGCTGATGCCGCCTGCATAGCCCCGTTCACGAAGCTCTCGCAGCAGCACCGTGGCCGGAATCCAATGCGGACGTGCCGCCTCGATGCGTTGCTGCAGATAGGCTTTGAAGGGATCCAACTTGCAGGGGCGGGGCGCCCGCAGCCGGTACCGGGGCAACGCGCTTTCGCTGCGCAGGTACTTGCGTACCGTGTTGCGCGAGACGCCCAGCTCCCGCGCGATGGCTTTGATGCCATGGCCCTGTCGGGCCAATACTTTGATCTCCACTGACTGCTCCTGAGTCAACATTTCCGCGGCTCAAAAAAGCCGCCATTTTCCCCCAAGGGGTCAAATTTACTTCGGTGTCAGGGGTCATTTTTACATCGGCGGTGACATACATGGACATTCTGAAACGATTTTGCCTGCTCGCATCGCTCTGTCTTTGCGCCGCTGTTGCGCTGGGCGATGCGTCGGATTTGAGCAAGTTTTTTAAAAATACCCCTGGAGCGTTTGTTCTTTACGATCTGAAGAACGACCGTTACCTACGCTACAACCCCGTGCGCTGCAAACAGCGTTTTACTCCGCATTCAACGTTCAAAATTCCAAATTCGCTGATCGGGCTGGAAACGGGCGTGATCCCTAATGCCGATTTCGTCATCCCGTGGGATCGCCAGCAATATCCGCCGGAGGAAGCCATGAGTGAAGAATGGAACCGCGATCACGATTTGCGCTCGGCCATCAAATACTCCGTCGTCTGGTACTACAGAGAATTGGCCAAGCGGGTTGGCGAGGCGCGAATGAAGAAGATGGTTCAGGCATTGCGCTACGGCAACCAGGACATCTCCGGAGGCATCGATCGTTTCTGGCTCAACAGCAGTTTGGCGATTTCGGCGAACGAACAGGTGGCGTTTCTCAAACGGTTTTATGCTGAAAAGCTGCCGGTTTCACAGCGTTCGGTGAAGATCGTCAAGGACATTCTGGTTCTCGAAAAAACGCCGGAATATACATTGAGCGGCAAAACGGGCGGTGGGCCACGCGGCGATGGTAAGTATCTGGGCTGGTTCGTGGGCTATTTGGAAACCAGGGGGAACGTGTATTTCTTCGCTACGAACGTGGACGGCGATAATTTCGCAGCGATCCGGGAACCTCGCGTTACGATCACACGGCAAATCCTGACGAACCTGGGCTATCTGCCACATTGAAAGACTACAAGAGTCGGGAAGCAGACCAGGGGCGGAAGACCGCAACCACGCACTGCGTTAAATTTAGTGCGATGACTGTCCCTGCGCCGAGCTTTCTGACTTAGTCGATGCAGGCAAGACTTCTCTACCGTCCGTAGTAACCTATACGAGACCTTCGAGGCGGTTTAGCAACATGAAAGGGCAAGAAGTGCCCCCGCGTTACATCCATTTAAGGAAGCTCTGATTTAATCTCCAGTGGGAGAAGCGACCTGTGCAACTGATTGATCTAAAAAGCCCTCACCCAACCCTCTCCCAAAGGGAGAGGGCTTATTCAGAGCTTCCTTAATAGAGTGAAAATATCGCCTGGCCATGATACCGAGTGATGAAGATTGGATGCGCCATGCCCTATTACTTGCCGAAAAGGCCAGCAGCATGGGCGAAGTGCCTGTGGGCGCGGTATTGGTAAAGGACGATGTCCTGATCGCTGAAGGCTGGAATTGTCCCATAGGCACCAACGATCCTACCGCCCATGCGGAAATCGTGGCGCTCAGGGCCGCAGGCGCGCGGCTAGGCAATTATCGGCTGGTCGATACCGTTCTTTACGTGACCCTGGAACCCTGCGTGATGTGCATGGGCGCGATCGTTCACGCGCGCGTAAAGCGGCTCGTGTTCGGCGCCCCGGATCCCAAACGGGGCGCCGTTTGCAGCGCGTTGCAACTCGCCAATACCGAGTTTCTCAACCATAAGGTCGAATACCGTGGCGGCGTCCTGGAGGAGGACTGCGGCCTCCTCCTCAGGCAGTTCTTCCAGGAAAGACGCTAAGCTCCTGCCTCGCTGGATTTTTCCGGTACCATGGCCATCGTGCCGACCTTGCTCTCTTCGGTAAGCCAAACCAGAAGATCGTAGTACCGCCGTATGCTGTTGACGTAATGAACCGCCACAGCGCCGCGGGCTTTGCCGTACTTGGTCTTCCGATACCAGCGAGGCTTACTGAGCAAGGGCAGCACTTTCTTGATCTCGATCCACTTATCGGGATCGCCACCGCGTTTTACAACCAGATTCCTGGCGTCCTCGATATGGCCGTACCCAAGGTTGTAGGCGGCCAAGGCGTACCAGGTGCGATCCGGATCCTCGACCTGCGGCGGAATATTCGCCAAGGTCTGCCGAAAATAAGATGCGCCACCCCAAATGCTTTGAGCGGGATTGAATCGGTCTTTTACCTTCAATTCCTTGGCGGTGACTCCGGTCAACATCATCAGACCACGCACCCCTTCAGCCGAAACAGCCGTGCTACGCCATTTGGACTCCTGATAGGCAATAGCCGCCAGAAGTCGCCAGTCGAGGTCATAGCGCTTGGCCGCCTGCACGAACAGGCGCTTGTACTTAGGCAGACGAGTCACATAATCGCGACGCAACGAACTGTCCAAAGCCGCATCGAATGCTTCCGCATGGCCGTAATAGCGATCAACTAATTGGTCGAGCGTCTTGTTCTCCTTCACCTCCTCAAAGAAGCGGACAGTCTCGTCGTACAGGCTGCCATCCTCCGACATGGGCAAAGCCCAGGCGAGTTCCCGGGGTTTGCCGATATCGAAGGCAACACGCAGGTTTGGATAAAAGCGACGCATGATCAGCGCCTGATCCGAATTGGCAACCGTGTAATCGACCAGTCCTTTGCTGACGAGAAACAGGAGTTCGTGAACGTCTTGATCAAAATTGACGCGCCAATTGAGCTGACGATATTTCCGTTTTTGGGCCTTCAGGGTGCTCAAATGGCCGCTCCCCGCTGAAACTTCCAGTACCCCGTCGGCCAAATCGGCAATGCTTTTCGGACGCGGACGACTATCGCTGTATAAGACTTGTTCAGAAAGAGTCCGATAAGGTGGTGCAAAGCGCAGTTTCGTTTTTCTCGTTTCGTCGACCAACAACCCGGCTGCCGCGATATCCGCCTTTCCCTCGGTGAGCGTTTGTATTGCCTGTTTGACCGAATCCGCCACGATAAATTTGACTTTGACGTCGAGCCGCTTGGCAAAAAGCTCGGCCAAATCATGCTCTAAACCTACCGCGCCGTTGATGCTTTCGTAATAAGTGGAAGGTCCATAACGGGTGACGACCCGCAGTTCACCGGATTGCTTGATCCGTTTCAACTGGGTGAGCGGTTGGGATGTTTCTTGGGTACATCCCGAAAAAGAAGCTGCGATGAAAAGGTAAGCGAGGAAATTGAGAAGTCTGGATTCCTTAAACAGTGATTTTTCTTGTTGCCCCCTTATAAATTTTCTTTTTTCGTCTACAGTTATCGCGTGATCTAAACTTCGGCCCAAGGTGTCTTTCAGGTTTAGACCGAAGGGCATGACTTTGCACAAATTCATCGCCCCCCACCATTTAGTTCTCAACGAGAGTGTCGTATCATATCAGCCTTTTCCGGGGAGAGGTACCGAAGCGGTCATAACGGCGCCGACTCGAAATCGGATGGGGGCAGAAATGTCCCACGAGGGTTCGAATCCCTCCCTCTCCGCCAAATCAAAGATTTACAATTCTATCGCCAGGCCAGTCAACCTCCTTCCTTTGCCGTAGTATAAGACTTCAATCACCGTGCGGCGCTTTTGAAACAATCGGGACAACCACTTCCGCCCGGTTCAGGCGCACGCAACGAGGCCCCAAGCGGATCATTCTGGGGAATCGACACCTTAAATAGCCTTAATCGCTTGCGAAACCTCTTTCCCGGACTTTTCGGGACAACCCGTACGGCGTAACGCCCATCGGGCATTGCCGGAGCCATTCGGATGCCATGCCTTCATGTATCGGACAGCCAACGGCTGGAATTCATGCCCCCATGGAAGGTGTCCGAAACACGCGTTACGCTGTAATCCATTGCTGACACCAAAATAAGCCTCTGCTTACAGGCGGCTAACCTGCGCTTCATAGACAATATGTCGCCCAGGGGTAACGGATTCGTTCTCTCCGATTATCTGATCGGTTCGGAATGGCCCTGCTATCGAACATTCTTCTTAATCCCTCGGGAGAGACATTCAAAAATGAGCGTTGATGGCATTGAAGCCCCAATACTTGGTCCATTAAGTGATGGGAATTTCAGCGCCTAGGCTTTAGCGTTCAGATCCTACCCGCGATGGACGACCACTACCGGCGCCCTACGGCCACAAGCTACGAAGGAGCACTGCTTGCTCATATCGGTCTGCGTATTAGCCAGGAGGTTCGATGACTAACGAACAGTTCGAAGCTCTGGTCGGCAGACTCGAGCATCAAGCGCAGAGCAAGCCGGGTCGTTATCGCCTCAAAGTGTTCCTGCTGGCGATGCTTGGCAACGCCTATGTCGGTGCGATGCTGTTGTTGATGATTGCGCTGATGGCGGTGCTGATTGCATCGATCATGGTGCTCAAGGCTCTTGCCGTAAAGCTGATCATCCTCGTCGGACTCTTCCTCTGGATGATCGTCAAGGCGCTATGGGTGAAGATGGACCCACCGGAAGGCGCCGAAATCAAACCTCGGGAGGCGCCTGAGCTGTTCGCCATGATCGAAGGGTTGCGCCGCCAGTTGAGCGCGCCACGCTTTCACCATGTTCTGATCACCGACGATTTCAACGCCGGCGTGGTGCAATCGCCGCGCCTCGGCATCTTTGGCTGGCCTCGAAACTACCTGCTCATCGGCTTGCCCCTCATAAAAACCTTGAACAAGGAGCAGTTCAAGGCCGTGCTCGCGCATGAATTCGGTCATCTCGCCAAGGGGCACGGGCGCATGTCGAATTGGATCTACCGTCAGCGCGCGCGTTGGGAGAGCCTTCTGGCCGTTCTGGACGCTACCCAGAGCAAGGGCAGTTTTCTCTTCAAGCCCTTTCTGGCCTGGTTCGCGCCCTACTTTAATGCCTATTCTTTCCCTATGGCCCGGGCAAACGAATACGAGGCCGATGCCACGTCCGCCCGGCTGACTTCGCCGCAGGCAGTGGCCGAGGCCCTCACCAGCGTCAACGTCGTCGGCAGCTATTTGGCCGAGCGATACTGGCCACAGATCTATAAACAAGCCGACGAACAGCCGCAACCCGGCTTTGCGCCCTATTTCGGCCTAGGCCAGCGGGTTGCTACGGAACTGGACGCGGTATCGGTCCAAGCGTGGCTGGATCGGGCGATGGCCCGACCAACGGACTTGGCGGATACCCACCCCGCACTGAGTGATCGTCTCAAGGCGATCGGCGTGCCCCCGCGCCTGGTCCTTCCGGCCATGGGCCAGGCGGCCGACCGACTCCTCGGTGACGCGCTGCAAGCGATTACCGAGAGCTTCGACCGACGTTGGACGAGCGACATCTTGCCTTCCTGGGAGGAGCGCTACCGGAAGGTTCAGGACGACCGCCGACAACTGGCCGAATTAAACGCGCGAGTCGAGGCAGGGTCCGAACTGACCGTGCAGGAGGCATACGATCGCGCAAGACTGACCGAAACCATCGGCAATGATGTCGATGCTGCCTTGGCCCAGTTCCGAGCTCTGTATGAACGCGCCCCTGACCATGCACTGGCCTGCTTTGGGTTAGGCGTTTGCTTGCTGAGTCGTGATGATGCCAGTGGCTGTGCGTTGATCGAACACGCCATGGGTCTCGATGAGAACTTGATCGTGAACGGCTGCGAGCAGCTGCGTGACTACTACTGGCGTAACGGTAGCAAGGAAGAGGCTCATGCCTGGCTCCAGCGTATGGTCGAACGTTCGCAGTTACTGGAGGCCGCCATTGAGGAGCGAAACAAACTATGGTTGGGCGATCGATTCGAGCATCATGGGCTTTCAGAGGACGTCGTTAATGAACTGCGCGCTGCCTTAATGGCTATACCGGGCTTGCGCAAGGCTTACCTAGTAAGAAAGCGCGTCAAACATCTCGCACATCTGCCTTGCTATGTGTTGGGTTATCGCGTCACCGGTTTTTTTCAGCTGCACAGCAAGCGGCGTGCGATGGAAGTCTTGCGCCAGATTCAGGAATCAGTGCCTTTCCCGGGCGAGACGTTGATCATGAATGTGGAAGGTGCGAATTGTCGGTTTGGCAGGAAGTTTCGGCGGATACGTGGAGCAAGGATTCTGTGATTCCATTCCCGCACAAGCGCTCAGGCCAGCGGTTATTCCATTTTTCAATCCATGGTGCATTAACAATCCAAGATAAGGCGGTGATGGAGTGCCCGCGAGAGGGAGTTGATGAAATATCCGGGCTAGGGCATCCATGCTATCGAAGACCAGGAAGTAAAACGCCTTCTCGCGAAGTTCATCCCATAGGTGCTCAACCGGGTCGAGTTCAGGCGCATAGGGCGGCAGCGACAACAGGCGCAGATTGTTTTGCAATCTGAGCGATTCGCTGTGATGCTAACCGGCATCGTCGATCAACATGACGATGCGATCGTGGGAATGGCGGGCAGGCATCTCATCCAAGAACAACGGCATGCACGCCCTGTTGACACGCGGCAAGATCAACGTGTCCAGGACACCGTCCAGCACCGACACGGCGCCATAGGCATAAGTGTCTTCTTGTGTCATGATCGCCTGGCAAACCGGCCGGAGGGGCTTGGAACACCAGCAGCGGAGGACATCGGCGATCCGGCTAAGCCGCGCCTCGTTCTGGAACATTAGCCGAATCGGACCTTCCCCCTGCCACTGCCGGTCGAATTCGGCGGGAACTTCGGGGAATTTTTTTCCAGCCCTTCTGCGTATTCGGATCGCTTTTCGGGGGCCGCTGATCCGGCGCCAGTTTGCGCCAACCATGACAACGGTGCGAGGAACGCGGCTTGCTCCTCACGCGAGAGGTTCGCGCGCCGTCGTCCGCCGTGCCCAGGTCCGTCTTCGTCCAACCGGCCACATTACGGATAAAGCGGGTCCGCAACTGGCAAGCCCTGCCTTCTGAAACGCCCAACAGCTGCGCCGTCTGCTCCATGGCGATATCCAACTCCAAAGGCAGTCACCCGCCTGCGCTTGCCACAACTGATTAACCATCTTCACCTTCGCCAAGCAGGCTAGCTACCCGTGGGCACACTCAATCTTCCAGTGACAGTGAAATAGTACCTTGCGGGAGCGCCAAAAGTGTGACATGAAGAGCCGGGCACGGCGGGTTCGCGAAATGATAATGGAACAAATGATCGCGAAGGCGCTTCAAGCCGAACGCCCTATTCGGTGAATGGATTGTACAAATGCGCTAAAGCAAGCTGATTCGGCCCAGAACAACAACAGGACTCATGCCTCTTGCTCCTTTTTCCCAAGGATGAAAGAGCTCAGAACTTTTTTCGCAAATCCCGAATTTCAAAACTGGAGGGGGTGCCATCATGCTCAAATCGGTCGATATTCTGATCGGGCTTTCCGTCGTCATGCTGATTGTCAGCATGGCAGTGACTTTGCTGACCCAGGCCATGCTGGCTTTACGCCAAAGCCGCGGAAAGCACTTACTGGCCGGCCTTGTGGACTTGCTCGAGCAACTCGACCCCGGCATGAAGCGGCGCTACGCGGAGGAAATCGCGAAGATGATTCTCCGCAATCCAATTCTCAACGGCGGTAAGATCTTCGGTTCGATCCGCTTAGGCGAGGTCATCCACCGCGAGGAGCTCACCAAGATGTTGCTGGATCTCGCCGGGCGCGATCCAAAGGACGAGACGTTGACGGAGCTCCAACAGATGGCGATCAAGACGTTAAAGGACGTGATGGCGAATAACGGTATTACGAATCCGGACGAAACGCTTAAAAAAGTCCATATGGCTGCGCTGACTCTGGAAAAATCAAATCCCGAACTCGCCCATGACGTTCGCCAGAATATCGCCCTGTTACAAGAAGCCGCCAGTCAATTTTTGGCGAAAATCAACTTGCAGTTTGATTCGGTCATCGATCGGGTCAGAGAACGTTTCACCTTCAGCGCCCGTGGTTGGACTTTCATCAGTGCGACCATCGTAGCGGTCGTGTTGCAGCTGGATACCGTGACGCTGATTAACCGGTTCGCCATGGACGACGCCATGAGAGCTGCATTTGTTGAGGAGGCGATGAAGGTTCATCAGGTGCAGGCCGTCGTAGCCAGCGTGGGGGACCACACCGCTGCGCTCACACCTACAGCAGTCGAAACCCAAAGGCATTATTTGACCTTTCTGGCCAAACAGGGCGTGATACTGCCTCCTGCGTCCATCAAACTCTGGTATGACAACTGGCAAAATGTGAACCCCCCGGGTCTGATCGTCTCCATTCTGCTGCTAAGCCTCGGCGCGCCCTTCTGGTACAGCGTGCTCAATAGACTGTTGCATCTGAGATCGGTCCTCGCCCAAAAGGACGACGTACAGCGCGTCACTCGAAATACCACGCAGCCGTCTGGAGACATCTCTGATCGCGGAACCGGCACAGCCGGTAACAACAGCCACTCCAATGTCCCGTAAGGCGGGGATCTATTGACCCGGCCGAAAAATATAGGCCGGGTTAATCCAGAGCAGGAAAGCCCCGGCCCGGCGACAAGCCGCGTGAGCTCAGGCCGGCCGGGAGCGTAACCGGCTGGGTGGCGGCCCGAAGCACCGGGAGGGTTCTGGCCTGATTAATAAGGAACATCCGTCGAAGTAACGTCGCCGGTGCAAAGTTTCAATCTTTTTTGTGGGGATACCATGATGACCGGTTTTGGAATCGGCTGCTAAGAGGGATCGAGGATGGGCAAGTCGTCCCGGTTGTTGGCCCGCAACTGTTGACTTAAGGTGAACCCGAATCGCCCGCAATCCTGCAGCGCGGGAGATTTCTCGTTCATGCCTTTGGACGACTCGCCGCTGCCATGCACTTGCCGGAAGGCTCACTGCAAAGCCTTTGACTGGCACTCCGGTGTAAGTGCCGTGTCATCGGCGACGTCGCAGCCGTGGCTTTTTCATACGCCTCAGCTCGGCGGGCGAGGTCCTGCCTTTTGACGATACCTTGTCGTAAACCTCGTCGAAGGCCAGCTTGCAATAAGGCAGCTGCTCCCGAAGCCTGTCGTAATCTTTGTGATCGAACATGGCTCTAAAGCTCTCCCGGCTCAGAGTCGTTTTGGCATACAGCGCCTGGTAACCCTTATGATCCAAGACGAACTTTTCGAGCGAGGGCAAGGCGGAGGCGTAGTCGAAATTTTCTTTTTTCGGCGTGCCGTACACGCCGACGTCGACGTAAAGCTCGTCCGTGGAACCGTGCTCGCCTCGGAAGGGATGTATGAATCCAAGCCCACGCTCGTTCTCGTGGACCGCCATGGGACAAAGCCATAAAGGGTAAAGCTCGAAATGTTCGTCGAGGTAGCGTATGGATTTCGCCAAATATCGCATCGGCATGAGGATATCCTGCACGACGTGATGCCTTTCCCTAAGCCTTCGGGTGGTCTCCGTTTCCGTGTATTTCAAGAGCTCGATGCGCGGTGGCAGCGCCCATCCCAGAAGCCATCTGAACAACGGATGATTGCCGAAAGGGATGATGTCCTCCATCGTCCAGAAGTAGCTTCGCGTATGGCGGTGGAAATAATCCCTGAGCGGTACGTATTCGTACCCTTCCTTCCTTTCTGCGAGGTAGGTTCGAGCGTGCTGGTAGAACCAGGGTTTATACCATCGTCCAATAGGATTCAGCGGCCCGTCGGCTTCCACCGCGTCGGTCATGGTGCCGCATAGGACCACCGCCGTATCGCTGCTGTAGACCAAGCCTTCGACGAAGTCGTTCTTGCCCGTATCTCGGCTTTCGGCTTCAAAAACATCGACCATCTCGTCGAGTGAGTAGACCGGACGATAGTGAAGTCGGACATATTTTCTGGCGGGGATGATTCTCAGCTGGGCGGCGACCAGAAAGCCCAATGTGCCGTGACTCCAGGGAATCAGGTAATAAAGGTCCGGGTTCTCCGACGCACTGCACCGAAGCAGCTTGCCTTCGGCCGTCACGATGTCGAAGGATTCGCAGATGTGCTGGATCAATCCATATTTGTGGCTGCTGGTTTCCACGCCGAAACCCATGATCAATCCGCCCACTGTCAAGTCGTCCAATTCGGGGACGACGGGTATGGTCCATCCGCGAGGTACCAGGTGTCGCGAAATCCGACCCATCGTCGCCAGAGGCTCCACCTTGAGTAAGCGCCGTTCTTCGTCGATCTCGAGGATGTCGTAAAGACCGATATCGATCTTCCGATGGGAAAGTTTGTACGTAGGCACCAGCTCGCTCATCGATTTCCAGCCGGAACGCGCCGTGCACAATTTTTCCCGGCAACTGTTCCGCTTCCATGCTTCGATTTGCTCGATCACCCGCTGTACTTTTTGATCGTATTTCAAGGGTGCGATCTTCAGGCTGAAGACGATTCGGTCGCGCAGCGAAACGTAAATCTTGTACAAAACCGAAACGGGCAAGAGCACGAGTGTCGCGAACAGTCCCCGGTAGCGGGTGAGTACCTGTTCGGTAACACTGGGCATACGGCGGCCTGACGTTTTCACGGGATCCCTTCTGGTCGCGTCCTTGCTCATGGCTCGCCGCGAATCAGGGTTTCGACTCGTTCACGATGCTTATCGCCCGATTGGGGCAATACTTTTCCGCCGCTCTCGCTTTCTCGATCAGCGTTGCCGCGGGTCGCTCGTCGAGCACCTCGAGACGGCCTTTTTCGTCGACCCGAAAAAGTTCCGGAGCTTCGCCCATACAATGGGCATGTCCCTTACACAATTCCCGGTCGACAATGATTCGAAACCGCTCGGCAAACGAGTCTTTCCGTATACTCGCAGACCTTTTCCCGGCCTTTTTTAGGCGTGAATCCTGCCGCCTCCGATAACGGACAAGACAAGGCGAAGCGGGCTCGACCACCATTTTCCGGTAATCGTCCCGGTAGCTGCCCGGGGCGCCCACCAGTTCGAACTCGTAACGCCTCAGCAGTACGCAGAAGATGGCCTTGATCTGAAACAGGGCGAAGGCGTTGCCCGAACATTTGTGGCGTCCGCCCCCGAACGCCTGCCAGCCGAAAAGATCCCTATCTTCGGCGCGTCCTGGGGAATAGCGGTCCGGATCAAACCGGTCCGGCTCAGGGAACAGCTCAGGGATTCTATGGGTTACGGACGGCGAGGCGCATACGAACTTGCCTGCTCTGATGACAAAGTCCTTGACGCGAAAATCTCGCATCGCCTTGCGCATCAGAATGATTAACGGCGGATGCAGGCGCAGGACTTCTTTGATGACGTTCTCCAGCCTGGGAAGCTGCCTCAAAGATTCGAAATCGACCGCACCGTCCGAACCGAACCGTTCTTCGATTTCGGAGACGACAGCCCGCATGTGTTCGGGATGACGCAGCAATTCGATCAACACCCAGGCCGTCGTACCGGAACTGGTGTGATGGCCCGCGAAAACGGCGGCGATCAGCATGCCGGTGATCTCGTGGACACTTAGCTTGCTCCCATCCTCGTAGCGCGCGTCGATCAGCATCTGGAAGACATTGGTCCGGTTCGCCGACTGCTGCGCGCGCTTTTCCATGATTCGAGACACCAATGCTTGGAGTCTCCCCCGCGCTTTGTCGCGGCGCCGGAACACCGGCAGCGGAAGATCGGGAAATACGTAGGCGATGGGCTGAATGGCCTGTTCCAGATCGTGATAGATTTCGACAAATTCGCGGTTGAGTTCGTACCTGAATTCGGCGCCGAGGAGACAATGGCTCGACGTGTAGATCGTCAGTTCTTTGGTGAAATCGAGCAGGTCGATTTCGCCGGAATCGCCCCAACGATCGAGCATGGCTTCGACCTCATCGACGATGATGTCGGAATAGGTTCGCATGGGCTTGCCCCTAAGCGCCGGCATCAGCATCGACAGCTGCTCGTTTTTTCGCACAATGGGAGCGTCGAAGACTACCCCCTTGCCGAAAATCGGCGTCATGATCTTGTAGGCGGGGCCCTGATCGAGCACCTCGTCGGGTGCACGGTAGAACGCCTCGCTGGCTTCCGTACCGGTGAGCAGCACCATGCTTTGGTGGAACAGCTTGAACTCGGCCACGTTCCCCAATTGCTCGCGAAGCCGCATCATGAACGCATGCGGATTCTTACGGAACTCGAAAAGATGTCCGACGAGTGGGAGCGCCCCGGAGAGGCTCGGAGGTTCCTTGAGTAATCGTTCGCCCATTGCCGACTCCTGGTCCTTGGCGTTATCGTCCGCTGACTGAAAAGCATTATTATGATGCTCATGAAACCATTTTTTTCGTGAGCCTCAAACCGTCTTCTTTCAAGGATTGACTCAAAAGGAATTGGAATGCCTGCTTATCCGCGTGAAGAACTGGAAGAAATGGTCGAACGCTGGCTTGCCGCCAATCGTCGGGCCGAGCGTGACGGCAATTGGACCGAGCATCTCGGACGGATGTATACCGAGGATGCGGAATACGGCTGGAATATGGGACCTAACCACGAGTTTCTCGCCAAAGGCCGAAAACAGATCGAGGACTGGGCGCTTGGTGCGCACATGGAGGGATTCGAGAAATGGCGTTACCCTTACGACAAGATCCTGATCGACGAAAAACAGGGCGAAGTCATCGGCTTCTGGCGGCAGATCGCGCCGGTGAAACGGAACGACGGCAGCGACTACCAAGTCGCCGGCATCGGCGGTTCCTGGTTCCGTTACGGCGGAGACTATAAATGGTGCTGGCAGCGCGATTTCTTCGACCTCGGCAACGTCAAGGCAATGTTCATGGAACTGGCGGCCGACGGCAAACTGGCCCCTTCGGTAAAACAGAGGCTGCGCAAATTAGCGAGAGGCGAACCGCTCCCTGGCGTTGTTCCGATTCGTCCGGATCTAAACGTCGGCAAACGACTGAAAGGCATCATGGCTATGGCTCGCACAGTACTGCTTGGAATTTAGCAGCCTTCTCGTTAGAGGCCGCTGGACGCGAGAACGATCATCCCGCACAATCAATGCGTTGTAGGGTTTTTTCCATGTGCTGTCGATAAGCGCCCGAAGGATACAAGGTGGTCTTCGTGCTTTGCCAGTCAGCAATTTACCTTGGGCAATGTTCGTGAAACGTCAATGGAATGAAGCTATCGACGGACAAGCCGGAACCGAGACGCCGGCTCTGTCTCATGGCGCCGTTTTCGAAGCCAATCGCCGCGCACTGCGGCACTTGCTCGATCTACAGGGACCCAACGGCGACTGGGAAGGGGAAATGGTCTGGTGCACCATGATTCTCGCCCAAGCCGTTATCGTGCGTACCATCGTAGGCCGTCCGTATGGCGATGCGGAAAAGGCGCGCATTATCCTTTATTTCGAAAAAAGCCAGCGGGACGACGGTTCTTGGGGTATGCACCCGGAATCACAGGGCTACGTCTTTTTCACCACGCTTGGTTATGTCGCCCTGAGGCTTATCGGCGTTCCCGCCACATCACCTATGCTCGTGATGGCGCGCCGGTGGCTGCATTCGCAACCCTATGGCGTCAAAGGCATCCCGACTTGGGGCAAGTTTTGGCTGGCCATGCTGGACCTCTACGCCTACGAAGGGCTCAACGGCATTCCACCGGAACTTTTCCTGCTGCCGGAATGGGTGCCGATACACCCGCGGCGTTACTACTGCCATACCCGTCAAATTTATTTGGGATTGGCCTTTCTTTACGGCATGCGCTTTCGGGCAAGCCTTCCGGATAAGCTCCGAGATCAATTGCGCCAAGAACTTTATCGGGAACCCTACGAAACCATCGATTTTCCCGCCCTGCGCAACACCCTGGCAGCGACCGACGTGTATGTTCCCATAAGCCCAGTATTGCGCAAGATTTACAGACTCTTGGCCGCTTACGAGCGCCGCCACAGCGCAACGCTGCGGCAAAAAGCGATCGACCTGTGCTTCGAGCGGATACTTTACGAGCAGCGGGTAACCCGCTATCAGGGAATTTCCCCGGTCAGCGGACTCCTGAATTGTCTCGCCATTTTCGCCCGCGATCCGACCCACCCCGACCTTGGCCCCAGTATCGAAGGTGTCGAGGCGTGGCGTTGGGAGGACGAGGAAAACGGCATCCGCTATGCGGGAGCGCGCTCCAACACTTGGGACACGGCTTTCGCGATTCAGGCCCTGGTCGACGCGCCGGCGAATGTCGAAGGAACGGCGGAAGCACTCGAGCGAGCGCATGAATTCCTCAAGAATGCTCAGACGACTGAAGAGCTTCCGGATTACGAAGCGGCCTGGAGGGACCCGGCGCTCGGCGGCTGGTGCTTTTCCGACGGCCTACATCGTTGGCCGGTGAGCGACTGTACCGCCGAAGCCTTGATCGCCCTGCTAGCGCTTTACGAACATCCCCTGTACACGGTAGCGTCGCCGATCGAGCCGGAACGCCTGCGCCAAGCCGTGACTTTTATACTGTCGCGACAGAATGCGGACGGCGGGTTCGGCACCTACGAACGCCGCCGCGGCGGCAAACTGCTCGAAACGATCAATCCGTCCGAAATGTTCGGCCAGTGCATGACCGAACTCTCTTACATCGAGTGTACTGGTTCGGCGCTGGCCGCTCTCGGACATTACCGGAAGCATTATCCCGACTTTTCGGGCGGAGCGATCGAACGGGCGATACGCAACGCCGTCGCCTTCCTCCGCCGACGCCAGCTCGCCGATGGATCCTATCCGGGATTTTGGGGAATCAATTACACCTATGCCATCTATATGGCAAGCAAGGGACTGCGGGCGGCCGGGATGCCTGCCTCTGACCCGACGCTCCAGGCGGCGGCCCGCTGGCTGGTTCGAAAACAGCGACCCGACGGGGGCTGGGGCGAGCATTATTCCGGCTGTCTCAAGGGCCGCTACGTCGCTCACGTGCGAAGCCAAGTCGTCATGACCAGTTGGGCTTTGCTCGCGCTGCTCGAAATCCTTCCGCCCGACCACGAGTCGGTCAGACGCGGATTCGAATGGCTGATCCGCCAGCAACGGCATGACGGCGGTTGGCCCAGACAAGCGGTCAATGGTGTCTTCTTCGGCTCGGCGATGTTGGATTATCGCCTTTATCACGTCTGTTTCCCGACCCGAGCGTTATCCCGTTATGCACGGTTGCTGGCTCTCCACGGCCCAACCTAGGTCAAGATGGGTGTTTTGGGCTCGGCGCCGATTTTTCGGCAAAGCGCCCGGGTGCGGATTGGAAGTCCGCTGAAAATCGCTTTGCCGCGATGACCGGCACGGCTCTGACATTGCGCCGCCGACGGCCATCGATCGGTTCTGCGACGTTCAATCGCCGAGGTGCAGTCCGCTTTGGCTGCTCTCGCCCACTATCGAGATGGAACTATGCAAGGAAGCTCTATTCATCAGGAAGATGTCGACGTTCTCATCGCCGGCGGCGGAGTCGCCGGTACAGCCGCGGCCGCGGCACTCTCGCAGCTCGGGCTGCGCATCTTGATTATTGAACCCGATCCGGCCCAGGGTAGACGCCTCGCCGGGGAGCTCATCCATCCGCCCGGCATCGAAGATCTATGTCGGCTCGGATTGCTGGACGACCGAGCCATGCCTGGTTCGCCGGTAAAAGGTTTTGCGATCTTCCCCGCCGATAGAAGTTCGGTGATCCTATGCTACGGAGAAAGGCCGGGAATTCGCAGTTTAGGTCGGGCGATCGAGCACCGAATCCTAAAACATCATCTGCTCGAAACGGTGCAGCGGTTTCCCGGCGTGACCGCCCATATCGGCGCGAGGATCGCGCGAATCGAAGGGAATCGCGAAGGGCCCTTCACGGCCGTTGTGCACTGTAACGGCGCCGAAATTCGAATTCGCCCGGGGCTCATGCTAGGCGCCGATGGACCGATGTCGCGGGTGCGCAAGATGATCGGGATTTCCCACGAGACTCGACGTTATTCCGGAATGGTGGGCGTCGAAGTGGAAGACACCCATCTGCCCAATAACGGCTATGGCCATATTTTCTTGACTTCGGCCGGTGTCGCCTACGCCTACGCCATCGGGAACGGCCGGGCGAGGATCATGTTCGAGGTGCTGAAGGGCGCTGACTCGAAGGAATCGATCAAGACTCATCTCGAACTCTTCCCGACCGCCTTAAGACACGATATCGAACGCGTCCTGGCTAAGAGCAAACCTTTGGCGGCAGCGAATTTCTGCATTGTCCCGAACACCAGCATACAAGGCAACGCGGCGTTGGTCGGGGATGCGAGAGGCTGCTGTCATCCGTTAACCGCGTCCGGAATAACCGCCGCGGTCAAGGATGCGCTGATCTTGCGCGACGCGCTCGCCGAAACCGACTTCAACATAGCCGCCGCCCTTCGCCGCTATGCTCGCCGCTGCGGGCGTCTCGAGCTGACCCGCCGCACCCTAGCGGAAGAACTGCGCGAGGCATTTCTAGCCCAGACGCCGGAGGCATTACTACTCCGAGAATGCATCTTCTCCTACTGGCGCACCAGCGCCAAGGCACGCGTGCGCTCCATGGCCCTGCTTTCCACGGTGGATACCAGCATCTTCTCTCTGGCCACCCAGTACGGCACGGTCGCATTGCAAGCTTTCAGCCTTTTGCCGCTTTGGTTTTTGGAAAGATCCGTCGCCGATTGGCACCGGGGGGTGATCAAGCTGATCCACAAGAGCCTTGCCTTTCAATATGCCGCAATCCGCCAGTGGCTGCACTGATCCAGCGATCAGAACCGTTTGAACGAACCGCTGAGTCACCTTCCGGCAAAGCCTAGCCAGTCCGTGCCCCGGGGGAACGACTTTTCCGCCCGGATCGTTGTCGAAGTGTGGAGAAGCGTGGTTTCGTCGACCGATAGGGGAACATCGTCTGGTTCTTGCGAGAACCGGCCCCGCTACGCCGATACCCACGTATCCTGGTCCCCAACTTCGAGGGAAACGATGATTCTGGTAGGCACTGCATCTTGGGCTGATAAGAACCTGATCGACTCCGGCTTGTTCTATCCGGCCCACATCAAGACGCCATCGGATCGGCTGGCTTACTACGCCAGTCAATTCCCTTTGGTGGAGGTCGACAGCAGTTATTACGCTCTACCCTCGGAACGGAATGCCGCGTTATGGGCCGAACGAACTCCGGCGGATTTCCGCTTCGATATCAAGAGCTTTCGGCTGTTCACGCAACACCAAACACCGCCCAAAGTGCTCCCGGTAGATATTCGCGTCGCTTTGGGAGCGGTCGAAAAACAGCATATTTATTATCACGACCTGCCGGAAGAACTTCGCGACGAACTCTGGCAGCGGTTCCGCTCAGCGCTTCGGCCGCTGAAAGACGCCGGCAAGCTCGGCGTCGTGCTGTTTCAGTTCCCGCCGTGGTTCGTTTTTCGCCAGAGCAACCTCGAACATATCGCCGCTTGCGCCCGGATGATGGAAGGGTTTCGTGTCGCCGTGGAATTCCGTCATCGATCTTGGTTTGATGACCAACATCGGGAGAACGCGCTCGAATTCGAACGGCGTCTCGGACTGACCCATGTGGTCGTAGACGAACCGCAGGGATTCGCGAGCAGCATTCCGTCCGTCTGGGAAGTCACTACCCCCGAAATCGCCGTGGTTCGCTTACACGGCCGAAAGCGGGAGACCTGGAGTCAGAAAGGACTCGAATCGTCCGCCGAGCGCTTCAATTACCTCTATTCGACCGACGAGTTGCGCAAGTTGGTAGGCGCGGTCAAAACGCTCGCGTCGAAGGCGCGGGAAGTCCACGTGGTGTTCAACAATAACTTCGGAAATTTCGCGCAACGCAATGCCCGCGACTTGGCGCAGCTTCTGCTCGAGTCCTGAATACCGCGTATCGGTCGCCCTGGGGACAATCGCTTCTTTTCGGACGGAAAACAATCCGAGTCAGACCACCACCGCCACCTCGATGTCGCCTTCCTTGCGCTCAACGTTGATGCCAACGTCGTGTGCATGGCGCGTCAAAGCCAGATCGATTACGCCGGCGTCGAAACGCAGGTTGCTGATTCTAAGCCAACTGAGATAACTCGGAAGCTGAGGATGATAAAACCTGATCTGCGGCTTTTCCGGCGCAAAGCTCAACCCGAGACAGCTTTGCAAAAGCTGGAATACCGCCCCGCTAGCCCATGCCTGCGGCGAGCACGCCACCGGATACAGCGTGGGACCCTGCCCCGGAAGCCGCGTAAATCCACAGAATAATTCTGGCAAGCGGTGCAGATCGAGAAATACCGCGGCCTCGAACAATCCAGTCAATATCTTCATGGCCTTGTCTTTGAAACCATAGCGCGCCAAACCCATGGCCGCTATGGCGCTATCGTGTGGCCAGACCGAACCGTTATGGTACGACATCGGATTGTAGCGGCTCTGCCCCTCTGCGACCGTACGAATCCCCCAGCCACTGAAGGAATCCGTTGCCAGCAGCGTCTCCGCGGTCCGGAGGGCGTAATCGGGATACGCGATACCGGTAAACAAAGCATGGCCTGCATTGGAGGCACGTACGCTGCAGCGGCGTTTTTCGCCGTCCAGGGCAAGTGCGAATGTGTTCAGTTCATCGAGCCAGAACGCCTCGTTGAACCGCCTTTTCAGTATCGCCGCCTCCTGGCGCAAGCGCTGCGCCCATTTCCCCCGGCCCAACACTTCGGCAAGCTCGGCCGCTAATAACTTGGCCTCGTAAACATAGCCTTGAACCTCGCACAGCGCGACAGGCGCTGGCGCCAGGCTTCCATCGGCGTGAAACACCGAGTCGTTGGAATCCTTCCAGCCCTGTTGTATCAAGCCATTCGCACTGTGCCGGGCGTATTCAACGAAGCCGTCGCCGTCCCAATCGCCGTGTTGGTCGATCCAGTTCAGAGCCCTTTCGATATGAGGCCAGACCGACTCGATGAAATCTCGGTCTCCGGTACGGCGAAAATAGTAACCGGCGAGAACGATGAAGAGCGGTGTAGCGTCCACCGTACCGTAGTAGCGCTTAAAGGGAATTTCTCCTAATGCCGCCATTTCGCCGGACCTTGCTTCATGCAAAATCTTGCCGGGCTCAGCATCGCGTTCGGGTTCCAAAGACTCGGCTTGGGTCGCCGCCAGATAGGTGATGACACCCTTGGCGAGCTCCGGGCGAATCCAGAGCGTCTGCAGCGCTGTGATGATGCCGTCCCGACCGAAAGGCGTACTAAACCAAGGAACGCCGGCATAGGGATACGGCCCGTGGTCCGTTTGCGTGACCAACATATCAAGATCGGCGGCAGACCGGCCAAGCCAATCGTTGAATTGCTCGTTTGAAGTCACAATGTGGCCGACGCTCGACCGGGCAGCGGCGATGCTGGCTCCTATACGATCAATAGCTTGGTAATAGTCGCATGTCGGGACCTCGGCACCGTCGGTCAAGCAGCTGATCGTGACGTGCAAATGACTCTCGCCGTGTACGCCCAGTCGAAGCGTCGTGCTGCAACACGAATCATTGATCTGATCAGGATGCCAATGGAATCGAATGTGCGTTCGCCGCAGCTCGCCGTCCAAACCACGGTAACCCAGCACCACGGTATCTTCCGTGATCTCCGGTGCCAGCATGGTACCCCGAGCCGGTCTGTGCACGCCTCGGACTTCGAAAATGTCCCGGTAATCGCTGGCGAACCGGAACTCCACCTTCAAATCAACCGTTTGATCGCTGTAATTAACCAAACGTAAATGCTCGTGCCGGGCTGGGCTTGCCAAGACCACCGATCGGAACACATGCACACTGCCCCTCGGAATGACCAGAACGTCATCTTTAAAAAGATCGGGCATGGTCATGTCGACCGCCAGCAAGCTGTTGTCCTTCTTGATGGTGGAATTGAGAATCAACGGACGCTGTCCGTTGATTCTCAACTCAAAGTGGGACAAATAACTCGTCCCCCCGTGATAGAGTCCCTGTTCGCTCGAAGTTACCTGATGGATGTCGCCGTGCCGATCAAAGATCCCGAAGGTATCTTCTGCCTTCAGGACCCGCGCCGGTTCATCGCTCCGAAGCGTCGTGGCGGCAACATACCACTGGTTCTCGTTGGAAGCAGCGTCTTCCACGGCTCCCCCCATTGCAATAATTGGAAAGAACTAGATTAGTTTGCCCACCATAGGAAGGCGTTCGACGGTCTCCATACCGAGAACTTTAAGCGTCGGTGACACTCTTTGCTTACGTTTCTCACTGAGCTGCCTATAAATTTGAACATAGTCATTCGCCATGCGGCGGGCGGAAAAGCGACTTTCGAACTCCTTACGACAGGTTATCCGACTGATTTCGCCTATCCGCTCGACGGCCGCAACCGCTTGCTTAATGTCCTCGACGATGAACCCCGTCGCTCCGTGCCGCATGACTTCCGGCACCGAACCGTTCCGGAAGGCGATCACTGGCGTACCGCAAGCCATCGCTTCAATCATAACGAGGCCGAATGGTTCAGGCCAGTCTATAGGAAAAAGCAAGGCATAGGCATTCCCGAGCAGTTCGTTTTTCTCTCGTTCATTGACTTCACCGATATATTCCACCAAAGGATGTTTAAGAAGATGCTTGATCTTTTGATCGAAATATTCGCGGTCGGCCTTGTCGACTTTGGCTGCAATCTTAAGCGGCATACCAGCACGAATCGCGATTTCGATCGCTCGATCGACCCGCTTTTCAGGGGAAATACGCCCCAGAAACGCCAGATAAGTACCCGGTTCCGCACGAAAAGTGTAAAGATCCTCCGGCAAACCGTGATAAACGGTCGCCACCCAATTTCCCAAGCTGACCGGTCTACGTTGGTAATCCGAAATAGAAACCAACGGCGTATCCGGAAAAGCTTCTATGAGAGGGACTAATTCCCTGATATCTAAGCGTCCATGCAAAGTGGTAACGTGCGGGGTCGAACATTCACGAAAGACCGGAAAGTGGAGACAACCGGTATGAAAGTGAATGATATCGAACTCACCGGCCATTCTGCGCACCCTATCCATCATCAGGAGGTGGGGCAGTAACGGATCTACGACATCGTTGTCGAGACGCAGCGCTTTCGGGACAATCGGCTCGAGAACGGCACTCGTCTCCGAATCAGCACTGGCGAAGAGCATCACATCATGTCCAGCGCCAACGAGCTCTTCGGTAAGGTAATGTACAATGCGCTCCGTGCCACCATAGAGTTTGGGCGGCACGCTTTCGTACAACGGCGCTACCTGCGCGATTTTCATACGCCTCCTTTAGCGACTTTCAGGTCGGCCGGCGGCAAGACTGCCGTTACGACCGCCGTTTGCGCTATTCACTTTTGATCGAAACGAAAAGTCAAAGGTTCACCCTACGGACTAGCAAAGAGGTCCGGCATTTCGACCGCACGCCCTAGCCCCGCGAAGAGGGCGGTTCACGCAATCCGTTCGATCAGTTCCCTAGCAACCTTCCTTTCGGCCGGTTTCGAGATTCCTTTCTCTCCGACCGAGATTGTCAACTCTGACACTTCAGCTACAGTTGAAGTGTCATCGAGTGACTTCGCCGACTTGTTGTTCGCCGGGAAAACGACACCTATGTTCCATTTCACAAAACTCGCTAGTCTGTTCGTTTCCGTACTCGCGGTCATGCCGACCTCGGTGTCCGCAGATGTATATAAGTGCTTGGATAAAAAAAACAAGGTCTTCTATCAAGACCGGCCTTGCCAAGACTTGACCTCGGCTCAACTTCCCCCTGGGTTGTCTCGATCGGTACAAAGCTCTGACGCGGCCCATTTCCTTTGGAAAGCGAATTCCGCACAGGGCACGGTCTATGTAATGGGAGCCCTTCCTTATGGCGAGAAAGACATGTATCCCCTGCCGGACGTTATAACGGAAGCGCTGTCGGAGTCCGATGTACTCGTCGTCGGAGTGAACATCGCTGCACTTCCGGAGGCTGAGCTACTTAGTGTCGCGGCAAACCAGGGCGTCTACGTGGACAACTCCGATCTGAGCAAGCACGTCACGGCCCCCACTTGGGAAAGAGTGCTCAAGGTCTCTAAGATGCTGGGCCTCTCGGAGGAAACCCTTCGCACACAAAAGCCGTGGTTGGCGTCGCTGAGCTTGATGCATCAGGCCGCCAAGCAAGCGGGTTACACGCCGGAGTTCAGTGGCGACAAGATGGTGATCAAAGACGCGGAGATGCGAAAGCCCATCATCCAATTGGACGCGGTCGAGGAACAAGCAAAGCTTATGGATGGCTTGTCCGAGATCGAGCAGGAGCAGATGTTGGTGCAGACTCTAAATGAGATCGAACGAGGAGACGGGTATTTCAAATCGTTGGCCGAAGCATGGGCGAAAGGTGATACCTCGGCCGTCGAGTCAATCATGCGTCGCCGCTCCGATAGCCTTCCAGCGTCAGCCAAGCTGGCCAAAGTCTTAAGGTTTGATCGGATCGCGGCGATCGCTGAAAAAATCGCGGAACTGGCTGCGGACGGTCGGACTTATTTCGTGGTACTGGAAGCCGGCTACCTGGTCGGCGAACACGGCTTCCTCGACCAATTACAAGTGAAAGGATTCAAACTTTCGCAGCTCTAAGCCGGAAAAATCGAATCAGTCTTCAGTCTCCGGCTTGACGTAAACATCGGCCGACTCCCGCAACTGCGCGATGAAGGAAGAAAATTCACGTTGCGCGGTATTCTTAACCAGGAACTGTCGGGCCGCGTCCGTTTCCTTGGGATCGCCCTGCGCGGCACCATCCTTGACGGCGGTAAGTTTGAAAACGGCATAGTCTCCGTTTTCGAGCTCCGCGGTCGAGATGACGGGCCGTTCCGTCGAGGGCCTTTCAGCCTTGAACGCGGCATTGGCTAGAGCCGGCGAAACGTTCGTAGCGTCGCGGCGCAGATTGGGTTCCTTGAAAACCTGCATACCGTGTTTCTTGGCCAACTCTGGAAGCCGAACACCTCGCTGCGCTTCACGCAAGAGTTCTTCCGCTTGCTTGCGAGTCGCCTGCCGCGCATCCTCGGCGCGCAATTTGGCAATGATTTCGTCCTTTACGTCTGCGAGAGGCTTGTCGGCAGCGGGCTCGTGTCCTTTCACCCGCAAAACAACCGCCACATCGCTCCCCAATTCGAGCGGATCGCTGTTCCGGCCGTTTAAAACATCCTCGCTGAACGCAGCTTCTCTGATTTTCGGCTCGGCGGCGATACCTTCTCCCTCTTCGCGCGTAAAGTAGTCGGTGCTCTCGATTTTCAGATTGAGCGCTTTTGCCGCTGGTTCCAGACTGTCGGGATGCTCAAAGCTGAGCTCGGTCAACGTTTGCCCCTGTTCATAAAACTTGTTCTCTGCGGCATTGCGCTGGAAGGTTTTCAGCAACTCATCTTTCACTTCATCGAATGCCTTGACCTTGGCCGGAGATACTTCGGTCACTTTGATCAAGTGATAACCGAAAGATGTTCTTACGGGCTCGGAAAGCTCCCCCTGTTTCAGGGCGAATGCCGCTTCGGCGAAATTCTGCTCCATGGCGCCCTTGGAAACGAAGCCCAGATCGCCGCCGTTCTGTGCGGATACCGGGTCATCCGACGTTTCCTTCGCGACTTTCGCGAAGTCTTCCCCCTTTGCGAGGCGGTCTCGGATCTGATTTATCTTGGTCATAGCCGCTTGCTCGGCCGTCTTATCACCTTCCGAGTCGACCGTTACAAGGATATGGCTAACTTTGCGTCGTTCTTCGGTCGTGAAGCTGGCCTTCTGTTCTTCGTACAGATTGCGTAGATCATCCTCGGTAACCTGAATTTCCTTCGCGATATCCTCGAGACGAACCGCGATATACTCGATGGAAACGCGCTCGGGGATCTGATACGCAGACAGATTTTTCCGGTAATACTCCTCGATTTCGGCATCGGAAATGACACGTGTCGATACACTTAAAGGCACTTTGAGATATTCGACTTCGCGCTCCTGATTCTTGAGTCGAAAGAGCGTTTCCAACTGGTTCGATGTCACGAAGGCGCTATCCAGCAATCCTCGCTGGTACTGCTCCATCAACAACGCTCGTCTCACCCGTGCGATGAACTGGGCAGAACTGAGACCTTGGGACGACAGCATGATGTTGTATTTTTCCTTGTCAAACCTGCCGTCGGTTTGAAAATAAGGAAGTGTCTGGATGAAATCGCGAACCGCGTTATCGCTGACCGCGAGGCTCTTGGCTTCCGCATTCTGCGCAATGATTTCGTCTCGAATCAGCTTTTCCAGGGCATCCTGCTTCAGCTGCTTCTCGTCGACGTCGGCCAAGCCCACCAGATTTGCCAAACTCTGCTGATAAACTTGGTTCACCTCACGCTCGAAGATATCCCTGTCACCGACGACGGCCAGTGGCCGCTCTTTGCCGGAGTCCAGATAATTCTGAATTCCCCATAGAGCGAACGGCACGCCGATAAGAATCAACATGACCCAGGCAAAGATGCCTTGAGCACGATCACGAATCGCTTGAAGCATATGCAGGACCTGATGCAGCTTTGAAAGCTTTCATTAACGACAAGACGGGACAGCCGTCCACTCTAACAAAAAAGCCCGCAGCCTTACGGCCGCGGGCTTTGTAATATTTGGCGGAGCGGACGGGGCTCGAACCCGCGACCCCCGGCGTGACAGGCCGGTATTCTAACCAACTGAACTACCGCTCCAATTGATGGTGGGTGCTGTAGGGATCGAACCTACGACCCTCGCCTTGTAAGGGCGATGCTCTCCCAGCTGAGCTAAGCACCCGAAAGAGCTATTTAGTTTACAGCATCTTTCAGTGCTTTACCAGCTTTGAACGAGGGAATTCTTGCCGCTTTAATGGTAATCGGTTTTTTCGTCTGCGGATTACGGCCTTGACGCTCGGCACGTTCTTTAACCCCAAAGGAACCAAACCCCACGAGCGAAACTGTTTCTCCGTTCTTTAAAGCCGTTGTGATAGCGTCAATCATACCGTCGAGTGCGCGCCCGGCATCAGCCTTTGTCAAGTCGGCTGACTTAGCAATCGCCTCTATGAGTTCCGCTTTATTCATTCTTTCCCCCTTTGCTCGAAAATGGTGAATCTAAGTTCTTGACATTGCCGCACGACTTCGTCAATCCCAACATGCTGCCGGCTACGCCTGAACTCGCCGGCCGAACTGTAGCAGTAGACAAAAAGCACTGTCAAGCCGCGCGGCGCCTGGGGTTCAGGAGATTTTGGCGATCCCCAACGTCTCCAAACACGCGAGGCGCGCGCCCAGGCCTCAGCTTAATGAGCAACAATCATGCCAGCCGTACCTGTCGATTTGGTTACGCTCTCGGACTCGGACGTAACCGGTGGTTTCACCGGCTCCGGCATATGCTTCAGAGCAGTCTCGAGAACTTGATCAATATAACGAACCGGCACGATCTTGAGATCCTGTTTAATGTTTTTCGGAATCTCAGCCAAATCCTTTTCGTTTTCCTGAGGAATCAATACGGTCGAAATACCACCTCGATGTGCTGCTAGCAGCTTCTCCTTCAATCCTCCAATAGGCAACACCTCTCCGCGAAGCGTGATCTCGCCGGTCATCGCCACGTCCGATCGCACCGGGATCCGCGTCAGCGCGGAAACCAAAGCCGTACACATACCAATGCCGGCGCTCGGACCGTCTTTGGGCGTCGCTCCTTCTGGCACATGAATATGTACGTCGTGGTTCTGATAGAACGCCGGATCGATACCCAGCTTCTCTGCACGGCTACGCGCCACTGTTACGGCTGTTTGGATAGACTCCTGCATCACTTCACCGAGCTTGCCGGTATAGGTTTGCTTGCCAGTTCCCGGCATAACCACGGACTCGATGGTAAGGAGCTCGCCTCCCACCTCGGTCCAGGCCAAGCCCGTAACTTGTCCGATCTGATCGTTCTCTTCGGCCCGCCCGTAGCGATAGCGCCGGACGCCTAAGAAATCGTCCACGTTGCGATGAGTCACATTCACTCTCTTCGTGCTCGGTTTGAGCACTAGACTCTTTACAACCTTGCGGCAAATCTTGGCGATTTCGCGTTCCAGACCACGAACCCCAGCTTCCCGCGTATAAAACCGGATAATGTCCCTTACCGCCGATTCGGTGATATGAATTTCGCTGTCCTTAAGGCCATTGCTCTTGACTTGCTTGGGGATCAGATAACGCATGGCGATATTGACTTTTTCGTCCTCCGTGTACCCCGCTATTCGAATGACCTCCATGCGATCCAGGAGTGGTGCTGGGATGTTCAAAGTGTTCGCCGTAGCAATGAACATCACCTCGGATAAATCGAAATCGACCTCCAAGTAATGGTCGTTAAAGGCATGGTTCTGCTCCGGATCCAAGACTTCCAATAGTGCGGCCGCGGGGTCGCCGCGGAAATCCATCGCCATCTTGTCGATCTCGTCCAGCATGAAGATCGGGTTGCGGCTCTTTACCTTGGCGAGATTCTGCAAGATCTTACCGGGCATCGAGCCTATGTAGGTTCTGCGGTGACCGCGAATTTCCGCCTCATCGCGAACGCCGCCCAAAGCCATGCGAACATACTTCCGGTTGGTCGCCCGCGCAATCGATTGACCGAGCGAGGTCTTACCCACACCCGGCGGTCCGACCAGACACAAGATAGGCCCTTTCGGCTTCTTGACGCGCTGCTGGACGGCCAGATACTCAAGGATGCGCTCTTTGACCTTTTCCAAGCCATAGTGATCGGCCTCCAGGATTTCCTCGGCACGCCGTAAATCGTGACTGATCTTGGTGCGCTTCTTCCATGGCATGTTCACCATCCAGTCGACGTAGTTCCTGACGACCGTAGCCTCGGCGGACATCGGCGACATCAGCTTGAGTTTGTTCAACTCCGTTTCAGCTTTGGTGCGCGCTGCCTCGGGCATCCCGGCCTTCGCGATCTTGCGCGATAGTTCCTCGAATTCGTTCGGCGCATCCTCCATTTCTCCCAGTTCCTTCTGGATGGCCTTCATTTGCTCGTTCAAATAATATTCGCGCTGATTTTTCTCCATCTGCTGCTTGACCCGGCCGCGGATACGCTTCTCCATCTCCAGCATATCCACCTCTCCCTCCATGAGGGTCATCAAGCGCTCCAACCTAGCCGTCACATCGCTCATCTCCAAAATCGACTGTTTGTCTTCGATTTTGATAGTCATATGCGCGGCGATGGTGTCCGCCAGCCGGCTCGGATCATCGATGCCGGCAAGAGAATTCAGCACTTCAGGCGGTATCCGTTTATTGAGCTTGACGTAATGGTCGAACGTATTGATCGCGGTACGCATTAATACGTCGACTTCCTGATCACTGACATTGATTTCGTCCAACTGCGGCGAGACAACCGCTACATAGTGCTTCTCGGCGAGCTGATATTTCTCCACCTTGCAGCGCTCGCTGCCCTCCACCAGCACTTTCACTGTACCGTCGGGAAGCTTCAACAGCTGCAAGATGTTGGATAAAGTGCCGACCCGGTACAAATCGTCGAAGCTGGGGTCATCCATTTCGGCTTCTTTCTGAGCCACCAGCAAGATCTGTTTGTTATCCCGCATGGCGGAGTCCAGGGCCAGGATAGATTTCTCCCTGCCGACGAACAGGGGTATAACCATATGGGGATAAACTACGACATCGCGCAAAGGAAGCACCGGCACTATCTTTTCCGGTTTTGTGCGATTTTCAAGTGAAGAATTTTCCATTAGTCACCCATGGATAGAATTGAATAGGGGTTGTTACTGAGTATATAGGTAAGCCTCGGGCAAAAAACAAGACTAGCCCCGACAAGTTGGGAAACGTTCAACTCGAACGAACAAGCTTTAGACGATGAGACCGGGCAGAATCGCGCATTCCTATTCACGGTCCGTACGAAAAAATACTTAGCTTAGATAGAAATATACGTTCGAGATTCCCAGTTCTCGAATCTTTCGAGCACGGTGCGCGGAAAAATTCATGAAAACGGCGGAACCAAGCCGGCGATTGCTCCAGTCAAGAATCGACAAATGCAATCGGACGCGTCGGCGGCTGGCGAGATAGCTCAAAATAACGGGTTGCGGCTCTGTCTGAACAAGCAGAACATCCACGCTGACTGCGGTTCCATGCTAACCGCAAGCCAAACGCCGAAGCTCGGATGTCAGAACCTTGGATCTACTTATGATGCCCCCGAGCATGGGCATCGACACCGCTCGAAAGCGTGCTCAGTCTACCGAGGCGCAGTGCTTTTCTTCGGATTGATAAATTAGATACGGCTCCGCTTCACCGCGAATAACCTTTTCGTCGATCACAACCTTCGACACATGTTCGGCGGAAGGTAATTCGTACATCGTGTCCAACAGAACGTGCTCGAGAATCGTCCTTAGCCCTCGTGCCCCGGTTTTTCTCTCCATCGCTTTTCGCGCAATCACCCGCAGTGCATCCTCGCGAATCTCCAGATCGCATCCTTCCATCTCGAACAGCTTCTTGTACTGTTTGACCAGAGCGTTCTTCGGTTCTGTCAGAATTTGAATCAGCGCCTGCTCATCCAACTCGTCCAAGGTCGCGACGACTGGCAAGCGACCAACAAATTCCGGAATCAGGCCGTATTTGATGAGGTCTTCCGCCTCGACGTCAGCCAGCACCTCGCCGACATTTCGACGTTCGTCCTTGGTTTTGACCTCCGCGGAAAAACCGATACCCCCTTTTTCCGAGCGAGCGCGAATGATCTTTTCCAATCCGGCAAACGCGCCACCACAAATGAAAAGAATATTCGCCGTATTGACCTGCAGGAATTCTTGCTGGGGATGCTTCCGTCCACCTTGTGGCGGCACCGAGGCGATAGTCCCTTCGATCAGCTTCAAGAGCGCCTGCTGTACACCTTCGCCCGAAACATCACGGGTGATGGATGGATTGTCCGATTTACGAGAAATCTTATCGATCTCGTCAATATAGACGATACCGGACTCAGCCTTCTCCACGTCGTAATCGCATTTCTGCAAGATTTTCTGGATGATGTTTTCGACATCTTCCCCGACGTACCCGGCTTCGGTGAGCGTGGTCGCGTCAGCAATCGTGAACGGCACGTCCAACAGTCGAGCGAGCGTCTCGGCAAGCAAGGTTTTTCCCGATCCGGTCGGCCCGATCAAGAGAATATTACTCTTGGCCAGCTCGACATCGTTCTTCTTCAGATGATTTTGTACACGAAGCCGCTTATAGTGGTTGTAGACTGCGACCGACAAAATCTTCTTGGCCTTCTCCTGGCCGATGACGTACTCATCGAGTACGGCTTTGATCTCTTTCGGTTTTGGCAGCTTGTCCACGCTGGCGGCGACATTTTCTTGCAGCTCTTCGCGAATAATGTCGTTGCACAACTCGACACATTCGTCACAGACGAATACAGCCGGTCCGGCAATGAGTTTTCTGACCTCATGCTGACTTTTTCCGCAAAACGAGCAGTAAAGAAGTTTCCCGCCCCCGTCTTTGCCGTGCTTATCGTCACTCATCGCAAACCTCTTATTCGTCAGATGACCGTTGTAGCGAGCTACGCGAACCAGCCGCTACCAGCACATGTCCGCTAGCCCTTCTAATGCGGATTCCGGTTGATTCAAGCACTGGAAACCGTTTCCCGGCTAGCAAGCACTTTGTCGATTAGACCATATCTCGCTGCCTCTTCTCCACTCATGAAATTGTCACGGTCGGTATCGATCTGAATCCGTTCCAAGGGCTGCCCGGTATGCTTCGCCAAAATCCGATTCAATCGGTCTCGGGTCGCGAGTATCTCCCGGGCATGAATGTCGATATCGCTGGCCTGTCCTTGGAAACCACCCAAAGGCTGATGGATCATGACTCTGGAATGAGGCAAACAATACCTTTTCCCCGGCGCGCCGCCAGCGAGCAACAACGCGCCCATGCTGGCCGCCTGCCCGATGCACATAGTGCTGACATCCGGCTTGATGAATTGCATGGTATCGTAAATTGCCAGCCCCGACGTGACTATGCCACCGGGAGAGTTGATATACAGATAGATGTCTTTATCCGGATTTTCCGATTCCAAAAAGAGCAGCTGGGCGATAACCAGATTGGCCATGTAGTCTTCGATCTGACCAACCACAAAAACGATGCGTTCCTTGAGCAAACGGGAATAGATGTCGAACGCCCGTTCGCCCCGCGCAGACTGTTCGATAACGATAGGCACCAGGCCGGTAGCCTGCGTATTGACCGATTTCAAAAAATCGCCGGTAAACATCTTGATATCTCTTGGACTGAATTTACGCCGCTTTCAGGGAACTACCGGTAGCCTGCTGCATCAACTCCTGAAACGCAAGGTTTTCCTCGCTGACCTTCGCTTTGTCCAACACCAAATCTACCACCTGGTCTTCCATCACTACATTTTCAATTTCACGAAGCCGTTTCGGTTCGGCGTAATACCACCGCACCACCTCTTCCGGTCGTTCGTAACTCGCGGCTAGTTCCTCGACCAACGAACGTACCCGTTTTTGGTCGATTGTCAAATTATTAGTCTCGATAATCTTTCCAAGGATCAACGCCAAAGCGACTCTTCTCCGCGCCAGCGGCTCAAGCTGCTCCTTCAATTTAGCCTCGTCGAACTCTTGCTTGCTATTTTGGGCCGCTTGCCGGTAGGGGGCCAGCAATTCCCTCAACTCGTCTTGAACCAGAGCGTTGGGTAACGCGATCGTGTTCTTGGCGAACAGGGCGTCCATGACCGAGGCTTTCGTTCTCGTCTGCAAGGCTCGCTTCATCTCACGCTCCATATTGGCGCGAATGTCCTTGCGAAAGGCTTCCACACCGCCTTCCTCGATGCCGTAGGATTTCGCCAATTCCTCGTTAACCTCAGGCAAGTGACCTTCTTCGACTTTCAAGACTTCCACAGCGAACTGCACTGCGTTGCCGGCCAGCTTTTGATTTGGGTAGTCCGCTGGAAACGATAGTTCGAATTCAAGCTTCGATCCTGCCGCAGCACCCGCCAGCTTGTCTTCGAATCCAGGAATCATTTGGTTGGAGCCTATCACAACGGATACATTTTCCACCTTTCCGTCGGTGAACGATTCCTCGCCGATCTTGCCTTCGAAGGAGATGGTGACACGGTCACCGGTCGCTGCCTCGCGGTCGACATCCTTCCAAACCTTCCGCTGCTCTCTCAGGCGCTCGATCATGGCGTCGACGTCAGCCTCGGTCACTTCGGAAACGAATTGCTTGACCTCGAGGGTTTCCAACGGCATCAGCACGAACTCCGGCATCACTTCGAAGCTCGCTTCGTATTCCAGCCCCTTGCCCTCTTCCACCTGCCGCGCGGTAATCTCCGGCACACCGGCCGGTCTGAGTTTCTCTTCCCGAACGGCCTGGTAGAAGCTCGATTGGATCAGATCCGAAAGAACTTCTTCCCGCACTTGTTGTCCGTAACGCTTCTTCAGCAAGCTTTGAGGCACTTTGCCGGGACGAAAGCCATCGATCCTGATCCGGTTTGCCAACGACTTCAAGCGCGAAGCTATCTTTGCCTGGACCTCTTCCTCCGGTACCTGTACGGTCATTTTCCGGCTCAATTCAGATGTCGTTTCGACAGAAACCTGCATGTCGCTGTTACCTCAAGATATGGAAAAAGTATCGGAGGGACTGGCTCGAAAGCACAATCGCCTAAACTGCTGGCTGACGCGCCGAGGCCTGATATCCGTGATCGGAACTTTCAGAAGCCTGGCTTCTTGGATTATTGAACATTTGGTGCGAATGGAGAGACTCGAACTCTCAAGGGTTGCCCCACTGGAACCTAAATCCAGCGCGTCTACCAATTTCGCCACATTCGCACATGAACGCTACCTGGATTATACTCCGTTCGTCGCAGATTTACCGGCCGGTCCCGGCCTCCCTTCAAGATACGATCCAAAAACCGACGATTCGGTCGGCAATAATTTTTCCTATTATAAGACGCGCGATTTTTTTTTCATCTGTTCGTTCTTTGGACAGTTCAAAGGATCACTTTTCGCCCTTTCGGCTCAGCTCTTGTTGTGGGTGCACGCGCCTAAGGCGGTGAATCGAGAATGAATCGAAAACTGGACCAAGAAGGCGTCATCAAGTATCGCCTCGACTACACGCCGGCTCCTCCTGTAACTCCCGGAAGCGTCGCCGAACTCACTGCTTGGCGGGCTGTGCTCTTTCGCCTCGGACTCACCGGACAGGACCCACGACGGTACGACGGCTTAGCCTATGGCAATGTCAGTATTCGCCTGGGATCGACGGCCTTCCTGATCAGCGGAACCCAGACCGGCGGTTTGCCGCAGCTTTCGGCCGAGCATTACACCTTGGTCACCAACTTCGACCTGGAGCAAAATCTCATTGCCGCTGAAGGACCGATAGCCCCCTCTTCCGAAGCTTTGACCCATGCCGCCGTATACCGAAGCGGACCTGAGATTGGTTGTGTGCTGCATGTCCATTCGTCCGAATTATGGGAAAAAGCGGAAGCTCTGGGCATCCCCGTCACCGATCGCCAGGTCGCTTACGGCACACCGGAAATGGCGCTCGAAGTCGGCTACCTGGTTCGAACCTCGGATAGCCCGGTCATCGCCATGGGCGGCCACGAAGACGGAATGCTCGCGTTCGGCAGCACCGTTGAGGCAGCCGCGCTCAACCTGATCCGTAGCCTTGCAAAGGCCTTAGCCTAAAGTCACGACGACCTCGTGATGCCGATTGTCCGACAATAACGGAATCCGTGCCACGCCCTGCTCGACCGACAAGGCTTGTCTGTCCAGCTCCGCACTAAGTACAGCCCCTCGCGTTCCATTGGGGTTCTTGACACGGATCGTATACTGCGTCGCGTTGACCGGGTGCCGATAGTGAATCGCGAACTCCGGCCATTCCGCCGGTATGCTGGGCTTAAGTTCGAGGAAAGCGCCATCCTTCAGTCGGAATCCCAGTAGCGATTCCAAGGCAACCCGGTACATCCAACCCGCTGAGCCCGTGTACCAGGTCCACCCGCCGCGGCCCACATGCGGGGATTCTCCGTAAACATCGGCAGCGATGACATAGGGCTCGACTCGGTAGACGTCGGTTAGTTCCCTTGTCCGCGCGTGGCTCACGGGACTGAGCATTTCTAGGAGACGTGCTGCGCGGTCGTTCCGCCCCATTTCTGCCATGGCGCGCACGACCCAGCACGCGGCGTGGGTGTACTGTCCGCCGTTTTCGCGCACGCCTGCCACGTAGCCCTTGATATAGCCCGGATCATGCGGCGTGTCGACAAAGGGCGGCGTCAACAGACGAATTAGGCCGTCGCTCTCCGAAATCAGGTGTTCCTCAACGGCATCCAGAGCTCGATTGGCCCTATCCGGCGGCGCCGCTCCGGAAATCACCGCCCAAGCTTGAGCCAGCGCATCGATCCGGCACTCGTCACCATGCTTGCTGCCCAGCGGCGTACCATCGTCGTAGTACGCACGCCGGTACCAGTCGCCGTCCCAACCGGCCTCGTTGAGCGCCTGATAAAGATGTTCCCGGTAAGCCCGGTAGGTCTCGATGCGCACCGAGTCGCCGCGTTTTTCACAAATCGGCAAAAACTCGTCGAGCACATGGTAAAGGAAGAATCCCATCCATACGCTCTCGCCGCGCCCTTCGCGGCCCACCCGGTTCATGCCGTCGTTCCAGTCGCCCGTGCCCATCAAGGGCAAGCCATGCGCGCCCCGGGTCAAAGAGCGGTCCAGCGCCCGACAGCAATGCTCGTAGATGTCCGCAGCTTGACCCGAGTCGTCAGGCTTCAGATAAGCCTCGTCCTCTCCTTCCGCCAAAAGCCTCGCTGTGAGAAACGGCACGGATTCGTCCAGCAGGCTCCAATCGCCTGTGGACCGGACGTAAAACGCTGTCACATAAGGCAACCACACCAAGTCGTCGGAAAACCGGGTGCGCAGCCCTCGCTCCAAAGGTTCGGGATGCCACCAGTGAAGCACATCGCCTTCGACGAACTGATGGGCAGCGTGGAGCAGAATCTGGGCTCGGGTGAGGTCCGGGCGTAGATAGATTAGTGCCGAGACGTCTTGTAGCTGATCGCGATACCCGAAAGCGCCCCCGGATTGGTAGAACGCGGAACGCCCCCAAACCCGACAGCTCAAGTTTTGATACGCCAGCCAGCCGTTGACCATGAGATCGATGGCCGGAGACGGCGTTTCGATCTGGAGGCGAGTGACGAGATCGCGCCAGAACGCTTGAATTTCGGCGAGAGCGTTGTCGATAGCGCCGGCTTGCCGATAGCGTTCGATAAGCGAACGGGAATCATCCTCGGCAAGCATCTCGCCCAACAGGAACGCACATTCGAAGGCTTTCCCGGGCTCCAGCTCGATTTGAAGCTGGACAGCCGCGCAGGGATCGAAATTCGGGCCGTGTCGTCCGTCGAGCGGCACCTGCGCCGCCAATGCTCGGGGGGACTCCGGATGACCATTGCGTCCGATAAAGCTTTCCCGATCGGCGGTGAAATTAATCGCGTTCGGCCGTCCTACCACTGCCGCGAAAGCAACGCCATCGGAAAACTCACCAGCCAGGGGATTCACGAAGAATAGTACGCCTATGTCCGGATCGTACCGACTGATCACGAACCGGCCGCTTTCGGCGGGCGTTCCACCCAGAACCAAACGCTGCCAGGAAAACAGCGACAAACGCCGGCGGCTAGCCCCGTCATTCCTTATACGCCATTGACAAATCTTGACCGGATCGTGGCGAGGCACGAACAGCACGAGCTCCTGATCCAAGTCGTCGTAAGCGCTACTGAAGCGGCTGTATCCGAATCCATGGCGCACCTCGTAAGCAGTGGGTGCCGGACAAGGCCCCGGTAAGGGTGACCAGAATGCACCGGTGTCCTCGTCCCGAAGGTACAGCGCTTCACCGCAGGCGTCGGTGACCGGATCGTTGGACCACGGTGTCAGTCGATGCTCGCGGCTGTTCCGGTGCCAGGTATAACCCGCTCCCCGCTCGCTGACCAGAAAACCGAAATTCTCGTTAGCGACCACATTGATCCAAGGAAGCGGCGGCCCCTGCACCACGCCGTCGCTACAATCCAAACGAACGACATACTCGCTGCCGTCAGCGGCAAAACCGCCGTAGCCGTTGTAAAACCGGAGTTCTTCGCGCTCACCGGATTTCTTCGGCTGCGGCGGCAAAACGACCCGTTGCGCTCTCGCGCTCGGAACCGCAAGCTCGGATCGAAACGGCGGTACCCCTTCATCAAGGACAATACGCGCAGCAGCGTACAGCAGATCGAGATCGCTCGGCGATATATCTTTTTCCGTGCGAATGAAAACATGTTGCTCGAGTTCGCCGAGATCACCCCAATCGAGGCCGGTTTCCAAACTCAGTATCACCAACGCAAAACGCAGCCCCTTCGCCAGCCAATAGCGTTGTGCCTTGATGATCTCGGCAACGCGCGAATCGTCACGGCCGCGAGCCCGAAGAAGAACGATAGGCCGATAAAACGGCAAGCCGTAGCGGTCCAGGTTGGAGAGAGGTCCAACAGCGCCGAGTAACATTGAATCCGGAGCGCGAAGCTTCGGATCGCCATACAGCACCGCGCCGGCGAGGGATTGAAACATCTCCGCTTCGGTTTCATTTATGGCGAACTGGCGCAGGAGTTCTTGTTCAAATGCCGCGGCGTGGGCATAAATCGCGCTCACTGCATCCCCGCTTGAGCAACGCTCGATGAGCTCCAAGACCCGATTCCTGTCCTCGGCTACTCCCAACAGAAAAACCACCGTTTGCTGCGTCCCCGGACCAAGCTCCAAGCGGCGGCGCAAGGCGAACACCGGATCGAGCACGTTGCCGACGCCGCCCGACAGCGGCCGTTCGTCTCGGAGCGCCTGAGGTTCTGCCGGAGTCCGATTCCGGCCGAGGAAACATATCCGGTCGGTCTCGTATGTCAGTTCCCCGGACCCAAGCGCCGCAGCGGCCAGCCAAGGATAGTCCTCATGAGCGCTGCGCGGCCTGCGCCGGGCCAATAACACCTCCCGTTCCGCCACGAACTCGGTTTGCACGAACAGTTTCGAGAACGCGGGGTGGGCCGCGTCTGCGGCCGGATGATTGAGAACCACTTCGAGATAGCTCGTGATCTCGATCCGTCTGTGCTGCCCGGACCAATTCTTCAGCGTGACCCGGCGCAGCTCCAGATCATCTTCCGGGCTAACGCAGACCTCCAGAACGGCCTCGATATCCGAGTTTTCACAGCGGAGTATGAACCGGCCGGGCTCATAACCGACGGTTCGCGAATCGGCCGCTCTCCCCGTGGGCTGCAAACCCAGCGACCACCACTCCCCACTGTCCAGGTCCCGGAGATAAAAGAACCATCCCTCGCCGTCTTCGACACGGTCTCCGCTCCAACGGGACAAGGACTGATCGCCACGCATCGAAAAGCCGGCACCGGCGGTGGTTAGCAGGGTCGTATAACGCCCGTTCGACAATAGGCGCGCCGATGGAACCGGTTGGTCCTGACGATCGGGACCGGTCGGGTTAGGATCGAAGCTCATGCGGACTCCTGGGTAAGAAATCGGATTCAATTGGCGTGCAGCCTAACCGCGGGATCATAGTTCACCGTAACTTCGGCGGGAAATTCACCGATGATAACTTGATCGGCGTTAAACGTATCGACCGGTTTTCGGTTGACGGTGACCGACCGGATAGGCCGGTCGGCGGGCGCTTTCAGCACGATTTTGCCGGGCGGCAGAGCGAGATCGCCGGACAACCAGAGCCGCAACGTATCGGGCTCTTCCCGACGCAACACATAGCTTAAGGTCCCGTACCATGTAGGCAAACGCTTCACGCCCACATCACGACCTCCTTCCAGCCAGGCTTGCGGAATCCCTGCTGCCAGAACCAGGGCCTGGTCGCTTTCTCGCTCATAAGCATATAGAGCCCGCATGGCCCGCACGAATTCCGCGCCGATCCAGGCATGGGGCATGTCGCCTATGAACTTGGGATGCTTAGGATCGCGCCAGACGACTTCCGCCCACTGGTTCCAGCCCGAAGGACGTTGATCTTTGAGCAGAAAATCCAACAGCTCCAGCGCCTGCTCGCGCCGTCCCATGCGAACCAGCGCTTCGACCGTACGTACTTCGTAAGGCGTATACGCGGTCCACTCCACCTTGTTATCGCGCCGCCTCTCGAAATAGTCGTAATAATCGTCGAAGGTCTTGTTCAGGGCAGCCGCGGGAAGATTGCTCTCCTCGCCACCGACCGCTACCGCCATGGCGGTAGCGGTGGCATCGAAATCGCCCAACTCGGCGGAGCCCGGCAAAAAGGCGATCTTGTGCTTGGCCATGGTGCGCTCGATGGACCGGTAAAGATCGCCCCGGAAATCGTCTCGCAGGTCATGGAAATGTGCGGCACTGGCCTCGTCCATGACCAGTGCCGCGAGATCGACGGCATCCTTGAGGCCGCGTAAGGTCCAAAAACCGTCCCAGTAGGAATGCACGGGACGGGCGCTATAACCCTCGTGGCTGATGGATTCCGGCATCATGCCGAAGAACATCGATTTTTCTGGGGTCTTGTATTCTTCGCCCTTGCGCTGGTTGCTCAGCTGCTCGATATAACGCACCGATTTCACGATCGTCGGCCACATCGCGTAGACGAAACCGATATCGCGCGTGTAACGGTAGTATTCGGCAACCGCGTAAATGAACTCGCCGTGGCTATCGTTTTCGGGCACGCTATCGGCTCCCCGATGATCGACACAGCAGGGAATCTTGCCGCTCGGAAACTGAAATCCAGCATACCACTCGATGAAGCGGCGCACTTCCTCGGTATACCCCATGCCGAGCAAGGCCGCTGACATCAGGACTGCGTCGCGGATCCAGGAGCGGGCGTAAGAACGCGAGCCGGGGTAAAGTGCCGCTCCGTCCCGGTTGATGAAGATATAGGCCAGATTGCTCCTGACCGTATCCCTAAGCTTTCGCGCCTTGGGCGGCACGATCAGGTCGGCGCGCACGAGCTTGGCTTCCCAGAAGTCGACAGCTTCGCGAAACCGGGCCCGGCCGAAAGCGCTGCCGTTCCCATCCATGACGTTCGCAGCCTCCGGGAAACGCTCCGCATTCTCGTACGGAATCGCGAGAAAAATCTCGCGCGAGGCACCGGGCGGCAAATCCAGTTCATATTCGAGCGCGGCGGAGGCGTAACCGAGCGGGTCGCGGGCTTCGGTTCGCTGCGGCACCTTGCCTTCCATCAGGAAATCGGTAATCGAGCCCTCATCGAAACTCGTCGCGCCGAAGTGGTCCGGCGTCGTCAAAGGTACGACCGAACGATTCCCATCGATCCGGACGATACCCCCGTCCAACACGATCTCGTGGATAGGCGCCACACCGCCCACCATGTTCAGCGACTGCCAGGGCGGATTGACCTGAAACGGGCGAATCGCCAACAGGAGTTTGAACTGCTCACGCTTACGGCCATTGTTCTCCACCCGATAGCGTGCGTACAGGGCCTGCCCCGGCTCGGTCGCGGCGAAAGCCGTCACTTTCATTTCGATCGACTCCGAACACCAGGTCACCGAGGGCACGGGGAGATAGCCACGCTCGAGTTCGTGCACCGGATTCACATCGTTCCAGGTCACAAGCTTGCCTTTCCTGTACAAGAAAGGCTCGATGGAAAAGGCGTTCTTGTCCACCTCTAAGGCGCCTTCCTCGTTCAGCAATCCCTCTTTGTCGCTGCCATCGACGCCGACGACCGTAAAATAACTTTGTTCGCCGTAGAAGTATTTCGGGTACGTACCGCGCGGCGCCTCACGGGCGATGGTTTCGAAAAACGCGTTCGGCGAAGCGGAAAAATCGAACGGTTTCACCGTCAGCGAACTGATGCCGTATCCCCGCCCGCGGCTGCTTTTCTTCAACTCTAAGCGCAGATAGCGGGACTCGGCATCGGGCATGTAAATGTAATCGCGGCGCCCATTACCCTGGCCGACCGAGTATACCGGCTGCCACGCCTTGCCATTTTCCGAAATCTGCACCTCGTAAGCCGTTGCGTAATCATCGCGGTCCCATTCAATGACCAAACCGCCGTACTCCCGGCGTTTCAAAAAATCGATCTGCAGCCATTGGCTCTCGGCCAGCGCACCACTTCGCCACGAGGTTTCGGCGTTTCCGTCCAGCACCGCTTGCGGACCGTGGCCCTCGGCGGATGTCGAAGCCGTCACTTTGGGCGTGAGATTGTAGGCGATGATCGGCTCGCGCCTTTCCAAGCGGAAATCGTCGATCCAAATCGACCCCTTGCCGCCCGTGCTCGCCGTGATCGAAAACTCGACGAATCCGACCTGCTTGAGCGGTGCGTTAGACGGCCCCCACGCATAATCGAACATGCGTTTCTTGATGCGGTGCTGTTGCCAATCTTCCGGCAGCTTGACATCAAAGCGCCGGCGCCACCAGACATTGTCCCCGGAGGGATCGATGATTTTGAATTCGACTTTATTCGCCGGCGCTTCCGCGCGCGTATAAAACGTGAACGCGTAGTTTTCGGGCAGCGGGATGGAGAATTTCTTGCGCACAGTGACGTAACCCGTACCGCCCCGGAAATCGAAATCGAGCCGCATGCCCATACCGGTTCGACCGGTATCCTGCGTCAACTCCGCGTGCGCACCTTCCGCGGCTACCGTCATCCAACCGCTCAGGGTTTCGAAGTCATCCAGCACCACAGCCGGGGAACTCGCCGCCCATCCCGGTCCGAACCCCAGCAGGCAGGTCAAGCCCCACAAGAGCTCGATCAGCTTAAATCGATGCATGTCCAACCGGAGCAGAGCTTGTGGCATTCCGGGCAAGAGGGTAAGCGCGATGTGCTTGGACAAGCAAGCATGGAGGTCCTAGGTATCCTAATGGGCTTGAGGCGTATCATCTCCCCACGAATAAAAAAATCAGGTTTAATCGCCGCGATTTGCCCCAAGCTCCTTCATACATAACTTCGATGCAGTTCATCCACCACTGGCTACCCTCGCCTTTTCTTCGCTACTCCGCGGCTTTTCAAGTCATCGGCGGTTCTGCCGCACTTCTTGCGCCCGAAGGGTCGACCCTGCTCATCGGCGCCCTCGCTGCGAATCATGCGATCGTTTTCGGCGCGAGCGTCTGGCCCACCAGTCCGCTGCTCGGACCGAATCTCACCCGCCTTTCGACCGAACGGGCGGAACGCAACGAAATCGCGTTGACTTTCGATGATGGTCCCGACATCGAAACCACGCCCAGAGTGCTCGATCTCTTAGACCGTCACCGAGCCAAAGCCAGCTTTTTCTGTATCGCTGCCAGAGCCGAAAAACATCCGGAACTCATCCGCGAAATCGTGTCTCGAGGGCATCGCATAGAGAATCACACCTATCGCCACGCCCATACCTTCGCCTTGAGCAGTTTCGGCCAATTCAAAGCGGAAATCGCACGAGCGCAAGTGGTTCTGACTGCGCTCGCCGGCGTTCCACCCCGTTTTTTCAGGGCTCCCGTCGGCATGCGCAACCCATGGCTGCAGCCGGTGCTGTGCGACTTAGGTCTGACCCTGGTCTCATGGACGCGGCGGGGCTACGATGCCGTGTCCGGCGACCCGCGAAAAATCGTGGGGCGCTTGTCCAGAAATCTCCGCCGCGGAGACATTCTGTTGCTCCACGACGGATCTTCGGCACGCGACCGGAACGGTCGTCCCGTCGTACTGGAAGCGTTGCCGAGATTGCTGGACGAAATCGCCCGGATGAATTTCACCCCGGTATCCCTGTAAGCAATCGGGGCTCGTGAACAGGCCGTCACGGTCACGGCGGTTCCGAAGCGAAGCAAATGCGCGGTAAACGATTGTTGCTCCAAAGGCGGTTCCTTTGCACAATCGGTGCTGCAAGAGGGGGGATAGAAGAACACCGTCGGAATGGCGATTCGTGCCCAAGCATCCTCTTGAAATTTTCTGTCAACCAACAATAAGGCAAGAAAAATGAAACTCAAATCCGCACTCGTCGCGCTCTTCGTTGCTGCTTTCGTTCTTCTGGCCGGCTGTCGAACCGCTCCGGTGTACAACGTCTACGATGCGCCGGTTATGGTGACGGGCAACAAGCCCTATACGGCCGAAGACGTCGAGAAAGCCATCATTCGCGCCGGCGCTGGACTCGGCTGGCAGGTCAGAAAAGTGAAGCCGGGGCAACTCATCGGAACCCTCTACATCCGCTCCCACATGGCCGAAGTGGACATTACCTACAGTAAGGACAAATACAACATCCGTTACAGGAACAGCACCAACCTGAACTACGACGGCACGAAGATTCACAGCAACTACAACGGCTGGATTCAGAACTTCGACAACGCCATCAAGCGTGAGCTGTTAAGCATTTAGAAACGGACCGTGACCGTCGATTTCGGCTTGCTCGCCGAACGTACCGCCCGCCGCTACCGAGCGGCGGGCCGCTTCACCGAAGGATTCGTGCGAGGCAAGCTGCGGCACGATCCTGTCTATTCCTTCCTGGTGTCCAATCCTGACTGGCTTCCCCGTACCGGGTCTCTGGTTGATCTCGGCTGCGGAAGAGGCATTCTTCTGAGCTTGTTAACGGAAGCTCGAAAACTAGACATGATTCCACTTAGCGACACGCGGTACTCGGGTATCGATCTGCGTGAAAACGATGCCGCTGCCGCTCATCTGGCGCTCGGGGACGAAGCCGAAATCACCGTCGCTGATGTGCGTACCGCCGCCTTGCCCGCCTGCGACGCAATTGTCCTGCTCGACGTTCTACTCTATCTCTCAGCAGAGGAGCAGGAAGCGCTACTCAAGCGGATCGCGCAGGTTCTACCCGAAAACGGCGTACTAGTCATGCGGGAAGCAGATGCCGGTTCGGGTCTCCGCTTTCGCGCCACGCGCACGGCAGAACGGCTGTGCGCTCTGGCTCGGGGCGATTTTCGGCAGCGTTATCACTATCGCCGTGAGAAGGAATGGCGACGCCTGCTCGAAATGCTGGGATTTTCCGTGAAAACCGTGCCGATGAGCGAGGGCACACCGTTCGCCAACGTGCTTTTCGTTGCACGTCTCGGAAACACCCGACGCGGTTAGCGCGTGCGACGCCGACATGATCCGACTACGGAGAGGACGCACTCCTTAAGGAAATTCTTGAAGAAACCTCTCGAGTGTGCGGCGGACGGATCGGCTCGCCTGAGCACGGCCGAAGGACCTGTCTTGAGCGCTGCCGAAGGAGCGCGACGCCGCCGCGGGAAAGTATCCCGCAAGAAGGGAGCAACGCCGCCAGGTGACCCTCCCGCCGTGCAATCGGATATGTAGCGGCTTCATCCAAACGGTGCAATCGGCGGAAGGGACGACGGTCGGAATTCTCGCGGCGGTTCTACCGCATCTAAGCGGTCAACCGTCGTTTCTTAGGAATCATAGTCTGCATGCCTTTTCCGGCATACAACCCGCCCATCACAATATTGGAGCCCTTGATCCCCGGCGTTCGTCGAGAACCTCGAACTCGCTGTTCTTGATGAGCACAATCCTCTTTGTCGGCGCGCGACCGATAAACTCGGTTTGCAGCGTATAAGTTCCGGGCTTTGAATGCTTCGGAACTTCAATGATGGCATTGACGCCCCATCGGCCCGGTCTGAGATTGAAGGATTGCCGTCCGCTGTGAACGAGCTTGCCTTTGAGATAGATTTTCCGGAAAAGCGTACCAGTGATGGAATGATCGGGATTAGCGGGACAGAGCACATAAACGAAATGATGGACAAACTGTGATCCGGCAGCCATTCGCTGCGGGGTCAACTGTTGATCCTCGAGGTAAGCCACAGGGAGATACTTACTTCCGCCGCAATCGTATTCGGTCCACACGTCCGCGGCCGCAGTGATCAGATATTCACCGACTTTGTCGGCGTTAGATGCTTTCGTCTCAGGCTGGGCCGCCGGAACGACCTCCCTGGGCGGAGAAGACTCACAAGCCGCCAACACCAAACAACACAATGCAAAGATCAATCTCTGCAAGGCCATCAAAACGACATCTCCTGTTCGTATTGATTCTCCAGTGATCGTAAACTGCTCAGCTCACTCCGAAATAATCTTCCATCCCCCATCCACGCCCTTGTTGGACGAGCGACCGCGATCACCTCTTTTTCGCTTCACCGTTCTTGCCTTGGACGCCTTGGGCCGTTCCAAACGACTTATGGTCTTGTTGTCCGAGAGTGAATTCGACGCGGCGCTGTGATTGGGTTGGTTGACCGCCGGCGCAGCGTTCTCGGAAGACGCCTGACCGGACGCCTCGACAGGCGGTGGGACACGAACCCCAGGCCGCTCTCGAGGTTGAGGAAACGGGTGTTCCGATTCGACTGGACGGGATTGTGCGGTTTCCACGGAAACCGGAGGGGCTGACACGGGAGCTTCATGACGTGAAAAGGCCACCAGAAAAATCACGACGAAAAACGATACCGCCGTCAGCGCAACGCCTTTGGTCCGAGAGCGAACGTACGTGGCAGCCTTCGAAATTGCGCCGGCGGGGTTATTGAAGATCCGAAACGACGAGCGCGTCGTGTAAAGCCTCGTCTTTTCATCATCGTGGACTGACTCGTCATCCCGCGACGTCCACTCAGGCGAATGCCCAGTCCCCAAAACCACCTGGGCTCTCTCGTTGATCACGGGTTCAGCTACTGCACCATTCAACAAGTCTTCCAATTCGCTACGAAGCTCGCCCGCACTCTGGTATCGATCCTGCGGAGATTTTGCAAGCGCTCGCAAAACCACGGCTTCCAAACGCTTTGGGATCGGCGACACGAATTTGCTGGGGAGATCGGGAGCATCTTCCACCATGGCCCGGATCAAGTCATAGTTGGTACTTCTTTTGAAAGGCGCACGGCCGGTCAGCATCTCGTAAAGCACCACCCCCATCGCATAGATGTCAGCCCGAAAGTCAATCTCGTGGCCCAGAATCTGCTCGGGAGACATATACCGAAGAGTGCCCACGACAATGCCGGCTTGGGTTAGGCCGTTGTTTTCCAACATGCGGGCAACGCCGAAATCCATCAACTTGACGATCCCGGTCTGCGTCAAGATCAGGTTTGACGGTTTGATGTCGCGGTGGATGACCTTGAGAATATGGGCATGTTCCAGTCCTCGCAGCGCCTGGCAGATCAAGGGAACCGCGGTTTGCCACGGAATCGGACCACACCGCTTGATCAGATGGTCCAGAGTCTCGCCGCGTACGAATTCAAGTACCATGAAGTACCTGTTCCCGTCGCGGAACATGTGGTGAAGCGTAACGATATGAGGATGATTGAGACGGGCAAGAGTGATAGCTTCCTTCTGGAAGCGCTTGACGAGATCCGGCCGGTGCGTCAACTCCGGGCGGAGCAGCTTCAGGGCGACCTCCCGTTCCAGCATGACATCCATGCCCCTGAAAACCGTACCCATTCCGCCTTCGCCGACCAGTTCGAGGAGCTTGTAGCCCCCGACGACAGAACCTACATCCATATCGTCCCCCCTGTGCGGAGTTGGCAATACCCCACGCACTCCCAACATCATTGTAAGAAGGCCTCGGCTGAGCGCGATTCGAAACCCAGCATTTCGGCCGTGTCCAACCAAGCACAAGGCTTGGATAGAGAGCCACGGCGCCGGCATCTTGACCGATACCCATCTCCCTAAGGCGCCCTTTGTTTACTTACATTATCCGCGTTTCCTATGGTTGGCAACGGCTTTCTCAATACGATGTTGTCAACAAATAGATTTGTCCGGTTTTGTAGCAAATCCATTGTCCGCTTTTTTTGGGTGTGCGGAGACGCCGCTTCCGGTGCTGCCTTCTACGGCATCCCTGGCCGACCGTCGCGAAGCGGAGTTACGCGGCGGTCTCGTAGTCCTGCTCAGTCAACTGACCTTGGGCGTTGTAATCAGCCGAGCGGCGCGGGCCATGAAACACGGCCAAGCCCCATCGACATAGCGATGGACGCGCACCTTAGCCTTGACGTAGTGACAGCGGTGCCGATCAGCCGGAATCTGCAAGACCAAGCCTTCGAAACGCACGCAGTTGTCCCTACCGACCGTGCGCTCGTACTGCTCGCACAACAGCTCATCCAAGTTCCCGCCCAAGAAGGGCACGGGGGCCGAACCCTCGTTCCGGGGAGCTGATGAGCAAACTCCCGGTTGAAGGCTGATCGATAGACCTCCTCCAGATAGCGATTGGTCACCGCCATGTCCGTGAGGCCGATCGGCACCAATTCCTTCGATAGGCGCGCCTGGTGTATGGCAAAAGCCCGTTCGGAACGGCCCCGTGCCTCTGGCGAATAAGCCGGGATCATCTCAATCCCCAAGCGTTTCATGGCTTCACCGAACTGGGTCAGATGTACCCTGTCTACTTTTCCGCCTGCTTCGGGCGTAGTCCAGTAGTGGCTGCCGCGATCCGTACAGAGGGCACAGGACAGCCCCCGCGCGGTGATGACCTCCCGGACTCCGCGCAGGCTGCTCAAGGTACCTTCCTCCGCGATGAAAAACATCGAGTAAGGCTCGTCGGTGGCATCGTCCATCGTCACGATCAAATCCCACCGTTGACCCGGTACCCATTCATGGGTCGAGCCGTCCTGATGCAACAGCATGCCGGGCAAAGGACCGCGCTCCCGCCGCTTGCGGTGCGCACCCCGCTTTTTTGGCCTTAGGAACGACTTAGGACTCCTGTAACCGGTTCTTCACCCAAGTATAACTCCGCGTCCCACCATCCCACCGATACCAGGCATAAAAATGCTTGACGCTCCACCCCTCATGCCGATGCCGATAGTGCTCCACCAGCCTCATGACCTCATCCGCCGGTGCGAAACTTGGTTCAGGCGTTTATCGATCAGACCTTGCAGACTAGCCTCTTCGTACCCCGCCGAAACGCCCGTTCACAGACGCCCAACAACCGGGCAGCCTCTTCCTAGGCCAAGCGCCGGGCTTGCCAACCGTCATACGCTTCCAAAAACCTCATTCTCACTGTCTCCGGCAGCCATTCCGTCCGGTTCGCTCCTCCCTCCTCGGGTTCTCATGAAACCGGACAGATGACGTGCTACAACTGCGGACAGTTTATTTGCTCTCAACACGGCTTTCTCAATACAAAGGGACCTCGCAAAACCGCCTTCCTGGCGGTTTTTCTCATCACCAAGCCCAGGCGCAGTTTAGGCTTGGCTTACATTTTCAACCGCTTACACGGCTGAAACGACAGGGCATCCCCGCCCCCTCAACCCTGTCCGCTCGACCTGCGTTGGACTTCACAATTCAGTACACACTTTCTACCTTCAATCCCAGGGTGTGAGCCCTCGACGCCCCCGAGTACAGCGGCCTATCGGGAACAACTGTCGCCAGATTCGGTAACAGACAGGATCTACCCCCCGTTTGCCCAGACGGCCGAGTTCTACGACACGATGAACGTCGCCACCCGGTTTGTGCGCCGAGAGAGGCCGTCGTTCCTAGGCGTCATTTTCATGAACAAGGCCGCTCCGCCGGTCGGGCTGCCCTGCCAACAACCGTGGGCCCCTGCGATTACTCGTTCCGGCGGAGGCCGCGGAATTCAGCTCTCGCACGCCGAGTGATCAGCTCAGGCGCCCGGAGATGGCACGACCATTGCGTGTAAGAGTATGGAGCCAGGCCGAGAGGCCTGAATCATTCACCCGGACAGGCTAAAGGAGGTCCTTATGCAAGTACGATTGCGATTCGTCATCTTGACTTTACCTTTGATGCTGATGGGATGTGAGCAATCCGATCAACAACCCAGCACGCCACCGAAAGAGCCTAACATTCCGATGTCAGCTCCGGCTCCGGCTCCCGCTCCCAACCCAACAGTACCGGAGCCCGCACCCTCCGATCCGTCCCCGCCGCCGGACAGCGAGACGTCCCCTTAAGGAAGCGCTGAACAAGCGGGTTCCGTTTACGCCCTTCGACTGGGCTCAGAAGAGCGTTCGACGAGCCTGTCCTGAGCGAAGCCGAAGGGCCTGTACTGCTCCTGAGCGAAACAAGGGAAAGCCCCTGATGAGGGCCGCCGTCTTGGGCACCGTCCTCAGTTTTGAGCTGTTTCGGAGTGCCTCCATTCTGCGGCGATCGGCGGACTTTATGGGCTGACCGGATTTTCAGTTGGACGGCACGGCATCAACTCGCCGGCACTTCGCCTCACCGAAGCCATCCCGCACCGTCGGTGTCCCATGGATTCAGCTTCATCCGTAACTGACCTGATCGCTCCTCAAGATGGGAGCGCTTGCCCTGACCGGGCGTTCAGAAAGCACCGTATACGTCAGAGCTTTTCTTGGACCGCAGATTTCTTATCCGGCACTTATGTCTAACATCGGCGTTAGCGCAACGGCTCGAAGCAGCGTCGAGACACTTCGATTCCGCCGTCGCCCGATAGGTGCAGGTTAATTTCCTTCACAAGATGCCCTCAGAACGATAACTACAGAACGACCGATCATAATGAACATTAGCCGCCGCAACTTTCTCCGGCTGACCCTCGCTTTAAACGCGTTATCATTCCTTCGCACCGGCACCAGTTTCGCCGCCCGCAAGACCACTTTGAAACTGGGCGCGCCGGTCCCGTTCTCGTTCGAAATCTTGAAGGCGCTCGCACGCGAACGGGCGTCCCATGACTACGTCGCACCGCCGCAGCCCGATCCCGAGATCGTCAAGCAAATCGACTACGACGCGCACGGCAAACTGCAATACCGCAAGGACGCCGCCCTTTGGGCAGATGGCGGCAGCAGCTACCCGGTCACATTCCAGCATGTCGGGATGTTTTTCCCCAAGACCGTGAGCATGAATGTTGTCGAAAAAGGCATGGCGCGTGAGATCCAGTACGATCCCAACCTCTTCACCATCGGACCGGACCACATAGCCAGCGCCCTTCCGGCGAATCCCTCGGCCTTCGCCGGGTTCTGGGTGCATGAAAACCGCTTCAAGAAACCGGACTGGAAGACGCGCGAGCCCTGCGTTACCTTTCTCGGCGCCTCGTATTTCCGCGCGATCGGAGAGCTCGGCCAAGTCGGCCTTTCCGCGCGCGGCATCGCGCTGAATCCGGGTATGTCCAATCCGGAAGAATTTCCGGACTTCGTCTCGTTCTGGTTCGAAGGTGCGCGCAAAGCTGACGATCCCTTGATCGTCTACGCCTTGCTGGACGGCCCCAGCCTGAGCGGCGCCTACCGTTTCTCCATCAAGAGGACCAAAGGCGTCATTATGGACATCGAGGCGGAGCTGTTCCTACGCAAGGATATCGATCGCTTAGGCCTGGCGCCGCTAACGTCCATGTACTGGTTTTCCGAAACCGTCAAGCCCGCCGCAGTCGACTGGCGCCCCGAAGTTCACGACTCCGACGGCCTTGCCTTATGGACCGGTACCGGCGAGCACATCTGGCGGCCACTCAACAATCCTTCCCGCATCACGGTATCCAGTTTTGTCGACAAATCGCCCAAAGGTTTCGGACTGCTGCAACGCGACCGGGTGTTCGATCATTACCAGGACGGTGTACGTTACCACCTCCGCCCCTCGGCCTGGATCGAACCCCTCGGCGACTGGGGCGAAGGCACGGTACAACTCACGGAAATTCCCACGGACGACGAGATACACGACAACATCGTCGCAATGTGGGTACCTCGCGAACCGGCCACGGCGGGCAAGTCCTATCATCTCCGCTACCGACTCCACTGGCTGGCGGATGAACCCTACCCGACCTCGCTCGCCCGCTGCGTCGCCACCCGCCTCGGCAACGGCGGCCAACCCGGCAAACCGCGTCCCAAGGGCGTGCGCAAATTCACGGTCGAATTCATGGGCAAACCGCTGGCAAAACTGCCTTTCGGCACCAAACCGGAGCCCGTCGTCACCGTGTCGCGCGGGGAACTCTCAAGGATCGAAATCGAAGCCGTACCGGACGGCGTGGCCGGCCACTGGCGTACTCATTTCGACCTGGCCGTGGCGGGAACCGACCCCGTCGAGATGCGCTGCTATCTGCGTGTCAAGGACAAGGCAATGTCGGAAACCTGGCTCTATCAGTATCATCCGGCCTGAATCGAGAACCGGGCGCAAGCCGCTTACCGACGGCGTTCTTCAGGATCGAGGAATTACGGGAAGAAATCGGCGATTAAGTTACGGCAGTCTTCGAGGCTATGGCCAACGAATCTGGACCGGTGCGGAACGAGTTCTGCGGCGGCCGTTGGAACCCTCCTGAGCCGCACTCACCAGCAGGTAGTACCCCGAGATCAAAGTATTGCCGCCATCAGCGAAGTGCGCGGAACAATTCACGAATGAAATGGCGGGCCGTATTCGCGCAGTCTTCACAACTCGATGTGACGTAGACGACTACGATAACCACTACCACGGTGAAGGTGGCGAATACCCAAATGCGCGACATTACGATATCGATTGCTGAATAGTCTTGAGTTCAGAGTTTTGAAGCCAAAGGGTCATTGCTCAACCGTTTACATTACGCGATGACCAACAGTTCCATGGAACAAGGTTGCTTCGCTTCGATCTTGAACCGCCATTGGAACAGGTGGCCGACCAACCCATGGCGGCTATTGAAGCGCTGCGTATTGACGCCATTCAGCTGACGCATTCCTCCCGACGGATTGGCATCCGGCGTTTCTAGCGATGATTTGTTTTCTCGCAATATGCGTGGCAACGCTGGTTGAAGCGAGTGCAGACTTCACCCAGTAGAGTCGCCCAATCTCTTCGGTCCTGGTCGTCACAAAACATAGCTTACCGGCGATTGTCGCGCGATATGACGTGATAAAGCCCGCTTGCCATTTCGATTGCGGAGTGGTCTCGCTAGGCGGGGCTGTGTAGGACAGGAGCGCTGGATTGTAAGGCCTGACCCTTGTGTTTCGCGCACTTAGCTAAAGAAACTATCTCTACCCTCGTATCGCTCATGTCAGTCAGCCTCGAACTCAGTTCGGATGTTCATCATATTCCGAAACCTCCCATCCGATGGATGCACAGGCGAAATAAAGATGTGAACGTCGGATGTCTTCAATGCCCTCCGGGACATCCGTATAAGGGTCGAAATCGACAATCAACGATTGGCCAAACTGCACGATTCTGATACCGTCACTCAGCACTTGAATTTGTGAGTTCGCTTCTTCATTGATACAAAATTCCGAAACGTCTTTAAAACACATTCGAACATTGACCCACTCGGAGTCTCCAGTCTGTGACTGGTCGCGCGTGCCAACGACTATGCTGGCGCATCTAGATTGCCTGGATGAGCCCATCTCCACGTCGATCTTCCATACTAAGGCGTCATAGAATTGATAAAAGCGTTCCAGGAAAAGGACTGCGTCAAGGGACGTCCAAATTGTATTCATGATCTATGTACCTATTGGTCGAGCTGGATTAACTCCGCTCGGTAGCTGCTGCCACTCAGGGGGTATGTTCGCAGGCGGAATGTGCGGTTTTCCCTTTCCATGTCCGGAGGAAGGATCGCCTGGTACCGGGAATACGTGACCATGTCCTGAGGGAGCACCCGGGCCGTGGTTCTTAAAATCCACATGCGCGACAACATTCCCGTTTGCGTCGTAAATTGCATTCTGAACAGCGTTTCCTGTTTTTGGGTCCATGTGAGTATAAATCGAATTCGGCGGTTGGCCTGATAATGGAGGCTTAGCGTGTCCAGACAGATGAGGCGAACCGTTGGTAATGGCCGCAGGCGCACGTGCAAACCTGCCCCTGGCATCTCTCCAGCGTCCTGCGGCGTCTCGCGTCACTGCCGGGCCGCAGGCCAATCCTAGGGGATCGGACCAGGAATTCGCGTTAGGAGCAAACTCGAAGATATTCGGCCCCGCATAGAGACGAAGCGGATCCGATGAAATGAACTGTCCTATCGTCGGCGCGAAATACCGGTGTCGACTATAGTGAAACCCCGTCTCCCCATCCTCATACTGCCCCTGCAACCGAATCGGGTTATCGACATAGCCGACGTACAATCGCGCGATTTGCCCCCACGCTGTATAACTCGCCGCCCACAGGACTTCGCCCTTCGAGTCGGTCAGCCGGATCGGGCAGCCGTTGGGGTCGTTGTGGTAGTGCAGGAGGGTGTTCGGTCCGCTTCGGCCGCCGAGCAGCGCCAGGGGCTCGAAGGTCTCCGGGTAGTAGACCCATTCCCGGGCCATCCCTTTCGCCGGGACAACCGGATCGGTTGGGTCCTCGATCCAATCGCCAACCAGGGCGTCGCCGTCCCAGGCGAAGGCCGTGATCTGGTCGCCGCTACGCTTTTCGATTCGCCGCCCCAGGGGGTCGTAGCGATAGCGCGTGGAGACGCCTTCGAGCCGGCTTTCGATCAGCCGCTGGTTCGCATCCCACCGAAGGTGTAGGGCGCCGCGCCGGTCGTGGCGATCAATCAGATTGCCAGCGCGGTCGAAGCGATAAAAGACGTCTTCGTATTCGCCTTCCCGGGACCATTCGCCTTGGGCGTCCGGCGTCCCCGCTTGCGCGGCTTCGTGCTCGACGATCCGCGTCTTGAGCCGGTTCCCCGCGGGGTCGTTGAGGTAGTGCTTGACCTGCCCGTGCGGGTCGTATGGTATCAAGCGTCATGTTTGCACTGGCGGCGACAAATTGGCGTCAAGTTCGCCGTAGTACAGTAACTTGTATATGCCGTCCTCGTTCATCTGATAGATGCGTTCCTCCAGCGCTGCGATGAACCAGCGGTAGCTTGCATCAAAGATATAGAAGTCGCAGCCGACACCCCAGTGCAGACTACAAAGGAAATCGGCAATCTCCTTAGTTCTGCACATATGTATATCTCGTTGGTACTTTTTTGCAGGCTTTCGCAACGGCCGTCCCACAAGGCAGAGAACATGTTTGTACCGTTGGAATGCCTCTGTTTTGAGATATACGCAATCAACCAGTTCTGCATTCTCGAATTTCTCCCCCCATAGTGGAGGTGAAAGCCGAGGTAGGACTTCAGGAGCAAATTGCTGAACGAAGCAACGCTGGAGGCGGTCGGCTAAGTCACTGTTTAGCCGACGACCTGGAATTCGCAAGTCTTCCATCATGGTTCGAATACGTTTTGCCGACCTCGTCATAGGTATTGCGGAGGGTGAACGTTTCGCCTTGCTTTTCTTCGATCAGGCGGCCGTCGAGATCGAACCGGCGTTCGATACGGATGTGCGAATTGGCACAGCCAATCAGGTGGCCGTTGGCATCGTAAGCGAAGCTTTCGATCCAAGGCTTATCGCCGCCGTCCGGGTCCGGCAGCACCTTTTCGACAATGCGGCCGAGCGGGTCGGCTGCCGCGCTTGTTGGGCGCGATCAAGGTCACGCGGCTGAGTGAACGGTGAGGTGGCGTTCGTTGAACAGATCGGAGCAGTCGAAGCGGTCGTCGCATAAAGCCGGTTAGTACCTCACGTTCGCCAGATTGGCATCCGGCGTTTCCACCCATGATTCGTTATCTCACAATATGCGTGGCAACACCGGTCGAAGCGAGCGCAGACTTCACCCAGTAGAGTCGCCCCATCTCTTCGGTCCTGGTCGTCACAAAACATAGCTTACCGGCGATTCTCGCGCGATATGACGTGATAAAGCCCGCTTGCCATTTCGATGCGGAGTGGTCGTGCTATGCGTGGCCGTGTAGAACGAGAATGCTGGATTGCAAGATCTGACTCTTAAATCAGCGTGAATCAGCGTGTGCGATGGTAAAACGTAATTGTGTAATCTATGCCATCTGCCTCGGCACTGGTCTCCACACAGAAATCGTGATCTGGATATGCCTGTTTCAACCGACAACGCCAACAACTTGAAATTACGGTTGCCAAGTACTCGAGATTCTCTGCTCCAAGCATTTTGAAAGAATAGGCTAGGTCGCAAAGGTGAACATGATTTATTGCCCGTTCGATTTCCGTCAAATTTCCACCTAGGCTCGAACTCCAACTGTCGAAAACTGCTGGGGAAAAAGCGTCTGCAATAAATACCCCACCACGGAAGGTCACCAATTCTGGCCATATTAGCTGACTGAATCCAATGGCTAGGCTTGCGTCCAGGTTGTGATACACATATCCCGTTATGTCCAGATCCGGATTTGCTTTTTTCCAGATCTGGAAGTCTTCTAGTTCATCAAGATTAGGCTTGGTCATAAGATATCCTGTGGACCAGCTGGTCTTACCTTACGGTTTGGCCTAGGAAACACCTGTCCCGTTCTAGGATTAACATTGTGGACAAACTCAACAACGTGTGGAGTTGGTACACCACCATGAGCTGCACCGATGATGTCTACTCGCTTAAGCGGCAATCCTGCAACATCATAAACCTGAAAGTGTGTAATCGCCCCGGTAACCGGATCTGCTCGATAGAGTACCCTTTGGCCTGGAGTTACTGAGTCAGGAAAATGTCCGCGCACCCGTGTTGCCGCCACAAATCGGCCAGTTGCCTGGTCTCGGAAACGACCAACCCGTCTATCCAGGCACACTAAGCCAACGGGGTCGATCCATCCGATTGTGCTTGGAGCAAAACGGTATGTATTTGGGCCTGCTATAAGGCGCAATATATCCTGAGAAGCAAATTGCCCTGAATGGGACTCGTAATAACGATGCCTGTTGTAATGAAATCCCGTCTCCCCATCCTCATACTGCCCCTGCAACCGAATCGGGTTGTCGACATCGCCGACGTGCATCCGCGCGATTTGCCCCCACGCCGTATAACTCGCCGCCCATAGGACTTCGCCCTTCGAGTCGGTCAGCCGGATCGGACAGCCGTTGGGGTCGTTGTGATAGTGCAGGAGGGTATTCGGTCCGCTTCGGCCGCCAAGAAGTGCTAAGGGCTCGAAGGTCTCCGGGTAATACACCCATTCCCGGGCTATCCCTTTCGCCGAAACAACGGGGTCGGTCGGATCCTCGATCCAATCGCCGACTAGAGCGTCGCCGTCCCAGACGAAGGTCGTCACTTTATCGCCGGTGCGCTTCTCGATTCGCCGGCCTAGGGGGTCGTAGCAATAGCGGGTGGAGACGCCTTCGAGCCGGCTTTCGATCAGCCGCTGGTTCGCATCCCACCGAAGGTGTAGGGCGCCGCGCCGGTCGTGGCGCTCGATCAGGTTGCCGGCACGGTCGAAGCGATAAAAGGCACCTTCATACTCGCCTTCCCGGGACCATTCGCCTTGGGCCTTTGCTGCTCCCACTTGTACGGCTTCGTGCTCGACGATCCGCGTCTTGAGCCGGTCCCCCGCGGGGTCGTTGAGGTAGCGCTTGACCTGGCCGTGCGGGTCGAGGTGCTGGGTGATGCGGCCTACGGGATCGTAGACGTAGCGGTCGATCCCGTACTGGGCATCGCGTCGTTCGGTCAGGTTGCCGGCGGCATCGTAGTCGTAGGCAAGGTCGACGACGGTTTCCGCGTCGGTGCGGATGCGCTGGCGGGTCAGATAGCCATCGGCGCTGTAGTCGACCTCGCGGCGTAGATGAGGACTCAGTCGCTCACGGACGATCTGCCCGGCCGCATCGCGTTCGATCTGGATGGGGGTGTGGTCGTCGATGGCGATTTCGATCGCCTGGTCGAGGGCATCGTAGGCGTAACGGACGGCATGGGCGATCGCCGTGTCGCCCCGCTTGAACTCGGTGTGGCGGGCGATCCGGTTGCCGACCTCGTCATAGGCATTGCGAAGGGTGAACGTTTCGCCTTGCTTTTCCTCGATCAGGCGGCCGTCGGGATCGAACCGGCGTTCGATACGGATGTGCGGATTGGCGCAGCCGATCAGGTTGCCATTGGCATCGTAGGCGAAGCGTTCGATCCAGGGTTTATCGCCGCCGTCCGGGTCCGGGAGCGCCTTTTCGACAATGCGGCCGAGCGGGTCGGTGCGATAGTGAATCGCGCGGCCGAGCGGGTCGACGCTGCGCCGAAGATGCCCCGCCAGCGTGTAGTCGTAACGCCGCGACTGGCCCCAATAGTCCACTTCCTCGATGATGCGCCCGAGGGCGTCGCGCTCGAGCCGGTAGGTCTCGCCACGCTGGTTAGTGACGCCGATCAGCCGTTCTTCGGTATCGTAGTGGTACTGAACGGTATGGCCGTCGGGCTGGATACGCTTGGCGATCTCGCCCTGGCCGAAGTACTCGAGCCGGGTTTCCGCGCCGTTTTCGTCCACATAGCGGGTCAGATTGTCCTCGGCATCGTAGCCGCAGTGCACCGTCGCACCGGACGGCAGACGGACCGCCGTGAGCCGCCCCTTAGCGTCATAGCGATAGAGCGTCTTGCGCCCGAGCGGGTCGAGCTCGCCGATGAGGTTACCCAAGGGATCGTAAGCGAAACGCGTGACATGGCCCAGAGCATCCTTGATCCCAATAAGATTCCCAAATGCGTCGAAGCGAAGCTCGGTACGCGCACCGCGCGGGTTGGTGTAGGCAACGAGTTGCCCGTGGGCGTCGTACTCGTAGCGCGAGACATGGCCGAGCGGCGTTTTCTGCTCAATCAATAGGCCGCGCCGGTCCCAGGCTTGCTGCCAAACGCCGCCATTGGGGTCGGTGATGCGAACGGTCTTGTCGTTCTCGTCAAACTCGGTGGTGATCGCATGGCCGTCGGGGCGCGTGAGTTTGAGGAGGTTGCCGCGCTCGTCGTAAGTGTATTCGGTGCGGTGGCCATCCGGGTCCACCACCGCCGTGGTGCGGCCGGCGTCGTCATATTCGTAGATGGTCATGCCGCCCAAAGGGTCGGTCTCGTTGATCGGTAAACCGCGCTCGTCCAGCTTGATCAACGTGACTTGCCCCAGCGAATCGGTGATGCGGCGTTCGTTAAGGAGGTCCGAGTAGTCGAAGCGGTAATCGTATAACCCGCCGTCGCCCCAGGCATGGATGACCCGCCAACTCCCGTCCGGAGCCTGCTCATAGGCGTAATGGAAAGACAGACCGTTGCGGTCGGTGTGACGAACCATGCGATGGGCGTCGTAGGCGAAGCGATAGGGCTCGCCCAGCGGGTCGATGACGGCGACCAGGTCTCCCGCCTCGTCGTATTGGTAGCGGACATAAGTGTGTTCGGTCCTGCTCGCGGGATCGTGGAGTGTCACCGCCGTCAGGCGGTCGTTTTCGAGGGTGAGCGTGAGACGCCGGCCCGCCGATTCGTTGATAGCAACAATCCGGCCGCCGCGGTACTCGAAGTCGAGGGCGTTTCCGCAGCGGTCCGAGAGGCGTCCGATCGGCCAGCACAGCCGCCCCCTAGGATCACGGCGGGCCAGCGATTTGGGGAAATGATAGATGCGGTCGTCCTTGGTGGTGACCCGATATTCGTCGCCGGTATCGATCAGCCGCGCGCCGTCCATCAGCTCGAGCTCGGCGCCCTGCTCGCCCACCGCGGCCGGCAGCCGCTCGAAAGCGATCGGCCCGACTTCGGGTCCGTGCATCAGCACGCTGCCGTCCGTGCTGTCGTATTCGAGCCGAATATCGGCTGGGGTCTGCCAACCGATGCCGCACAGTCCGACAAAGTCGCCGGACGAGCCGTAGCTTCGCACCCAGCGCAGGGGAATGCGGCCCGGCAATTCGAAGTCCTGTTGCTCGACGGAAACTTCGCCGTTCAGGATGTTGACCGGCTCGGCGCGCAAGACCGTGCATTTGAGAAAGCCGGGCTTCATGTTCTTGAACAGCTTTTGCCGGAACCGCTTGAACACCCCGGACTTGGCCAGCTTGCCCAGGGCCGCGAAACCAGCCTTGAACGCGAGCCCCATCATCGAGATGGTCGGGGGGCCGCCGACGAACACGGTGGTCGGGATCGCCAGGTTGAAGGTCGTGGGCAACACCATGATCCTCGGGCCGCCCTTTTTCCGCAGCCGGAACGGGCTGACCATGCCGGCGACCTGGCAGCCCAAGACCGGCAGGGAAATGTAAGAGAACGGATCACCGTCGGCGATCACTGTCGAGCTGCCCATGAACAGCTCGTCGTCGGTGTCCGGAAATTTCGGCGCAAACGGAAACCCCGGCGGAATGTGCACGACCATGCCGGCGGTGCCGGCGGTGGCGCGCTTCATGCCGCACACGGTCACGGTCGCGCCGATGATGGGGATGTAGTCGAAAGGGTCGAAGACGACGGAGATATGGGGGGTCGGCAGCGGAGTCGGTACCGGCGTCGTGCAGAGGTGGATATCCACCCCGAGCTGGGGATCGCCGTGCTTGGCTGCCGGCATCATGCGGCTTTAACCTGCTGTTCTGCCGCGGGCGCCATCAACCCGAGTTCGCTGAACAAAGGCCAGTCGTTTCCCAACAGCTCACGGCTGCGGGCGAACAGCGACCGGAATGTCTCGTCGGCTCCGGCGACGAGGCGATCGAGGCGGGCTTCCGACTCGGCCTTGATATCGTCGATTGCGGTGAGGTAAGCCTGTTCGATGGCGCTCTCGGCTTCCGCTGTCGTCGTCTCTCCAACGGTTTGCGCTCGCTCTTCCAAAGCTTTGCGCGCCAAGCTCGAGCGCACTTGCAACTCCGCTTTTACCCGTTCCATGTGCCCCACCCGCTCTGGATCGAGCGCCCTCAGCAGGTCGATCCCCGTCAGCGGCAAGGTGGTCATACCACGCACCTCGGGTTTGAGCTGTTCTCCCAGCGCGTAAGCGCAACGTCCTCGTTCCAGGGCCCCGTCGATGTCACCGGTGCGAGCCCGGCAATAGGCCCCCATGCGGAACGCTTCGATGCCGAGGATTACGTTACGGTCTCGTTGCGCGAGGACGGCTGCCTGGTCATAGCAATGCCCCGCCGTTTCGGCATCGCCTTTTGCCAAATGCGCGCCCGCTTCGCCGAACCAGGTCTGCAGGACTAGTTTGTTGCCGGCGGGATGATTCTGCTCCGCGACTCTCTGCGCGACTTGCCGAGCGCCACAGTAAACTTGCGCCGCCTCGTCGTGTCGGTTCTCCTTCAGCAAGGCACCGGCCACCAGCATGCGCACGACCACTTCCTGATCGAGCCATTGCTGCCGGCGCACGTAGGCCAGCGCATCCTTGGCCTTGGCTTTCACCTGATCGGCCGTGCCCTTTTCAGTCAGAGCCATCAGCCCGATCAGCTGATTCCGAAACACGCCGGCCGGCCCCTGGATCGATTCCTGAGCGAACGTCTCCTGCGCGACCGTAAGCCCGTCCACTTGTGGCCGGCTCAGCACGATACGCGGATGGTCGGCGTCGAGCAAGCGCTGAAATCGGGGGTGTTCCAGGGATTCGATCAACAATATGCGCATGCGCTCTGGCAAATCGAGTGCGAGGGCGCGCAGCACCCAGTCGGCAAAGGCCGTTTCGTCGCTTATCGCGATAGGCATTAGTACACTGACCAGATGGCCTATCGAACGATGGTATTTCGATCCGAACGACCGCAAGGCAGCTACGAAAGCCGCCGTCGTGCCGGGCGACGCCGCTGGATCGAAATTCCAATCAACCGGCAATCCCTCCGCCATCAACCCCTCGCGGCTGGCGTCGTATTGAGCCCGCAAAGCTTCCTTCAGGGCTCTAGAATATTGCAAGGAGTGTTCGTAAGGCGTCTTGAACAGAATGAACAGGTCGCCGGATGTGTAATCCGACTCGGATTTTTGAGCTTCAACGAACGCTTCCATCAGGCGGAAGGCGTTTTCCGGCACTTGCCAGATCAACAGGCGCGCCGTCTTGTTCTCGCGGAACCTGACCCACTCACCACATAAATAGGCGAGACGACGTTCGACCGAATTCAGGGCCATAGCGCTTGCCCTAGCCGTTGAGGGAAATTTTCGGCGCGGTGATGGAAACGCCGGTCGGATCGATCTTGATGGTCGAGGCCCCCATGCTAATGGTGATCGCCTGCGGCGTTATCTCTATCATCGAACCCGCCACGGCGAAGCGCAGCGACGTATCGGACGTGTAGGTGCCGGCGCCGACTGCATGCAGATCGGTAGTCGACGTCGAACTCTGGTCGATGGGGCCGGTTACGGTGATCGTTCGGCCATCGGTGATATCCTCGGTCAGTCCGCCTTTTACCGTAAGCAGATGCCCCGCATCGACGGTTTCGGACAACTGTCCCTTGATGTGCATAGTACGGTTGGCGTCCACGGTCAGGGTATCGTCCACCGTTACCGTCGTCGTACGGTTGTTCTTGACGGCAGTGATTTGATCGTGCTCCACCGTAGTATTCATGTCGTATTGAGCATGAATCGTCACCTGTTCCTTTCCCGCCGTATCGTCCATGGAAATCTCGTTGTAGCCTTGCCCCTTGTGGGTATTGGATTTGATACCACTGATCACAGCCGCTCCAGGCAACGGATAAGGCGGCATGGCCTCGCCGTTGTAGACTCGGCCGGTGATGATGGGCCGGTCAGGGTCGCCTTCCAGAAAGTCGACGATCACTTCCTGGCCGATGCGCGGGATTGAGACCGCACCCCAGCCCTTGCCCGCCCAGGGGTGAGAAACACGAACCCAACAGGAACTGTTCTCGTCCCGCTTGCCCTCCCGGTCCCAATGGAATTGAACCTTGACCCGGCCATGCTCGTCCGTCCAGATTTCTTCTCCCGCTTTACCGGTCACGATCGCGGTCTGTGGGCCCTGAACGATTGGCTTTGGCGTGACGCGCGGGGAACGGTAAGGGTGTTCGCTGGCGATGGCGGTGAAGGTGCAACGATAGATGTCACCCGTCGATCCGCCCGCGACGGTGAAGTAATCATCCGACTGAAGCTGATAGGACGCTGAGGTCACCAAATACTCGCGCTCTTGATCCCGGCGCGGATGCTCGATGAGCGTGAATAATGCGCCCGTGGTAAGACCCCGGGCATTGGCCTTACCCTCTACCTGTTCGAACTGAGCCTGCAACTCTTCGATGCGGCGGCGGACATAATTCTCGCCACGCCCGGCCTCCTTATATTTGCCGGGGTAATCGTAACACTCGTATTCGGCGTGAGCGTGGTTGCGCGCAACCGCGGCTTTCACTTTAAGATCGGCGTTCGGATTCTCAAAGTCAAAGTCGGTGAGCACGTAGTTCACTGGCTGCACTTCCTGTGCGAACGACCACTCGTAGATGTGATCGCGCTTGCGTCGCTCGATATTGCCCGGCTCGATGAATGGGATTTCCTCGTATCCCCTGGTCGCCTTGTGTGCGGTGACGGAGTCCCCGAGAACCAAGGTATGTTTGCCTTCCTGGTGCTCGAAGAAGTAGTAGATCCCTTCCTCCTCCATGAGCCGGCTGACGAAGTTGAAGTCCGACTCGCGATACTGCACGCAATACTCTCGAGTGGGATAAGCGTCGCTCAGTCGCTCCTCGAAATCCCAAAAGCCTTTGTCGCGAAAGACTTGCTTGATGATCTCAGGAACGGTCTTCTCCTGAAAAATCCGGCAGTTGGTCGTGCGGGTCAGAAACCATAGCCAGGGCCTGACGCTAGCGCGGTAATAGGCATACTCGCCCAGGGAACCGTAGTGACCGAAACGGCTGACGAAGCCGTTGAAGTAACGCTGACTGTCGTCCGGCAGACGTAGCTTGACGGTAAGGCTTTGACCGAGGATTCCGTCCGGTGCGAGCGCGGAATTGGTACTCAAGAGATCAAGTTCGTACTCGAACAGCCCGCCGAGCCGCTCCCGGCCGGCCATGCGATGGAACAGCAGGACGTCCTTTCCCAAAGGGCTCACGACTTCGATCGGACGCGATTTTTGGGTCACGACTACCATCGGCCCGCTTCCTCCAGCCCATCCGGCTGTGCCCGCCGCTCCGAGACTTTACGAAGAGTCCACTCTGAAGGTTGATTCAAGGTCTCGTAGAACGCTTGTCTCGCCACTGTGACTGTCCTTAATGTATGTCCCAAAGAGATCTGACCTACATGGAGCGCCTCGCCCCCACGTTGGGCCTTGATACCTTTGTGAGCACATACTGTCAAGAGTGTGGTGCGGGTTCAGCAACGAAGCACTATTACTCTCTAATCTGCTCTTTGAGCCGCCGAAATTCGTATGAATCCTGGACGCCAGGTCCAGCCAAGCGAAAATGTCTCAATCGATTTTGGAGGGCAAGCACGCGCTCGTTCTCCGGCTGCGCCAAACCGGAACCGGCATGCGCCGGTAGACGCTCGGCGACGCCAAGCATGGCGTGCGGATCGAATCCGGCATCCCGCAGAATATCGACCGCATACTGGTCGGCCTCCAATTCTTTTCTAAGGTCGATGACCTGTACCAGTGTTCCTACCCGGTCTCGACGAACGGTCGAGGGATCATCGCTCCCGTAGCGAGGCGGATCCAGCTCGCAAAAATGGCCGGCGAGCTGATGGCCGATTTCATGCGCCAGAATCGCGGCCAGGTCGGATTCGTTTCGGGCAAAGCTGAGCGCACCATCGGCGATGTAAACGAAACCGGAGCCGATGGAAAAGGCATACGGCGAACGGTCACGCAGTACGATAAACCGCCAAGAAATGGAACGCCCGGTCAGCGAAGTGCGTCCCAGGCGCTCGCCCAGGGACTGAATGTAGCGGGAAAGTTCGTCGTTGCTCGGGCGTTGCGGCCATTCACGATCGATCTGCCGAGCCGTTTCCCGGGACCGAGATTGCTCGCTTAAACACGGCCCATAGGCTTGTGCCGCGCAGGCACAGGCGAACAGCACGGCAACGACAGCCGTGCATTGCCATCGCTTACTCATACACGCCCGAAGCGCCGGTCAGCTCGGAGTGATGATGAAAACGGATTCGTCGGTGTCGTAGCTGGTGCCGGTTTGCACCTTGTGCTCCACCACGTAGGTGCCCGGGTGGGCATTGCTCGGAATGGCGATGCTGGCGGCCGCTTCCCAGCCCCCGCCACTTCGCTGGACATGTTGCGGGGGAATTTCCGAAAGCACCTTGCCGTCTTTCTTGAGTACCCAGCTTTCGCTGACCTCCGCCTGCGTCATACCCTGGGGCAGCATGAGCGAGTAATCGGTAACCACACGAACCTGCTCGCCCGCTCTGATCTGAGAGGGTGAACTGGAGCCCTTCCGCACCTTGACCAGGGGACTCGCGACCCTTTCGGAGATCCCATAAATCTGGCGCTCGTCAGCCTCCGTACGCACCTGGGTCGAATTGTATTCCACGAGCTTCGCGGTCGCCCACCCCAAAGCCGCTCCCGCGGCAGCTCCCACCAAGGCGCCTTTCCAATTGCCCCCGATCGCTGCACCGCTGGCCGCTCCAACCACAGCGCCCGCAAGCGATCCGAGGAGCTGGCCGTTTGCCCCCTGGTTGGCACAGCCCGCCGCGAGAGCGGCGCAGAGCGTGATACTCAGTGTTTTCGATCTTGTATTCATGTTCATTTCCTTGATTTATGCGTCAGTAATCATAGCCCGAATACCCCCAAGGGATTTGAATTACCGCCATCAACACGGCGGCCAACACCCATCGATCGAACGCGTCAGTCACTCCCCCTTTGGACTTTCGTCGGCCTTCGATTGGGTCGAGGCAAATGCCCTATCGGAGTACCCCATGGCGGACAGACCTGGCTGAGGGCCGATCCCGTCAGGTCCCGAAAACCCTTCGACCGGGCTTAGAGCGAACGGTGTATCGAACTAGGCTCTAAGGCGTCGTCTGGCGGGCCCCTTCGTATCTCATGGCACCGCTCCAATCGGGCTCTGACGCCGGAGCCTTGGGTTTCTCGGCGGGTCGTCGGGATGCCTCCTGGGGCGGCTTGATGCTAGCCGATTTCGCTTTCGGTTTCACGGGGGGCTTGGGTCGCTCACGCGGAGGCGGCAAGGTCTCGCGACCTGAGCGCTCTTTCGAAGTTGGGACGACCTCTTCGCTTGTGTGATTGATTTCTCGCTTTGGTGCGACAGTGTCCGGTGTTATACCGGGCGGTAGCGTCGGCGTTTCGTCCGACCGTGCGGGTTCCTGAGTTCCGGTGGTCGGCGGTGTCGTGATCGGTGGAGTCTGTTCCTCCGGCGTCGGCGGGAGCGTTGCTGGCGTTTCGTCCGGGGGTTCGGCGTCCGGGGACGTCGAGACAGGAGGTGTGACCGGCAAAGCTTGTGTTTCCGGGATAGGCTGCGTTATCGCGGGCGCTTGATCCGTCGGCACCTCTGCCGTGGCCGGCGCCTCGGGTTCAGCCGCCTGAGATTTCAACTCCGGCCTGGGAGCCGGTTCCTGAAGCCAAAGAAAAATCGCACCGCCGCCCAGTACCGCTATCACGAGCAGAATTGCGGCAAGTGCCACCAGGTTCCGTTTCAGAAAATTCTGCTGACTGGCACCGGATGAGGCGGTGCGCCTCGGAACGGTCCTTTCCAGCTCTTCGAATACTTGGGCGAATTCGCTGACAGACTGCTGGCGGCGCTCCGGGTTGAGTTCTAATGCGCGGAGGACGGCTTTATCCAGAGCCGGCGGCACCTCTGGCAGAAACTTCGACAAAGGTTCGAGTTTTTTGCCTGCCAACTGTGCATTGATGGCCGGCGGATGAACGCCGGTGAGCAGGAAATAAATCGTGGCGCCTAGCGAGTAAATATCTGAGCGTTGGTTGGTCCCGGCGCCCGTGATTTGCTCCGGCGCGCTGAAACCGAAGGATACCGCTCGCCCCAATGTACGTGTCGCTTCATCGGGGTTATCGAACTTGGCGATGCCGAAGTCGATCAGCATGACGTGGTCCTGATCGTCCAGCAGAATGTTGTCCGGTTTCAGATCGCGATGAATGATCGGCGGGTTTTGCGCGTGGAGAAAGCTCAATACCTTGCACAGCTGATGCGCCAACGGAATCAGCGTCGGCAAGGGGATGCGCCCACCCAAGCGCTTGCGCTCCGAACCCAACGTGCGCGTGCCGCCGAACTCGAGCACCAGGTAAACCATGCCGTTTACTACCGCGCGATCGATGATATCCGGGATGGAAGGATGATGAAGCCGACTAAGCAGCGCGGCTTCCGCCTCGTCGAACAAAGGCTCCGGAATTTCTTTGAGCGCCCGCCGTTTGCCATTGAGCAGCAAATCCTGCACCAGGTAGGTCGTACCGAAGCCGCCCCTGCCCAGAACCGAAGCGATCCGATAGCGATCCTGAATGACTTCGCCTTCCCGCCTCACCCAGCCCAAAATACCGCGGACGCTACCGCTGACGGTGATGTCCAGATAAGCCATTTCGAAGTTACAGGCCGGGCAACGACATCCGGCGCGAACCAGCTCGTCTAACGGGGCCGGGTGACCGCATTTCGGACAGCGGCGCACCGCCACCGTCTTATCGTCTTCGCTGTGTTCGCTAGCTGGGGAACTCATACGAAACCTGTGGACTTGATCATTTGGATCCGGGTTTTGAAAAAGCCCGAGGTATCGGGGCTGGTCGAATCTACCGTAGTTATCTTTCACGCTTCGGACGCTGGAACCGCCGATGCGCCCCAACCGGTTCGCTGCACCATGTTCTTAATCCGCGCAGATCGAGCGCGCACGAATACACGCCGATAGAGGTTGTCGGTTCCGCACGGACCGGTCCTTCTGATAGAAGGAAATTCAACATCCTGCCATCAAGGAAGATTCACCAAGGACGGCGGCTCCCAGGCGTGATCGCGGTGCTCGGCCACGACCGTAGTGTAGATTCCGCCACGGACGTTGAAACGGGCGGTCACCCGCATGAAGTTAGGCGCGCAGGCTCTGACCAGGTCGTCGAGAATGCGGTTGGTCACCGCTTCATGGAAGGCGCCCTCCTCGCGGAAAGACCAGATGTATAGCTTGAGTGATTTGAGCTCCACGCAGGATTGCTTCGGCACGTACTCGATCAGAATGGTGGCGAAATCCGGCTGTCCGGTCTTGGGGCACAGGCAGGTGAATTCCGGTATCTCGATGCGGATCGTGTAATCGCGGCCGGGATGCGGATTATCGAAGGTTTCGAGGTCTTTGCTAGGTGCGGATGGCATGGGAACGGTCAAGAGTTTCGGGGATGAACCTTGCTGCGGAACGGCGGAACGTCAATACCTTACGAAATCCCGCCGATGGACTTAGTCGTTTATAATAGCGCCCGGTTCCATTACAGACCAGATCAACGGACTTGCCCGCCATCGCACCCATCGCGTTTTTTCCGATGCCGTCCCGAACAGCGAAACTCGTCTGAACCCTCTAATGCGGCTGGAGAAGATCAAACTCGCGGGCTTCAAGTCCTTCGTCGATCCCACATCGATTCCGCTCCCCGGCAATCTCGTGGGCATCGTCGGGCCGAACGGCTGCGGCAAATCCAACATCATCGACGCCGTACGCTGGGTGATGGGCGAATCCTCGGCCAAGCATCTTCGCGGCGATACGATGGCCGACGTCATCTTCAACGGCTCCAGCACGCGCAAGCCGGTGGGGCTCGCCTCGGTGGAACTGATCTTCGACAACAGCGAAGGCAAGGCGCCCGGCGAGTTCGCCAAATACCGCGAAATCTCCATTAAGCGCCAGGTCACACGGGATGGACAGTCGACTTACCTTTTGAACGGCACCCGCTGCCGCCGCAAGGACATCACCGACCTTTTCCTCGGCACCGGCCTCGGCTCGCGCAGCTACGCCATCATCGAGCAAGGCACCATCTCCCGGCTGGTCGAAGCTAAACCAGACGAACTGCGCGAGATCATCGAAGAAGCCGCGGGCATCTCGAAGTACAAGGAACGACGCCACGAGACCGAACTCCGCATGCGCCATACCCAGGAAAATCTCGATCGGCTGCAGGATTTGCGCGACGAGGTAGCGAAACAATTGGAGAATCTCCGGCGTCAGGCAAAAAAAGCGGAAAAATATTCGGCTCTCAAGCAGGAGGAACGGCGTTACAAGGAGCAACTGCTGGCGATCCGCTGGCGCAATTACGACGAGCGCCTGAATGAATATCGGAAGTCCCTGGCCGCCGCCGAACAATTGTTCAAACAGTTGGTCAGCGAGGGCAATAGCCTGAGCGAGTCCCTGGACCAGCACCGGGAGCGGCATGAAGCGCTGCAACATCAGATTGCCGAGCATCAAGGGCGCTATTACGAGCTGGGCGCTGAAATCAGCCGTCTCGACCAGACGATCAAGCACGCCCAAAAGACGCGCGAGACGCTGCGTCTGGAACAAACCCGGCTCCATAACGAGAAAGAGCAAGCCCTTCATGACCTGGAAAACGATAGACATCAGCTCGAGGCCATACGTGAAGAGCTCGCGGCAGTCGAACTCGAACTCGAACAAGCCTTGTCCGCCGAAACCGAAGCGATCCAATACCGGGATGACGCAGACAGGGCGCTTAAGAACCTGCGTCAGGCGTTCGAATCCTTAAGCGGCGAGATCAATCGCTACAAAAGCCAAGCCGAGATCCAGAAAACGCGACTTAAGCAACTGGAGCAACAAGAGCGCCAACTCCAGTCCCGACGGGAGCGGCTGGAGCGCGAGCGCGATGAACTCGAAGACACGCTGCAAGCCGAGGGGCTCGAAGGGCTGCAGCAGGCTCTCGCGGAACTCGAAGCCGAACGCGCGGCGCTGCACGAGCAGCTCCAAATCCTGACCGATCGAATCCGTCACGAACGCCAAAGGGCCAAGTCCTGCCACGACGAACTGAACGCCAACCGCGCGGAGTTGCACGCCCTCCAGGGCAAGATCAGTTCGCTCGAAACGCTGCAGCAGCACGCGATGGGCAAGGACCGCGCCGCACTTAAGTCCTGGTTGGCAGAACGCGGCCTTGACGGGGCTGGGCGCCTGGCCGAATACCTGGAGGTTCGCCCCGGCTGGGAAACGGCGGTGGAAAGCGTCCTCGGCAGTTATCTCGAAGCCCTTTGCGTCGAGAGTTCGGCAGATTATTGGCCACATTTGAGCGGCCTGCCCGGCGAATCGCTAAGCTTTTTCGAAACCCGCTCCCCTAATGCGAGCAAAACACCGGCCGAGCAGAAACTTATCGGCCAGGTGCAATCGCCTTGGGAGCTCGCTCCGCTGCTCGGTACCGTGTACTGCGCCCAAGATCTGGCGTCCGCCAAAACGCTGAGCGAAAAGCTAGCGGATCACGAATCGGTCGTGACACCGGACGGAATCCGCATAGGCCGAGGCTGGCTGGCGATCCAAAAACCCGAAGACGGCAAGGCCGGAATGATCAAGCGGGAGCGCGAGTTGCGGGAACTCAAAGCGCGACGCGATAGCCTGCTGGAAAAAAACCGGTTGCTGGAACAAGACCTCGCTCAGGCCGATCAAGCCGTAAAAGACGCCGAACACGAGTACGAGCGAATGCAAACCGAGGAGCGTTCCTTGAGCGTCGAACAAGCTCGTCTCAAGGCCGACTTGAGCGCCGCCACGGCGCGCTGCGAACAGGCCACAAAGCGTCTCCGGCAGCTCGAATACGAGTTGGACGATCTGGAAGAGCATCAGTCCCAGACCGTCGAAGAAACCGCCGAAGCTAAGACCGCCTTGCTGGAGGCCGAAGAGCGGCTTGCCGATTTGGAACCGAAAGTGGCCGACTACGCCGCCCGAAGGGACGAGCTGGAAACCAATCTCAGTAAGGCCGATGCCGCTCTGAAATTGGCGCGCGAGTGTGTACACCAACTCAAAACTCGGCTCGAAACCCTGAAATCCGCCGAAGGCCTGACCCGAAAACATCTGGAGCGGGCGCAGCAGCAGTACGAGCAGTCCCTGGGAAGGCTCGAAACCGTCAGCGCGCAGATGAGCGAGGCCGAGATGCCGGTCGAAGACGAACAAGCCCGATTGGAAGAACTACAGGAACAGCGCGTCGAGGTGGAGCGGACGCTGTCGGATTTGCGCAAGCGCGCCGGCGAATTGGAGACCGAGATGCGCCGCATCGACGAATCCCGCATCCACAACCAAAGGGCCTTGGACGATCTCAAACAGCGCCTCGATCAGACCAAGCTCGCGCTTCAGGCCAACGAGGTGCGTCGGCAGACCGTGCAGGAACAATTCGACGAACTGGGCGCGGAGCCGGAGGCGGTTTTGGCCGGATTGCCCGAAGACGCAGACGAAAAGATCTGGCAGAAACGTGTCACCGAGCTCGGAGAAGAAATCGTCAGGCTGGGCGCCGTCAATCTGACCGCAATGGAAGAATACCAAGCCCAGGCGGAACGCATGAAGTTTCTCGATCAACAGCACCAAGATCTGACCGACTCGCTGGCTACCTTGAGAGAAGCCATCGAAAAGATCGACAGGGAATGCCGGGCTCGTTTCAAGGATACCTTCGACCGGATTAACGCGGGCCTACAGCGAATGTTTCCCAAACTGTTCGGCGGAGGCCAGGCATCCCTGGACCTCACCGAGCGTGATCTGCTGGAAACCGGCGTCAGCATCATGGCGCGGCCTCCCGGCAAGCGCAACACCTCGATCCACCTCCTTTCGGGAGGCGAAAAGGCGCTCACGGCGGTCGCCCTGGTGTTCGCCATCTTCGAACTGAACCCAGCGCCGTTTTGCCTGCTCGACGAAGTGGATGCTCCGCTGGACGACGCCAATGTCGGTCGGTTTAGTCAATTGGTCAAAGAAATGTCCGAAAAGGTACAATTCCTTTTCATTTCGCATAACAAAGCGACGATGGAAATCGCCCAGCATTTGGCCGGTGTCACCATGAAAGAACCCGGCGTGTCCCGCATCGTCGCTGTCGACATCGATGCGGCGGTTGAAATGTCGGCGGGATCAGCGGCCTAATTGTTCCTGTGCCGCAGGGGCCGATTTTCCGTACAAAAAGTGGCGCTCGGCCGCCTCCTTGTTTCCGGGCGGGTCAAGGGCATTCGAGGAAAGGGGATGGATAGAGATACCGTACGTTTGATCCTGCTGGTCATCGGCATCATCGTCATCGCCAGCATTTATATCTGGGGACGATACAAGCAAAAGATCCTGGACTTTCTGCAAAGGCGGGTCGCGTTCGACGAACTCGACTTCGACCCTTCGATCGATGAGGAACTGCCCGATTACAACGACGACGAAGCCGAAAGCGTTCGTGTTCTAAATCGAAACGAGCGACGGTTTACCGACGACCCCGATCTGGCGGAAGACAGAATCGACCAAGCGCATGACGCCTCGAAAAAACCGAATGGGACCACCACCTTGGGGGCGCCGTTCATCATTCAGCTCAGCGTGGTCGCGAAAGGCGAGTTCCTATTCGCGGGCGACGAACTCAAGAACGCTCTGATGGACCTCGATCTGGTCCATGGAGAAATGGGCATCTTTCACCGTTACGATTCCGAACTGCGGAAACCGCTGTTCAGCGTCGCCAGCCTGGTCAAGCCCGGCACCTTTCCCATCGACGACATGGCGTCGTACCAATACCCCGGCGTTGTCCTTTTCTTCCAGCCCGCCACCGTGGACGATCCCCTGCGCGTGTTCGACGATCTAGTCGACACTTGCCATGAACTCGCGATACGCCTGGACGGCATCGAGTGGGACGAAACCCGGCGACCGTTGACCGAGGAAAAAATCGCTCAGATGCGCCGTGGCCTGATAGAGGCTTACGAATGACCGCGAACGCGCCGGAGGAGATCAAACGCCGCGCAGAGGAATTGCGCAAGGAAATCGAATTCCACAACCTGCGCTACTACCAACTCGACTCACCGCTGATCTCCGACGCCGAATACGATCGCTTGATGCAGGAGCTCTTGGCGATCGAACGGCAATATCCGGAACTTGTAACTCCCGATTCTCCTACCCAGCGAGTCGGCGCTCCGCCGGTCGCAGCTTTCGCCACGGTGCGCCACGAGATTCCCATGCTGTCGCTGGAGAACGCTTTCAGCGACGAAGATGTCGAGGATTTCCACCGGCGCGTGAGCCAGCGGCTCGGACGCAACGACATCGGCTATTTGGTGGAACCCAAGCTCGACGGTCTCGCGGTCAGTCTCATCTACGACAAGGGCCTTCTGGTTTGCGGGGCCACCCGCGGCGACGGGCACACCGGCGAGGACATCACCCATAACGTCCGCACGATACGCGACATCCCGCTTCGACTTAAGGGCAGCGGCTGGCCGGAACGCTTCGAAGTGCGGGGTGAAGTCTTCATGCCGAAAAAGGCTTTTCTCGCCTTAAATGAGCGGGCACGTCAGAACGGCGATAAAGTTTTCGCCAACCTGCGAAATGCCGCGGCCGGAAGCCTCCGCCAACTCGACCCGAAAATCACCGCCTCACGCCGCCTCTGTTTCTATTCTTACGGCTACGGCATCTATCCGGACGAACAACTGCCGGAGACCCAAAGCGCCTTGATGGACCGTTTCAAGTCCTGGGGTATTCCCGTCAATCCCGAGCGGCGCGTGGTCCAGAGCATAGCAGGATGTCTCGCCTACTATCGCGACCTTTTAGCGAGGCGGCATGATCTTCCCTATGACATCGACGGCGTGGTCTACAAAGTGGACCGCCTCGCCGACCGACGTCTCATGGGCTTCGTCGCCCGCGCGCCGCGCTGGGCCATCGCCCACAAATTTCCCGCGGAAGAGGCAACGACCAAGGTCATCGCCATCGAGGTCCAGGTAGGACGAACCGGCGCACTGACGCCCGTAGCGCGACTTGAGCCCGTGTTCGTCAGCGGCGTCACCGTAACCAACGCAACACTTCACAACGCGGATGAAGTGCGTCGCCGGGATATTCGGGTAGGCGACACCGTCATCGTCCGGCGTGCCGGCGACGTGATCCCGGAAGTGGTCAAAAGCCTGCCCGAACTTCGCCCGGCCGATGCTCAGATTTTCCAAATGCCGAGTCACTGTCCGGTGTGCGGCTCCGAGGTCGAACTGGCGCCGGGAGAAGCCATTGCTCGCTGCAGCGGCGGCCTATACTGCCCCGCGCAGCACAAGGAATCGATCAAACATTTCGCCTCGCGCCGGGCGATGGACATCGATGGGTTGGGCGACAAACTGGTGGATCAGATTCTCGAAAACAAGCTGATCGAAACCGTCGCAGACCTTTATCGTCTGACCGTGGAACAACTTGCGGCGCTGGATCGCATGGGACGGAAATCGGCGGAAAACCTGGTCAATGCGCTGGAAAAAAGCAAGAAAACCACCCTACCCCGCTTCCTTTACGCGCTGGGCATTCGGGAAGTGGGCGAGGTCACCGCGCAAACCCTGGCCGATCACTTCCGAACCCTCGACGCCATCATGGCCGCGAACGAGGAAGAACTGCAGCAAGTGCCCGATATCGGCCCATCCGTGGCCCATCACATCTACACCTTTTTCCGGCAACCGCATAACATCGAGGTCATCCGAGCGCTGCTCGACGCTGGCGTGCATTGGGAAGAAGTGGCGAAGACAACAGCCGACCGACCGCTCCAAGGCCAGACCTTCGTTCTTACCGGCACGCTTTCCACCATGACCCGCGACGAAGCGAAAGCCCGACTTCAAGCCCTCGGCGGCAAAGTCACCGGCAGCGTGTCCAAGAACACCCGCTATGTCATCGCCGGCGCCGATCCCGGCTCCAAGTTAGACAAGGCTCGGGAGCTCGGCGTCGAAGTGTTGGATGAGGAGGCGTTTTTACGCCTGATCGGTGATCAGAACTGAAAGAAGATCACCAGAGCTACGGCGGCCAGCATGCCGGCATAGACGGCGGGTTTGTGTCGGAACCATCTCCGGCTTGGATAAAGGTTCAAACCGTCCACATACAATGCAATCCAGTCACGAAGTAACGCTCGCACCTTGCGGAAAACGAACCAACCGAGTATCAGGAAAATAAAAAGTCCGGTCCACGCCGTTAGGATCTGTGCGGCGCGTTGGGAGACGTGAAATATCGCTTCGATCAGGTGCTCGAGTCCAAGCTCCAACACCTCGATGAGGTAATGCAGTAACGTTCCTATCCAACCCAGAACGACATCGCCGAAAAACAGCATGACGACGATGCCGATGAGCAGCGCGACCATCCGTTCGTCCAACTTGGCCTTTATCCAAAATAGCCAATCGTTGAGTTTATCTGAAACGCGACGCATTTTTCCTGAACAGCGGCACTTTCGAGTAAGGCAGTTCGCGAATCGATTTAGGGTAGAAAGCAAAAAAAAGGTCGGCTGAGGAGGTACCGGCCGACCTTAAAAGTCTTCCTTCGCTAGTTCGTTGAGGTGCTGAACCAGCGTCTGCCTTGAGGGGGACTCTGCGGCAGTGGTTTTATAATATGGTATCGACTCGATATCTTCAAGCATTTTTTTAAAATTTGATCTCGGGATCTGGATTGGGCGTTCGCGAGACTCATCGAACACGAAAACGCAGGTCCGAGCTGCGAAGAATTCGACTCGCGGAATACTGTCTCATAAACGTTTCGTGGCGTCTCGCGACGCGTGCACGTCAGCCTTGAATGCTGATCCGAAGCCCGAAGGAGCGATTTGGCAGTACTCGCCTTTTTGCTAAGCGTGACTTTATGCCGCGTGTGTTCTGGGTCTCGTCTTCGGTTTGGCGCTCATGCTCGATGCACCCGCTTCGCGGGAACCGGTCATCATTTCGGCTCTCAGCATCATCATGGTGGGGTTCGCGGCTCCGCAAGGGAATATGCGGATCGATTGGGTTGAGAGAGGGCAGGCGATTAATCAGTTGGCAGGGCGTCGCGGCAATCAAAATCGTAAATCCTCGCGAGGCGATTTCGACCCACTACAACGGTTACCCGGTTTTCAAATTACCGCTCGAAGACTTCAAAGAGCTCCGTCGTCGTTGCGGGTCTCAACAACCGACTGAGATAGCTTGAGATCATTGAGCCACGCTGGGCCCTACCGCTTCGCGGTTCCGAAAAGCCGACTCTCGGCCGGTCTCACCTTTAAAGTTCCAACACCAACAGACGCTGAGCTTGCGTCAAACGGCCATCGCCCGACTTATGCTTATGTCAGCGTCCCCTGACCCACGACAGCTTCGGGCGGATGAGAAGGCCGTTCACCGTATTTCTTGGCCGCCTGTTTGCAGAAAGCCTCGACGAATGACTCGGTTACTTCCTTGAAAAAGCCGCCGAAGGCCATGCCCAACAAAGCATTCGCGAATTCAAAATCAAGCCGGAAGGTCGCTTCACAGCCGCCCGTCGCGATCGGTTCGAAACGCCACTGTCCGCGCAAATGCTTGAACGGGCCTTCAACGAGATTCATGCGGATTTGTTTGCTCTCGACCATCGAGTTTTCCGTGGTGAAGGAAAACTTGATCTTGCCTTTGGACAGCGTGATGGTGGCTTTGAGGGAGTCGGACGTTTTGGAATGCAGTTTTACATGGGTACACAGAGGAAGATAGCTCGGATAGGACTGAACGTCGTTCACCAAATCATACATTTCCTTGGGCGTATAGTTGACGCAAACACTCGTGCAAATGACCGCCATAACTAAACCTTGAATAATACGTGATCTTCTCTAGCTGCGCCGGCCCGAGCGACGGCGCCCATTTTCGGCTGTATGCGAGCAGTTCGGAGGTTCTTTCGAAACAAACCATCTTTTTCTCGCTTTTTCTCGCGCATTTTTGCGGAGGGATTAGCCCAATGATTTCGTCAGTTTTGACATGTTTTCCAGTCTTTCGCTCAGGCGTTTTATTTCTTCCTCGGCACGCACCTGGCTGGTTACATCGTACTGAATGCCGAGGAAATAAATCACCTTTCCGTTCCGATCGAAAAGCGGTGTAAGTGCGAGGTGATTATAAAAGAGCTCGCCGTTCTTTCGATAATTGCGAAGTGTCATCTCGATCGGCTGAAAATTCGCGAGCGCATTGCGGATATGGCTACGCGCCTCCTGATCTCTATCGTTTCCCTGTAAAAACCGACAGTTTCGCCCTAGCACTTCCCCCAAGCTGTAACCCGTAATCTCCTCAAAGGCCTTATTGGCATAAACGATTGGCATATCGTCCAAATCTGGATCGGCCAGTGTCACGCCGTTGACGCACGAATCGAGAATCTTGGCCAGCACCTGCGGGATAAGTCCCGGATCTTTTTCAACAATGAAGGCCATGGCCGGTTCCTCCTAGCTCATCACTTCAATCTTTGGTTTTCGGCCTATCGTTGACCGAAATACCTCGCCAAACTCCTTTTCTCATCATTTCTCATCATGACTCGCCCTCAATCAGGCTCTTCAGATTCTTCACCGTCCGCTCGGCACCATCCTGGATCGCGGCCCGTATCAATTTCTCGAACGGCCGCATGAACAGTTCGAGTTCGAACAGCTCGAAAGTGAATGCCAACTGCGTGACCGGGGTCGGCGTGCTTTTTTGCTCGAAGTCGAAGGCACAGCGATAGGGGCTGGACACCCCGCTGAAGCCAAGTCGCTTATTGGGTTGATAATCGGTCACTCTGAACGTCGACTCCGTCCGGTGTCCGTGGTCGACCCGAACCTGATGCGCCAAAGTGCCGAGACGCACAGGCCCATCCGACAGAGGCTTCAATTCGACAACTTCGGGGGACCATTTGGGGTAATTGACGAAAAATTCATCGCCGACAAAACGAAAGACTTCGTTTATGGGTTTGTTGATGACCGTGGTCGCCTTGGCTTTTACGGGCTGACTTGAGCCAAACATCATTTTGCCTCCTGATTTCCTGGCGTCGTCATCGGATGCACCGATTTCCCATAAATCCAGTCGAGCTTCGTGTTCGAAAGCCTTGCCGCAGGTCTAGCCACGCCTTATTCCCGCCCGTCACAAGATATAGGTATCGATGCCTGCGAGTAATAGATCGTATTGCGCCTCCACAAGTTCTTTCACAACCGCCGCGGGAAAACCCGCTACGACGTTGCGCTCCGACACCAGCCATCCCACGGAATCTTGCGGTCCCAGGCTGATCAGATAGCCGAGGTCGCGATGCAGATACGGCTCCAACAACTTGACGAGTCCCGAGTGCCTGAGAATGTTCCGAGCCGCCAGCTTGCCCTTGCGCACGGCAGACTGAGCGGTCATGGCGTTCGAGCCCAACGAGCGGTAATACGAGCAGTCGCCGGCGGTGAAAATCCGATCCAAAACCTCTCCGTCCGCCACGACCTGACCGAAAAAATTGGCGTGCAGACGAAGTCCCACGCTCTTGCCGATGAAAAGTAGCGTGAGGTGGGAATCGAGTTCGGACAAGTCGCCCGTTTCGGCCGATTCGAGTACTACATGATCGGCCTCCTGGCCCCGAAAGAAATGACCGGGCACGTACTCGATTCCGAGATCCGCCATTCGAGCCTCCGCATACCGCCCCAATTTCGGATCAAACTGCGTCAGCACTCCCTGCTCGGAGCTCACTAGGCGCAGGCGACAAGGAATTCGGCGCTCCCGCGCGAAATGGGCGATCTCGAACAGATACTGGATCCCGGTCGCACCGCCCCCGACTGCGGTAATCCACGGCATGGAAGAATTAGCTGCCGCCAAGTGCTCTTCTAGGATTTCGGGCGCCGGCCTTTCGATGAAATCATCGAGATCGATCACCTGTCTCGATTTTTCGAGCTTCTTGAAACCGGCACCGGTGGCGACCAGGAGATAATCGAACCCTACCACCTCCTGGCCCACCGGTATGACTCGATCGTATTGCCACTTTTTCAACGTCGAATCGTCGAATGTCAGATCCGCCATCACGTGGCGAAAATTGAAGCGCTTTTCTAGAGCCGAGAACGGCACCTTGAAATCCGTTAAAGGACGACGAAAACTTTCGTGAAGATGTGTAATCTTAAGGTGATAAGGCTGGCGATCGACCAACACGATCTCGGCGTCGGGGCGGTATTCACGGATCGTAATCAGTGCCGAAAGACCCGAATAACCACCGCCGATGATGACAAGCTTGAGTGCTGCCTTGCTGGGAAAATACAATGGCAAAAACATGTCCATTCGACTTTTGTTGTTTCTTCTTGTATGAATTCCCCGTAGTCAAGGGTTCGATTTCCGAAAGCACGAGGACCCGATCACCCTGCCGCGGACATTCCCGCTCTTCATAAGACTTACCGATCCGGCAAAGATTCCCCCTTGCTTGGTTACGCAGCGCTCACGCGGTTTACGCCGCACCGGTGACGACTCGCAGCTCCAACGGAAAAAAGGCTCGGCTAGGACTTTGTGTCAACCGGAATTTACAAACAGGACAACGAGGAATTTATCCATGACCGACCAAGATACCCTCTATCGCCCAGGCGATAAATCGAAGCGGATTCTCGTGGTCGATGACAACACGGATGCCGTGGAAAGCTTGGCTTTATTGCTCGAACTCGAAGGCCATGACGTCCGGACCGCGCTCAACGGGCCGGCGGCTCTCGATTTGGCATCGGATTTTCAGCCCGACGCAATTCTTTTGGACATCGGTCTCCCCGGCATGGACGGCTACGAAGTGGCGCGCAGACTGCGCGGACGTCCGGAAACCAGCGGAGCGCTGATCATCGCGATCACCGGCTACGGGCAACAAGAAGACCACGCCCTCACCAAGGCAGCTGGGTTCGATCATCATCTGGTGAAGCCGGTCGACCCCGAAGAACTGGGCGCTCTACTCGCATAGCCCTATGGCGACGGACTGGGTGATTTCACACACTGCTGTGTGTCATTTGACTCACTTTTTGAAGATGCCGCCGGAGCGAACGTCGTGTTGTCGCCCACATCCCCATGGATTCGGCACACTTGGCTCGATTTCTGCGTGAGATTATTTGACCAGCGGTGTGAAATAGCCGCCATGCGTGAAATCGCGCAGTTTTTAACTGAAGTATCGCTTCGCTTTCCGACGGATTGAGCGCAAACCGGCTATTCGACGTAAGGGTAATGTTCAGTCCATTCGAGCGACAAACGAGTCGAATGAGACCTGCGTCCCTCGTACGCAACCGAACCGCCACGCTGTGTTTCGGGGTTTTGTCCATAGCTGTTCTGTCCGGCTGTGCGTCGCTGGACTCGGGAACAAAATCGTTGCCGAAGAGCTTCGAACGTTATACCCGCATGGACATAAAGCTCCCCGTTTCCGCGGCTTTTGGCCCGGATCGACGACTGTGGCGCGTCGTGTCAACGAATGAGCAGGTCTATGTCGACTTTTCCAGCGATTACGGTAAAACCTTCAGTCCGCCGGTCGCCGTCAACCGTGAGCGCATGCCGATCAAGGCGCAGAGCGAATACCGTCCGCAAATCGCCGTCACCGCTTCCGGCCGAATTTATGTCGCCTATCCGGCCGTCGGTCCGCAACCCTGGACAACTTATCTCAGTGTCTCCGAGGATCAGGGCCAGCATTTCGGAACACCCGAGCCTTTGAGCGATCAGGCACAAACCGGCAACTCGTTTCAGACCCTACTGGCAATTGACCCCGAGGATAACCTGCACGCGTTCTGGCACGATGAGCGCGAGGGTGCCGACGAAGCGCGGGGCAATGATATTTTCCACACCGTTCTGGATGCCCAGGGAAAAACGGTTCAATCGAATCGAAAAATCGTGAACGATGTTTGCAGTTGCTGCCGCCTCGCCGTCGATTTCGATACCAATGGGAAACCAGTCCTGATCACCCGCTTCATCTATTCCGACAATGTCCGCGATCACGGTCTTGCAAAACCCGAGGCCGGCCGCGCGGAATGGTCGACGACGCGGGCCACAAACGACGGCTGGAAAATCGAAGCGTGCCCGGTCCACGGGCCCGCAATTTCCATCGCCCCTAACGGACGCTATCACATCGCCTGGTTTACCCAGGGAACGAAACGTCAGGGCTTGTTTTACGCTTTTTCCGACGACCGGGGCCAAAACTTCTCGGAACCCATGGCCTTAGGCCGGCCTGACCGACTACCGGGACACCCCGACGTATTGGCCGTCGGCGATCGCGTGGTCCTCGCCTGGAACGAGTTCGACGGACAAACGAATCGGGCGATGATCAAACAGTCTAAGGACGGCGGACAGACCTGGTCCGAGGCCGTGGTAGCGGCGGACTCGAGTTCCGAAGTCGATTTTCCATTCCTCTTGACTGACGGGTTAGCGGTGTTTCTGTCGTGGAATAGCCAAGACAAGGGTTACCGCTTGATTCGCATCGATTGACAAGAACCATTCCTTTTTCCTTTTAGACTTCTCAATGCATACCGTTATGAAAAAATTATTCGCGGCGCTTTGCCTCTTCTTTATGCTTCTCTCGGCTCCACTGTTTGCGGAAAATCAGACGCAGCTGTACAAGGCCGGCAGCCTCGCCGAGATCTTGAAAGCCCGACAAGGAAAACCCTTCATTCTCATGTTCTGGTCCCTGGATTGCGCTAGCTGCATGAAGGATTTGGACGCCTTGGCGGCTTCGGTTAAGAAGTATCCCAAGCTCGATCTGGTGATGGTTTCCACCGATGATGCCGAATTCGCCGGCGAAGTGAGCGAGATGCTGGCGAAACACAAGCTTGGCCAGGTCGAATCCTGGATTTTCAGCGACTCCAACGCCCAGCGGTTACGCTACGAAGTAGACCCGTCCTGGTACGGCGAACTGCCCCGCAGCTACTTCTACGATGCGAGTCACAACCGATTGCCGGTCAGCGGTGCAATCACGACCGAACATATCGACGCCTGGGTCGCCGCTGTCAACCCGTAAACGTCGTTCTGAGAGCGGAATTTTCCAACGGTTTCGGACCACTTTTCACCGCTCACCGAGGACCTCGGACAGCCTCTGTGAACGAACCGAATCGAGTGTTCCATCGTCGGGGTCGATCGATTCACACTCGATTCGGTCTTAGGAAACATCGTCCTATTCGCCGTACGATTCATCTGGTTTTCACCAAACGGGGCGAGCCTCGGTATCGAGGCGGCAATCGATAGCGCCCGACACTGTCCGTTTACCCCAAAAAGCCGCCGTTCCCATTCGACTCGTCGGTACTCGAGCTACTGTACGGTCCAGCTTGAAAATCGCGTTGGCAAGCCTTACTTCCTAAATCAGTAGAAACATTTAACCGACAAAGGCACCACTCAATGCGAATGGACAAACTCACAGGCAAATTCCAGGCAGCCTTGGCCGACGCTCAAAGCCTGGCGTTGGGGCGCGATCATCAGTTCATCGAGCCGATTCACGTCATGGCTGCGCTGCTCGACCACGAAGGCGGCACTGTGCGCTCCTTGCTTTCGCAATGCGGCGTCAACGTGAATCAGTTCCGAGCTTCCTTGGACGAGGCGCTGAATCGCATGCCCCGCGTGGAAGGCATCGGAGGAGACGTTCAGATCTCTAACGAACTCGGCCGGCTGTTGAATCTGACCGACAAGCTGGCGCAAAAACGTGGCGACGCTTACATCACCAGTGAAATCTTTGTGCTCGCGGCCTTAGAAGACCGCGGCCAACTCAGCGATATGCTCCGGAGAGCGGGCCTCGATCGCAACAAGCTGGAAAACGCTATCGAGAAAATCCGGGGCGGCCAGAAAGCGGATGATCCCAATGTGGAAGAACAACGGCAGGCGCTGCAGAGATTTACCATCGATTTAACCGAGCGAGCCGAACAGGGTAAGCTCGATCCGGTTATCGGGCGCGACGACGAAATTCGCCGCACCATCCAGGTGCTGCAGCGGCGTACCAAAAACAACCCAGTCCTCATCGGCGAGCCCGGTGTCGGCAAGACCGCCATTGTCGAGGGACTGGCTCAACGCATCGTCAACGGCGAAGTGCCGGAAGGCGTCAAAGGCAAGCGCTTGCTGGCTCTGGATATGGCAGCCCTGATCGCGGGCACCAAATTCCGGGGCGAGTTCGAGGAACGCATGAAAGCGCTTCTGAACGAAATCGCGAAGCAGGAGGGCAAGATCATCCTCTTCATCGATGAGTTGCATACGCTCGTCGGTGCGGGGCGGGCCGAAGGCGCCATCGACGCCGGCAATATGCTCAAGCCTGCCTTGGCACGCGGCGAACTGCACTGCATCGGCGCCACCACCCTAGACGAATACCGTCAATACATCGAAAAGGACGCCGCTCTGGAACGGCGCTTCCAAAAAGTGCTGGTGGACCAACCCAGTGTAGAGGACACCATCGCCATCCTACGAGGACTTAAGGAAAAATACGAGGTACACCACGGCGTTACCATCACCGACCCCGCGCTCGTGGCGGCGGCGACCCTGTCGCATCGCTATATCACCGATCGCAATCTACCGGACAAGGCCATCGACCTGGTAGACGAGGCAGCCAGCCGCATCCGCATGGAAATCGATTCCAAACCGGAAGAAATGGATCGCCTTGACCGCCGCCTGATTCAGCTCAAGATCGAACGCGAGGCTTTGAAGAAGGAATCTGACGAAGCATCTCGGCGGCGCCTGGAAACTCTGGAAAGCCATATCGCCGAGCTGGAAAAGGAATACGCCGAATTGGAAGAGATCTGGAAGGCGGAAAAAGCCGCCTTGCAGGGTACCACGGCCATTAAGGAACAGTTGGAACGTGCCCGTCTTGAACTTGAAGCCGCACGGCGTGCCGGCGACCTGACCCGTATGTCGGAACTGCAATACGGGGTAATCCCGAAATTGCAGAAGGAACTGGACCTTGCGACTCAGGCCGAGATGCATGAAACCAAGCTGCTGCGCAACAAGGTCACGGACGAGGAAATCGCCGAAGTGGTCTCAAAGTGGACCGGCATCCCGGTTTCGAAAATGCTTGAAGGCGAACGGGAAAAGCTGCTCCACATGGAGGAAAACCTAGCGCGTCGGGTCGTGGGCCAACAGGAAGCGATCAAAGCGGTGTCGGACGCTATCCGCCGTTCCCGCGCGGGTCTTGCCGATCCTCGCCGCCCCAACGGTTCGTTCCTGTTCTTGGGGCCTACCGGCGTGGGCAAGACCGAGCTGTGCAAAGCCTTGGCCGAGTTCTTGTTCGACACCGAGGAAGCGATGGTGCGTATCGACATGTCGGAATTCATGGAGAAGCACTCGGTTGCCCGCCTGATCGGGACTCCGCCAGGTTATGTCGGTTACGAGGAAGGCGGTTACCTGACCGAGGCGGTCCGCCGCAAACCTTACTCGGTGATCCTGTTGGACGAGATTGAAAAAGCCCATCCCGAAGTGTTCAACATCCTGTTACAGGTGTTGGACGACGGTAGGCTCACCGACGGCCACGGGCGCACGGTGGACTTCCGTAACACTGTCATCGTGATGACTTCGAACCTAGGTTCCGACCGTATTCAGGAGCTGGCTGGAGAGGAGAACTATCAACGGATGAAGGCGGCGGTCATGGATGTGGTGACCCATTATTTCCGACCCGAGTTCATCAATCGTATCGATGAGGTGGTCGTTTTCCATCCTCTGGTCAAGGAACAGATACGGGCAATCAGCCGGATTCAGATCGGCTATCTGCAAAACCGCCTGGCCGACCGCGACATCTCGCTCCAAGTCAGCGAAGCGGCTCTGGACAGGCTTGGAGAGGTCGGGTTCGATCCGGTTTACGGCGCGCGGCCGTTGAAGCGCGCCATTCAGCATCAGATCGAGAATCCCCTGGCACAGGATATCCTGGCCGGCAAAATCGCTCCGGGGGATACCGTCAGCGCGGATGTAGAGGACGGAAAGATCGTCTTCCGCAAGGCGGCCTAAAGCTCGAAAACCTCCGATTTCGGCACAGGGAGGGCCGTCGGAGGCTCATCAAAGCATCTCTAGAGAGCATTCTCTTCCGCGTAGTTCTTGCGCCGTGGCATAGAGCCTGAGATTATATGACTAGGACCGGTGGTTTTCAGGCCGCGGTGTCTTTTCGTACCTGGTGCCACCGTATTTGCTGCAACCCCAAGACATACCGGTGACAGGCTTCCGATCTATGGATTCCGAGAATCCACAATGCCCGGCAGTTCTAAAGACATGTGAACCAGGAAGGACGACATATGGATATGCGTAAGGTACTGTGCTTCAACTTATCGGCCGCTCGCAACGAATCCCTCGACGCTCTGCGGTCCCTGGAATGGACCCTTTTTTCCACAGGAGATCTAAACGAAGCAAAAGATCTCATGGATCATCACCGTTTTAAGGTCGGGATGGTTTTCTTCGGCGCCGATCTGCCAAACGACTTGTCCTCAGTCAAAGATCTCGTCACAGCACGTCGTTCCATGGAGTGGATTGGCTTGTTAGCTGCGGGAACCGCAAACAGACCGGACCTCTGCGCGTTGATTTCAAGCTACTTTTATGATTATCACACATTGCCCGTGGACACTGGCCGCCTGCAACTCACTCTCGGCCATGCCTTGGGCATGGCCGACATGCTGGAACGCGCCGCCGCTTCTTCTCCAACCTATAACTATCGGGAAGAATTGATCGGCTGTAGTCCGGCAAGCCTGAGACTGCTCCGTGCCATCAAGAAGGCGGCAGCCGTCAGTGTTCCGGTATTGATCGTAGGAGAAAGCGGTTCCGGAAAAGAAACGACCGCTCTCGCTGTACATCGGGCCTCTGCCCGGTGCGATAAACCTTTCGTCAAGATAAGCTGCGACGGATTGCCGCCCGAGGTCATTCGATCGGAGCTTTTCGAGCCCGGCAAGGGGGGTATTGAGGCCGCGACCGGGGGTACGCTGTTTTTGGATGACGTCAGCCATCTGACCGAGGACCTGCAATCCGATCTGCTCAACTTTCTGCGGAACGGCACCCTACCATTGGCCAATGGCACCAGGAAAACGCCGGTCGACGTCCGAATCATCGCCGCGACCCAGGACAACTTGGACCATCTCGTAGCAGACGGGCGCCTCCGTGACGATCTTTATCACCGGCTCAAGACACTCGTCATCAACGTTCCACCGCTTCGCGAGCGCCAGGACGACATCGAGCTTCTCGCCAAGCACTATCTTCGCTTGTTTTCCAATGAAGGCGGCAACGCCATCCAAAACTTCGACCCCGAGGCTCTGAAAGCGATGCGTTGTCATAACTGGCCCGGCAATATTCGAGAGCTGATCAACCGGATCAAACGGGCTAAAGTCATGTGTGAAGGCTCTTCAATAAGCCCGAAGGACTTAGGTCTTAATGATTTCCATCAAAGCTTTAGCCGAATCTTCGATCATCCCATGACTTTGGAAGAGGCCAAAGACCAAACCGAGAAAGAGATCATTCAGGCAACGCTCCAAGCCACGGAAAACAATATCTCTCGAGCGGCGCGGCAACTGGCAGTGTCCCGCATGACGCTCTACCGTTTGATGTACAAACATCAGATCAGAAGCCATTGGGTCGGGGAAAATTTGGGCATCGCTGCGCAGGAGTGAGTTTTTCGCGCTCCGCTTCAGAGCCTATCGACGAACACGTCCGGTCGGGCTGATTTCAAGTCCAAGGCTGTCCAATACAAAACGGCGCCCCGTAAAGGGGCGTCGCGGTGACCTAAAACCCGAGCGCGAGCGGAGTCCGCGGTTGCACTTGTGGGCTTTACGCGTACCCAGGCCGCGCGAGCCCGCTATTCTCCGACCGGCGACACACTGAACTCCAGCAGGTCGGATTCTTCTCTGAGCCTATGCGCAAGCCGGCTGAAGTGGGTTTTATTGTAGGTGTGGATGACCATGGTGTACTCGAAGGCTTGGCCGCTATCCACGAGACGGTAGCTCATACCAGCCACGCGCGCATTGTGTTCGCCGATCAAGGCGTAAACCGATGATTCGTCAGGCACCGCACCCCTCGCGTATCGCAATTTCACTTGAGCGTATTGCTGGCTTGGCAGCCAGTACTCAATCAATCGGAACAGCGCCAAGGTACCCACGACAGCCCCTGTCACCAGGATTGCCGGATAGTAGAACCCGATGCCGTACAGGATGCCAAGGGCGGCAGTCATCCAGATGGACGCTGCCGTGGTCAGACCCCGGATGGTGAGTTTTTCCTTGAAAATGACCCCCGCCCCGAGGAAACCGATGCCCGTCATGATGCCTTGGGCCATGCGCGTCGGATCGGCTCGGATCGATTCGGACGAAACATCCTTCAACCAAAGCCCCTGATAGGCGGTTAACAACATTAGAAGCGCCGACGCCAGACAGACGAGCGCATGGGTGCGAAATCCGGCCGGACGACCGTGAAAGCTGCGTTCGAGCCCGATCAGGCTTCCGGCCGCCCACGCACTTCCTAAACGGACTGCTATTTCAAGGTATTCTTCGCTTACGCCCAGGTCTGTCATTCCGGAGTCAGGGTCAAATGATGTTTGGCCGCGCCGGGCAGGAACGGCAGAGCGTCGCCTTTGACCCAGGCTGTCTGCTGATCGCGGTAATGCACGGAAAATGGATGTCCTGATTGCCCGCCCGGCATGTGGAGAATACCATCCTCGGCATGGTTCGGCGATACCACCATACGCTCGCTGGCACCGTGACCATCGAACAACACCCGTACGCAGAAGCTTTGACAGCCGCTTGCGGGTACCTCGGGCATGTCCAGAATCCAGCCGGCGAGCGCAAACGAGCGGCTGAACGGATGACTCAAATGGATCCGGTTGATCTGGCCCCAGGTCAGATGATCCAGCTCTATGCCGTGCCGCTGCTTGAGGGCTTCGGCGCTACGACGGAGCGTTTCAAGTAGAAAACCGCGCCAATCGGTATACCGCCGATCCGGTAGCGTTTGCGGAGATTGTTCCTCGAGCAGCGTGCGAAGCGGCGTTTCCTGCTCGCGCCAGTTATAGGTGAACCCCGGATCGGCGGCCGCGCACCGGCTCAGCAGAGGGGCGAAGACGGCTTTTGCGAGACTTCGACGCCATTCGACAAGTAGTGCGATACCGATGCTATCGGCATCGAAGCGGCCATTCCAGCGTTCGATCGCGCGCTTCGCCTCGGCTAAACCTGCATTTTCCGCTTCGCCGCTCAGCACCGACAAAGCCAAACGACGGTAGAACTCAAAAAACTCGCTAACCGTATCGAGTTGTAAAGCGAGCATGTCCTCTTCCGAGATCCGGCTCATTTCCTTAAGCCTCTCGGCGATGCGGTAAGCCCGATAACTGTAGGAAAAATTGTGGCCAATCACATACGGGTATTCCTTGCCCAAGGTACGATTGTTGGCGGTCACGAGAAACCCTTCGTCAGGATCGATCACCCGCGGCAGCTCGTCGGGCGGAATGAAGCCATCCCAACGCGTACGTCCGTCTGCCCAGGAAACGCTGACGCTCCCGTCGAAACCCAGTCGCTTTGGAAAAAACCCCATGTACGTCCATGCGACATGGCCCGCATCGTCGGCCAAAACGACATTCTGGGGCGGTGCGCCGGCGCGGTTCATCACAGCCATGGCCTCGTTCAGCGTCTTGGCACGATCCATATCCAGCAAGCCCAAATTCATGGCCTGGGGGTCTAGCGCGGTCCAGCGTATCGCCACGGGCTGACCGAGTAGCGGCTCGGGCGCGATCGGTCCCCAAATCGTACTCTTGAGCTCGATGGTTTCGGGTTCGCCGTTCTTCACGCCGATAGTCTCGGTCCGGGTCTCGAACGGCTGCCAGCCGTCGGGCGTCCGGTATCGGCCGGGATCCGCGGGATCGAGTTCTATACGGACCAAATCCAGCAAATCGGCGTCCACGTTGGTGAATCCCCAGGCCACACGACGGTTGCTGCCGACGACGACCAGCGGCACCCCCGGCAGGGTAACGCCAGATAAATCCGTATCGCCGTAGAGCAAGCGGGCGCGATACCAAATGTTCGGTACCGAAAGTTCCAGGTGCATATCGTTTGCGACTATGGCGCGTCCGTCGCTAGTCTTAGTTCCGCCTACCGCCCAGTTGTTCGAGCCGATGCTAGGCGCTTCGGGCTCGACTGCACTGCCGAAAATTCGGCTTCCGGCTTCTTCGATCAATCCCGCGATCGATTTTACCGGTATCTCTCGCGCCGGCCGGTGCGAATCCGCGCCGCCCAAAAGCACCGTTGCGTACGGATCGGTATCGGGCGTTAGAAAAGCCGTCACCTCCGGCGGAAGATAATGCTCCATCAGCGTGAGAGTTCGCTCATCGCGATCATTTCCGTTCAGGATCTGAAACATGTTCAGCGCAACCAACATGCTGTCCTCCGGCCGCCAGGTATCGGGTTGATATCCCAGAACGCGGAATTCGAAAGGCAAGGCCTGAGCCCGCATGATGAATGCGTTCACGCCCTCCGCATAGGCCTGCAAAACGCTGCGTTGATCCGCCGGCAGCTGGCTCACGGCGTCCTCGGCCACACGCTCAAACCCATAAGTCCTCTGCCGTCTGTCCAGGTTTACAGCCTCTTTTCCGAAAATTTCGGCCAATCGTCCCGCCGTTTTGCGGCGCATCAAATCCATTTGAAAAAGCCGATCGCGCGCGTGAAGATAGCCCAGTACGCGAAACGCATCCTCGCGCGTTGCGGCGTGTACCGAGGGAATTCCTAATTCATCGGCTTCCACCTCGGCTTTGGAGGAAAGGCCGGGCAGCCCGGCCTCCCCGTTCATGACCGGGAGCGACTGGGCTATTCGGTCGATCTGATAGGCGACGGGCGCGATCACGAATAGGAGCGCAAAACCGAGCAGATATAAGAACCGTCTAGTGTTCATGAACAGTCATCGTTGCCTTTGTTCGGGAGAGCTGGTGCAAAGCGAAGGGGTCTGAATTCGGGTATACTGCCCCGATTTTCGAAGAGTGAGCAATACCATGAGACCGAGCGGACGCCAGCCGGATGAACTGCGAAAGATTGTATTGACTTGTAATTACACCAAACACGCGGAAGGCTCGGTGCTTGTCGAATTCGGCGACACCCGCGTGATCTGCACGGCCAGCGTCGAAGAAAAAGTACCGCCTTTCCTTAAAGGTAAGGGCAGTGGCTGGATCACGGCGGAATACGGCATGTTGCCACGCTCGACCCACGAGCGGATGGGACGGGAAGCCGCAAGAGGCAAGCAGGGTGGTCGCACCATGGAAATCCAGCGGCTGATCGGGCGTTCGTTGCGGGCGGCTCTGAATTTGGAGGCACTGGGGGAGCGGACCGTCACTATCGACTGCGATGTGATCCAGGCCGATGGCGGAACCCGGACAGCTTCGATCACCGGCGGATATGTCGCGCTTTCTCTGGCCATACGCAACCTGATGCAGCAAAAAAAGCTTCGAATCGACCCTATCCATGGGCAGATCGCGTCGGTATCGGTCGGTATCTACAAGGGTGTGCCCGTGCTGGATCTGGATTATTACGAGGACTGCGAGGCCGAAACCGACATGAACGTGGTCATGAACGAGGCCGGCGCCTACGTGGAGATCCAAGGCACTGCGGAAGGTCACGCGTTTCGTCGAGAGGAACTCGACGCCATGCTCGATCTGGCCGGGAAAGGGATCAAAGAGTTACTCGCGCATCAGCGGGCTGCGCTCGAAAACTGTAAAACCGACTGAAGCCGGCTTGCTTTGCCTCAAACTTTCCTTGAAGCAACTTGAGGAATTTCTGATCAAATCCTTCGACAAGCCTGTCCTGAGCCTTTCGACAAACTCGTGACAGGCATGTCGAAGGGCTCAGGATAAACGTTAAGGCATGGATTCCGTTCATGGTATGGGTGGAAAGGCATGAACGGAATCACTCGTTCAAAACTTCCTCAAAGCGGACGCCCGGCAGCCATGGCATCCGGCACTTCCACCAGCTTGCCGGTCTTTACGTCGTAGATGAACCCGTAGATTGGAATGTTCTTGGGCACCAGCACGTGGTTACGGATCCGCGTCACGTCCTCCACGACGCTTTGTTCCTGATTCTTGATGGTCAGCCAGTTGATGTATTTGCCTTCGGTCGATCCCGGCCCCTTGCCGACGTCGTGCCAGCCGCTGGCATCGATGGTGGCGGTTTCCAAGCTGCTGCTCAGCAGGTCTCCCATGATCTCGTTGGTGAACAGTTCCATGCCGCAATCGGTGTGATGAATCACGAACCACTCGCGGGTGCCGAGCAGCTTGTATGAGATCACCAGGGAACGGATCGCGTCGTCGCTGGCGCGCCCGCCGGCATTACGGATCACGTGGGCATCCCCTTCAGAAAGTCCCGCGTATTTAGCCGGATCCAGACGGGCGTCCATACAGGTCAGAATTGCGAAATGCCGCGCAGGCGGCAAAGGCAGATGACCTTTATTGAAACTCCCTGCATACGCTTGATTGGCGCTGAGGACTTCGTTCAAGATTTGACTCATAGCTTTTTCTCCTCTGAGATTGTTATTGTTTGTATTGCCGCCTGCTCGACGAACAGTCGGCACACCGCCCGAAACGCCCTATCCAGGAACGCGATTCGGTTCGCCATCGTGAGACACGCCGACAATGAGAAAAATCCTGCTGGCCAGCAATAATCCCGGAAAGGTTCGGGAAATCCAAACCCTATTAAAAGACGATGACATAACGATCGTACCCCAATCCGCTTTCCAAATCCCGAACATTGAAGAGATCGGATTGACTTTCATCGAGAATGCGATTCTGAAAGCCCGGCACGCCAGCCAGCTGTCCGGTCTTCCCGCTATAGCGGACGACTCCGGTCTGGAAGTCGACGCCTTGGACGGTGCGCCCGGCGTTATCTCGGCCCGTTACGCAGGCCCCGGCGCGAGCGACACGGACAATAATGCCAAACTGCTTCGGGAATTGGAAAAGATTCCTAATGCCGAGCGGACGGCCAGATTCCGTTGTGTCATGGTCTTTCTACGCCATGCCAGGGACCCTAGCCCCTTAATCGGACAAGGCGTGTGGGAAGGAATCATTCTGAACGAGCCGCGCGGCAGCGGAGGCTTCGGTTACGATCCCCTTTTTTTCGTACCGGAAAAAAACTGCACCTCGGCCGAACTAACGCCTGACGAAAAAAACCGTCTGAGCCACCGCAGTAAAGCCTTGCGCGAACTCGTCGCACAACTGTGTGCTTTGCGAAATGAGGGCTAAGCCGATATCCCTAGAGAACGTAGGCCGGACACTTCGACGATGCGGCTCCAAGGGAATGGTCTTTATGAAATTCTTCGCTATAAGCGTGTGCCGAAAAAATCAGCAATACCCCAGCACCGATCATGGCGATTTGCTGCAAGGCGGCGCTGGCGTTAGTGCGCTCGTGCAAACTGGGAATGAGGTCCGCGACCGCCACATAGACGAAGCTCGACGCTGCCAAGGCGAGGAAATAAGGTAGGGCTTCACGCAGATTTTCAAGGCTGTAATAAGCCAGAACGCCGCCCAACAGGGTCGCCAGACTGGAAAGCAGATTGTAAAGCAAGGCCGTCGGACGGCTATAACCGCTTTTCAGGAGAATCGCGAAATCGCCCACCTCCTGTGGAATTTCGTGGGCGAAAACGGCCAGGCTGGTGACTATACCTAAGTGCACATCGGTGAGAAAAGCCGAGGCGATCAGCACGCCGTCCACGAAGTTGTGAATTCCGTCGCCCAATACGATGAGCGTACCGGCAGGCTGATGAAAGTGCTCGTCGGTATGAGTCTCGCAGTCGCCGGCGTGGCAATGCCGCCAAAGCAGCAGCTTTTCCAACAAAAACAAGGCCAAGATCCCCAGTAGAACGGCCGCGAAAACCGTCTCCGACCGCTCCGCACCGACCGCTTCGACGGCGTGGGGCAAGAGATCCAGAAACGCCACGGCCAATAGAGCTCCGAGAGCGAAACTGATGCCGTGCGGCAATATCCGGGAACGATGATGGTCGGGAATCAGCAGAAACAGCGAGGCTGCGATGACACTCAAGATGCCGCCGATCAGTGTAAAAGCAATGATCCAAAAAAGAAGATTCATGTTTTATTTGTATTTTTCGCGCCAGATCAACGTAGCCATACGGCCTGTGATACGGTCGCGGCGATAGGAGAAAAAATCCGCGGCATTGCTGAAGGTACAAAAACCGCCGCCGAAAACGGCCGAAACGCCGGCATCGTTCAGCGCAATGCGAGCGAGGTGATAAAGATCCGCCAACCATTTCATGTTTTCCGTTTCTCGGAACGCGGCAGCGAATCCCGACTTCTTCCGGACGAAAGTATCTCGAACCTCTTCACCGACCTCGAAGGCATCCGGACCAATGGCTGGTCCCAGCCACGCCAGCAAATCGGCGCCCTTGAACGATTCCACAGCCGCCTCGATAACGCCGGCAGCGAGCCCTTTCCACCCGGCGTGCACCGCCGCCACACGATCGCCCTCCTTCGAACACAACAGGACAGGTAGGCAATCCGCCGTCATCACCGCGCAAACGACACCGGGGCGACACGTAAAGGCTGCATCCGCGTTCCGTTCCGAAGATAAGTCCGCTTGGATGACCTTGTTTCCGTGCACTTGATTCAACCAGACCGGTTCCGCGGGTAGGTTCAAGGCCGCCCGAAGAAGACGCCGGTTTTCTTTAACCCGGCGGGGATCGTCCCCAACGTGAGCGCCCAGGTTGAGGCTGCGGTAAAGACCGGTGCTGACCCCGCCGCGGCGCAGGGTGCTTGCCGCCCGAACACCCGGCGGCGCAGGCCAATCCGGTTCGATCCAGAATCGGTTCATGCCTGTTCTCTCAGCACTGCAAGCAAATCGGCGAAATCCGCCGGAAGCGGCGACCGCCATTCCATATATTCACCGGTTGCCGGGTGAATGATCCCGAGCTTTTCGGCATGCAGGGCTTGTCTCTTGAAACTCCGGATCGCGCTGATCTGCTCTGCGCTTGCGCCGGCCGGTATCTTGAGCCGGCCACCGTAAATCGGATCACCGACTAGCGGATAGTGGATATGAGCCATATGAACGCGGATCTGGTGGGTCCGCCCGGTTTCAAGCTTTATCCGCAGCAAGGTATGGTGAGGGAAGCGCTCGGCGACGCGGTAATGGGTAATGGCAGGTTTACCTTCTTCGCGGACGGCAAACCGCTTCCGATCGGTGCGATGCCGACCGATCGGCTCGTCCACCGTTCCGCCGGCCGTCAGAGCACCCTGCACCAAAGCCAGATATTCCCGGTGCACGGTCCGGGCCTGAAGCTGCTCCACCAGCGACTTATGGGCGGTCAAGGTTTTGGCAGCCATCAGTAACCCGCTGGTGTCCTTGTCCAGCCGATGGACGATGCCGCAACGCGGGATCCCGGCCAAAACCGGCGCGTGATGCAGCAACGCATTCTGCAGGGTTCCGTCGCGGTGGCCGGCCGCCGGGTGCACAACCAGCCCTGCAGGTTTATCGATAATCAGGATCGTTTCATCCTCAAAAAGAATCGAGAGCGGAATATCCTGAGCTTCGACCGTTGCGGTCTCTTCCAGCGTGGCGCGCAGAACCACGTGCTCCCCGCCCAGAAGCCGGTGTTTTGGAGGCAGAACAGCACCATCGATACGAACCGACCCGCTCTTAATCCAGCTTTGCAAGCGACTCCTGGAAAAATCCGGAAACAGCTCGCTCAGAGCTTGATCGAGGCGACGGCCGGCCAGGGAGGGTGGAATTTCGGCGGTAAAAATGCGGGTGGAATTCACTTCTATGGGATCGAAAATTCAAGGTATACTGCCCCCGTTCAGATTGCCATTCCGATCATGTCGTCTTCTTTTGATTTTTTTCGGCTCGCGCGCCCTATTCTTTGGCCATTGGCCTTTGCTGCGCTGCTGTTCGGCTGTTCCACTACGCGCGAAGAAAAGGACGAATATGCCGACTGGACTGCAGAGCAGTTCTATACCGAAGCCAAAAAAGCGCTGACGGAAAAGCGGTACGAGAAGGCGGTGAAATTATACGAGAAACTGGAAGCTCGTTATCCGTTCGGTAAATACGCGACTCAGGCACAACTCGACATCGCTTACGCTTACTACAAAAACGACGAGCCCGATTCTGCCCTCGCCGCTGCCGACCGATTCATTAAGCTCAACCCGACTCATCCCAACGTCGATTACGCTTATTATCTCAAGGGCTTGGTGAATTATAACCGAGGCATCAGCTTTGTTGACCGTTTCCTTCCGACCGATTCGTCTCAGCGCGATCCCGGATCAGCGCGCGACGCCTATAAGGAATTCGAAGAGCTGATCGCCAAGTTCCCCAAAAGCCGCTACGTGGACGACGCCAGGCAACGCATGGTGTCACTAAGAAACAATCTGGCCATGTACGAGGTTCATGTCGCCGACTTTTACATGCGGCGAGGGGCTTATCTTGCAGCCGCTAGGCGCTGCGCCGAAATCATCCGCAACTATCAGCGCACGCCGGCCGTGCCCGTGGCGCTACAGATCATGGAAAAAGCCTATCGTAAGTTGGATATGAAGGAGTTGGCCGACGATGCAGCGCGCGTCTACGCATTCAATTATGCCCAGGGCGTGCCCGGCCAGGCGAAAGATCTGGTCTACCAGCCGTCTGTGATGGAGCGCTTGTGGAACTTCATCGGTTTGGAAAAGTAGGACGCAACCTCACTCGGCAGATAGGATGACTTCACAAGGATGAACACTCCTCCCTCCAATATCGAAAACCACGGTATTCAGGTGTTGTGCGTCGGACACGCATCCTATGACCTGGTATTTTCCGTGCCTCACCACCCCGAAGCGGATGAAAAAATCTTCGCCGACTCTTTGATTTCGTGCGGCGGCGGCCCTGCCGCAAACGCCGCGGTAACCGTTGCCCGTCTCGGCTACAAGGCGGCTTTTGCAGGTTATTTGGGAAATGATACTTACGGGCAAATCCATTTCGAGGAATTACAACGGGAGAATGTATCTACGGATCTCGTCGCGCGCGGCACGATGCCTACGCCTTTGTCGGTGATCTTGATAAAGCCAGACGGTAAGCGGGCTCTGGTCAATTACAAGGGCGCTACGGAGCCTCTGCCGGCGAATAGCATCGATTTCTCGAATGTGTCGCCGAAAGTCATCCTGTTTGACGGACACGAACCCCTCCTTTCCGAGCCTTTATGCGCCTGGGCAAAGTCCAAAGCCATTCCCACAGTTCTCGATGCCGGCTCTCTGCACAAGGGAACCGATGCTCTGATGTTCTCGGTGGACTTTCTGGTGTGTTCGGAGAAGTTCGCGCGACAGTGGCTGAATGCCGATGATTCGGAACGAGCGTTGAATCTTTTGGCCGAACGCTCGCCCGCCGTTGTCGTTACGCTAGGCGAACGCGGGCTGATTTGGAGAAAAGGCGCCGAGTCTGGGCGTGTACCGGCTTTTCCAGTTAAGGCCGTTGACACCACCGGAGCCGGCGATGCCTTTCATGGTGCGTTCGCAGCTGCGCTCGCAAGCGGTCAAGACTGGCTGGATATTTTGCGATACGCCAGCGCCGTTGGCGCTCTTTGCTGTACCAAGGCCGGCGCGCGACCGGGCATTCCCTTTCGGGAAACGGTCGAACTATTTTTGAAAAATCAGAGACAATCAGCGAGTTATTGACATCGGACGACTTCCCTTTGAAGCTTATGGACTCTCGGGATATGTTTTGCCTTCCCTCCATTACCGGGTATGGATGGGTTTAGAGGCGGCCAAATTGGCTCCGTAGATGGAGTCGATCATCAGTTCTTGATCTTCGTGCCATTCGTTAAGCAGCTGATGTATTTACTAAGGGAATGGCACGCACGAAGTCATGAACAGGTGTTTTCGATGAATATCTACGTCGGCAATTTGTCCTATCAAGTCACCAGCGAGGAATTGCGTCAGGCTTTCGAGCGCTTTGGCCAGGTTACCAGCGCGAACGTCGTGATGGATAAACTTACAGGTCGCTCCAAGGGCTTCGGGTTTGTAGAGATGTCGGATAAGGCTAGCGCTGAAGAGGCTATCAAGCAGCTAGATGGTGCCGATCTCAAGGGACGTACTATCCGGGTAAACGAGGCGCGCCCTCGCTCGGAAAGCCAATCGAGTTTTCCGCCGCGGCGTGCCCGCCACGTTTGACGGCTAAGAACACGCCGTCTCGACGTTCCAAGGCTTGGAACCCGAGACGGCGTTTTGGCCCCGTTATCCGCCGACTGCCCTAATGTGACGTAGCCGGGATCAGATCGCCAGCCAAATTCGCTTTTGAGCGCCAACCTCCCGTGTACCGCAAAGAGCTTCGAGATATTGTTCTCGCGCGTGTAACTTCGGCTTGCGGACCTCACCAGGGCCTTTCAGGTTAGGCGCTCCACAAGCGCGGGATCGACTTTGCAGCCGCCCAAGTCGGGGTAATCGCGCAGGTTCTGTAAATAGTCGCGATAAGTAGGATGTTGAAAAGCGATACGCTTGATCTTGCCACCCTCGAACTCGAACTCCAGGGCACCTCCCTTGACCAAAGGACTCCCGCTTTTTGTCGTAAATAGCATGATGGCCGAGTTCTTAAGCACTCTCCCCTGCTCGAATGCCGGCCGAGCGCAGCTCAAGGCTTCGATCTGGAGCATCGCAAAAACTTGAGCCAATTGCGCGGCGGTTGCCACGATTCCCGTTCCCGGCACGACGGGAACATCCAACACTTGTTCCAGTCCGAAATTTGCGAGATGGTTTTGCAGCAATACGGTTCCCGTCCCCTTTTCGTTAGTCGTAATCAAGGGGAATAACTGGCGCTCGGTAACCGTCGGGTCGGAGTTTGTCATCGCTGCGACGAGCTGACGCTCCACGGAACGAACCGCGGAAAAATAGCGCTCTTTCTCTTGGGTCTGTTCCAGGATTCCCCGCCAATCCTCCTCGGAATTGACCGGCAATCCCATTTTTTTCATCGTCTCGTAATCCTCTGAGACTAAGCATCCGCCGAAGCTCTTGGTCCGATATTGTTGCAACCGGCTGTAGGGAATATTCTCACTCAGGACTTGCTGTCCCGGCAGGTTATAGTTCTTCCAATCGGCGCTTTTTTCGAGGAAGTAATAAAGCACGGCATTGCGGTCAAACTTGTTGAAGCCAAGATCCTTCATGACGACCTTGAGCTTACGGCAATTGCTCTCGACGTCTTTGTAATCGGTCCAATTCGGCTGAAGGTTCGGGCGCTCGGGATGTTCTGCCTCGGTGATATAACTCAACAAGGTCCCGTCAGCAGGTGCTCCCTGCATTTTCGAGCGCCAAAGCTCGTCAAGAGAAAGGTCTCTCGCATCCGGTAATCCCTCGGAGTTGATCTTCAAAAGGAGAGAAGGGCGCAAGATTCCACGGACACTGACTTCTCCCAGAATCTTGGTGTCGGGTCCCAGAAAACTGACCAACCGCTCTGAGACCTCGCGGATAGCGAACCGGGTTTCACTGACGACGCCACCTTGGTTGTTCAAGTTAACAACTGAGGGAAGCGAATGCGTCTCGCGTCGACTTTGATTCTCGGACGAACCCTGCTGCGGCTGTTGCGAAGACCAAGTCTCCTTGGCCAGCATCCAGCCCGACGCGATCTGCCCCATGAGGGCGACGCCGGTCCCTACCCCGGTGAGCGCCAACATGCCGCTCGCAGCACCGACATCGCTGGCCAACTTCGCGAAATCCATATCGCTGTTTAAGCTGTTGACGAAGCTGAAATCGATTTGGGTGCCCTCGGCCATATCGAGCCTCATCCAGGGCGTCAGATAAACTTTTTTCGCGTTGAAAGTAAAACTGCATTCATCCGCCGTCGTTTGATAAACGAGCGCCGGTACTTCCCGGTAAAGCTTGAGCGCATCATTTCTGATCTGGAATAAGAGCGCGGCGGATGTTTCGCCCTTCTTGTAATTCACTCCAAGGTCCCTGCATCGCATTCTGCGGTTCGCATCGCGCGAGAATTCGAACTCGGAAATCAGCTGAATGTAGAAATCATCGCCCTGCACCATCGCCGTGCCGGGCAAAGCATGAAGCTTTACCGACTCCGTCTCAGGATAATCGATCGAAATTTCCCGTGTTCCGGCACAGCCGGACAAGGCGAGCAAGGCCGCTACGGCAACACCGTTCAAACTAAAATGGCAGGGCACGAGCCATGGTAAAGCGATTAGCCTTCGTATGGCGACGAAGCGCGGTAAAACCTTCGATTTCGGCATGGTATGTCTTGACGCGGATTAACGGACTCGGCCGGATCTTGCAGCCGAAAAGGATAGCGTTGCTGCACTATCGCCGATTGATGGGGCTCAGAAACATGCTTCGGTTCGGAACGAACTGCGCTTCAACGCGGGACTATACCGTGTAGTCGCCGACATATCCAGCCGGTAACGCTAGGTTGCGCAACGAAGCGCTAAGGGGTTATGGTGCCCGCCATCCTTTCTTTTCTGCTGAAAAATAGCATCCCTGAGCTATGACGGCACCAACCCGCCCATCTCGATGATGCGGTAACGGCTCGTTCAATTCGCCGTCAAAACGTTTGACGGTATGTCCTTCGCCGTGAACCGTCATCGCGCCTCCGATCTCAATGCCTCGCGGAGCTCCTTTTCAGCCGAAACGGCCGGTGATGTAATCCTCGGTCAATTGATGACGGGGATTCGTAAATATCTGCGCCGTTTCGCCCACTTCGATCAGCCGACCGAGGTGAAAATAAGCCGTTCGCTGCGAAACACGAGCAGCCTGTTGCATGGAATGCGTTACGATCGCGATGGTGTAGTGGGAGCGTAACTCGTCGATCAGCTGCTCGATTTTGGCCGTGGCGATCGGGTCCAGCGCCGAGCATGGTTCATCCATGAGGATCACCTCCGGGTTGACCGCGATTGCCCTTGCAATGCAAAGTCTTTGCTGTTGTCCGCCCGACAAGCTGGTCCCCGGCTGGTGCAGATAGTCCTTGACCTCGTCCCAAAGCCCCGCGCGCCTGAGCGAGGTCTCCACCACTTCTTCGAGCTCCGCCTTGGAGGAAACCAATCCATGGATACGTGGCCCATAAGCCACATTCTCGAAGATCGACTTCGGAAACGGATTAGGCTTCTGAAATACCATGCCGACCTGGGCGCGTAATGGCACGACATCGAGTGAACCGTCATAAATGTCCTGACCGTCCAGCAAGATTTTGCCCGTGACCCGGCATCCCGGGATGGTGTCGTTCATCCGGTTGAGACATCGGATGAAGGTCGACTTGCCGCAACCGGAAGGCCCGATGAGCGCGATCACCTCATTTCGACCGATGTCGAGACTAACGTCCTGAATCGCATGTTTGTCGCCGTAATAGACATTCACATTGCGGCACACGATGCGCGGATTCGGTGACGTAATTTCGCCGACCGTTTGCGAATATTCCCGGTTAAAGGATGCCTCAGACATCCTCTCACGGGCCTTCGTTCTTGGCGGCTCTCTCTGCTGGGATACAGATGCCTTAAATTCCATAAATGAATTCATACCTCGAACCACTACTTTCCGACCGTTTGATGAAAACGCATTACCAGCGCCGCTCAAAACGTTTGCGGATATAAACCGCCAAGCCGTTCATAAGAATCAAAAATACCAGTAGAACGATAATGGCCGCAGACGTACGCTCGACGAACGCGCGCTCCGGACTATCCGCCCAAAGGTAGATTTGCACCGGCAGTACCGTCGCAGGCTCCAAAACACTGCGCGGGATATCGACGATGAACGCCACCATGCCGATCATGAGAAGAGGCGCACTTTCACCCAGCGCACGGGCCATGCCGATGATCGCCCCGGTCATCATCCCAGGGATAGCGAGGGGCAGAACATGATGGAACACCGTCTGCATCGGCGATGCGCCCACGCCAAGAGCGGCCTCCCGCACCGACGGCGGAACCGCTTTCAAGGCGGATCGTCCGGCGATGATGATAACGGGCAGCGTCATCAGGCTCAGCACTAAGCCGCCGACCAACGGGGAAGAACGCGGTAATCCGAAGAAATTGATGAATACCGCAAGCCCGAGCAACCCGAATACGATTGACGGGACCGCCGCGAGATTGTTGATGTTGACTTCGATGAGGTCGATCCAACGATTACGCGGAGCGAATTCCTCCAAGTAAATTGCGGCGGCCATGCCGATGGGCAAGGAAAGACTCAGGGTCACCAATAGCGTAAACAAAGACCCCGTCACGGCGCCCCAAATCCCTGCCAGCTCCGGCTCGCGCGAGTCGCCCGAGGTAAAAAAGGCCGCATTGAATGACTTCTTGATTCGGCCTTCACCTGCAAGTTTGTCGATCCAGGCGACTTGATAATCTTTAATGCGCCGTTCGCCCTCTGCCCCCGTTCGCTGCAGCTGCCCTTTCACGAGCATATCGACGTCGTCGTCAGCGGGAACCCATACCCGAGCACTCTTCCCAATAAGTTCCGGGTTTGCCAGAACCTGGTCGCGAAGATCATAAGAAGCTGCCGAACTCAAAAGACGATAAAGCGCTCTTTTCTCTTGGCGTGCCGTTACGTCCGGAAACATCGAACTCAGAGTATTTTTCAGGAGTCGGTCATAGTCCCCTTCCATCAGAGTCGCAGGATCTCGCCGCCCTTCGGGATCTATGAGTTCCGGATCGAAATAGACATCCAGCCCTATGAATGTTTGCTGGAAAGCTGTATACCCCCGGGCGATAATGCTCCCGAATAAAAGGGCCACGAAGCATAAACCGAGAACGATAGAGGCAAGGCCGTAAAGTCGGAAGCGTTTCTCGGCCTGCCGCCGTCTTGTCAGGCTGGCATGGACGATATCGATCGTCCGGCGGGAAGACTGACCTGACACTTCACCGATCTCATTCATATTGTTCTCGATATTTGCGCACGACGTGCAGAGCGATGACGTTCAATGCCAAGGTGACCAAAAACAGCATCAGCCCAAGCGCGAAAGCCGCTAGGGTCTTCGGGCTATCGAACTCCTGATCACCCACCAGCAAGGTTACGATCTGCGTCGTTACCGTGGTGACGGCCGCTAGTGGATTGATCGTAAGATTGGCAGTCAAACCCGCCGCCATGACCACGATCATGGTCTCGCCGATGGCGCGGGAAACCGCGAGGAGAACACCGCCCACGATGCCCGGTAGGGCAGCCGGTATGATCACCTGCCTGATCGTCTCGGATTGAGTAGCGCCTAGCGCGTACGCGCCGTCGCGAAGCGATTGAGGCACCGCGTTGATGAAGTCGTCCGAAAGCGACGACACGAACGGAATAATCATGATGCCCATGACCAAGCCCGCAGCCAGCGCGCTTTCCGAGGACACGTCGAGGCCGAACCGCACCCCCAGATCGCGAACGAACGGAGCGACTACCAATGCCGCAAAAAAGCCGTACACCACGGTGGGAATGCCGGCAAGAATTTCAAGAAGCGGCTTGGCCGTGGCCCGGAACCTGGGCCCCGCGTACTCTGACAGATAGATGGCGGATAGCAGCCCGATCGGAACCGCCACCACCATGGCGATCGTGGAAATCAGCAACGTGCCCAGGAACAGGGGTACGGCCCCGAAAGCGCCGGAAGAACCCACTTGATCTTCCCGGATCGCCATCTGCGGGCTCCAGTTCAAGCCGAACAGGAATTCGGTTATGGGCACGTCTTTGAAAAAGCGGATCGATTCGAAAAGAACCGACAGAACGATGCCGATCGTTGTAAAAATCGCGAGAGTCGAGCAGCCGATCAGAAAAATCGTCACCGATTTTTCTACCTGGTTTCGGGCCCGAAACTCCTTGCTGATCCGTTGGCGCGCGTAGGTGGCGCCGGTAATGGCGATGGAAATCGCCAACAGGCTCAGCAAATGGTTGCTCGTTTCCTTGAGGCTAAGATAGTGCTTTGCCGCCTCCACGATCACGGGATCGGGTTCTCCCGCAACAGCACCGCTCGCGACGTTTCGAATGTCATTGACCAGCAATCCGAGTCTATCCGCCGTAACCGAGGTCAAGTCTTGCGGGAGCGAGGAAAGTACCAGCCGAATCACGATCGAATTCTCGAAGGTGATCCACAGGAACAAGACAAGCAGTGCCGGAAGTCCGCACCAAAGCGCGGCGAAATAGCCGTAATAACTCGGCAACGAGTGAAGATTCCTGACCGTTCCGCCAGCGATTTGCAAAGAACGCTGGCGACCCAGGTGATAGGCGGCCGCGCTCAGCAACACCAACAGGAACAGAAGGGTGGATTTCTGCATGCTAAGGCAAGCCCTCGAAAAACAAGCGACCGGGATTGTAACCCGGTCGGCGAGATATCGCGCTCTCGAATGATTCTGGTCACATCGAGTAGTTCTTCAAATTCTTCGCATTCTGCGCGACTTCCTTACGCTCGTCACCGGGCAAGGGAATCAAACCCTTATCCGTCAGATAGCCTTCATCCCCCATGGCCTTGTCGCTCGTGAACTCCGAAATGTAAGCTTCGATCCCCGGAATCACGCCGACGTGCGCCTTTTTAACATAAAAGAACAGCGGCCGGGAAACCGGATATTGCTGAGCCGAGATCGTATCGTAATCCGGAACGACACCATCCACGGGAACGGCTGAGATCTTATCGCCGTTCTGATCCAGGAAGCTGAACCCGAGGATGCCCAAGGCTTTTGGATTGGCACTCAGCTTTTGAACGATCAAATTATCGTTTTCGCCCGCCTCGATGTACGCTCCGTCCTCACGGACCGTGTGGCAAATGCCCTTGTATTGCGCTTCGTCTTTTTCCTTCCAGGCCTTGATCCATTTGAAAGTCTGACAGCCGCCTTCCAATGCCAGTTCGGCAAAGGCGTCACGCGTACCGGAAGTCGGCGGCGGTCCCAAGACTTCGATCATCGCATTCGGCAACGCCGGATTAATTTGGTTCCAAGTCTTGTACGGATTATCTACCAGCTTGTCGCATTCCTGACAGGACGGATCGGGCACTTTCTTGGCGAGCGCCAGGAACACTTCGCGCCGGGTCAGCTCCATCGGCTCCGCAGACTTGGCGTGAGCCAGCACGATTCCGTCATAGCCGATTTTCACTTCCGTAATCTCTTTCACGCCGGCTTTCTGGCAAGCGGTCAACTCGGACTTTTTCATCGGTCGCGACGCATTGGCAATATCGGGATATTGAACGCCTACGCCGCTGCAAAAAAGCTTGATGCCGCCGCCGGTTCCGGTCGACTCGATTTTCGGCGTCTTGAATTTGCCGCCCTTGCCGAATTGCTCCGCTACTACCGTCGCAAACGGATAAACGGTCGAAGAACCCACAATGCTGATGTAATCGCGGGCTGCTTCGGCGTAAGCCTGACCGCCCAGTAGTATCATCGAAATTGCCGCTCCGAACCCCAAGAATTTATTTTTCACTGGCTCCCCCTATTGTGAATTGAACAAGAAACACGGCTCGATTCCGGAAATCACTTCAAAACAGAGTAGTTTTAACAAAGAATTGTTACCGTAATATTTCACTTCGCAACGGGGATCAGACGCCATCTCCAGATTGAATCTCACCAATGCATGACTGTGTGCTCCGAACAACTTGAGCAGGAACACTATGGATTTGAAGCAGCCAGATGCCGCGCCAACTTAACCCGGTCCTCTATGGAAACCGGTATTTCGGCCATACGTTCAACCTGACGCAACCGGGGAAGAATGCCGACCTTGTTAGCAAGTTGGATGCTCAAACCCGGTCTAGCATTGATTTCCAGCACCAATGGACCGAAATCTTTATCCAAAACGATATCGACTCCGATAAACCCGAGTCCGACCAAGTCGTGACAGCGCGCTGTCAGCCCAAGAATTTCGCTCCAGTACGGAATTTCCAGCCCGGCGAGCTTCCCGCCCGTATCCGGATGCTGGTCGATGGGCGTGTCGCGCCAGACACCGGAAAACGTTCGACCGTTCGCCAAGTCTATCCCGACCCCGATGGCCCCCTGGTGAAGATTCGCCTTGCCGTCGGACAAGCGAGTCGGCAGACGCATCATAGCCAGGATCGGTACTCCTCGGAACACGATCGTTCGAATGTCCGGAACTCCCTGATAGCTGATCGTTTCGAACATCGGATCAAATTTGACCCGATACTCGATCAGCGCCGAATCGGGCAAGCCGCCCAGACTGTACATGCCGCTCAAGATGTTGGAAATGTGGTGCCCGACCTCATCGGTGCTGACCAGAATACCGTTGGCCTTTCGATGCCGGCCGTTTTGGCGGCCGACGACGATCAGGATTCCCTCGCCTCCGCTGCCATGCGCCGGTTTTATGACGAAATCCTCGTACGGGCCGAGAATTTCCGGCAATTTCTCGATCTGGTGCTCAATTTCGACGATTCCGTACAAATTCGGAACGGCGATACCGGCGCTCAGGGCGAGCGCCTTGGTCTTGGATTTGTCGTCGACTAAGGGGAAATTTCGACGAGGATTGTAGGGAAGTATGAAATCGGCATTGCGCTCGTTCATTCCCATAATCCCGAGGCTGCGCAGGCGCTCCCAGGGTAATCGAATTTTCCAGAATCCCATATGCTTACCGTCTCAAAGCCGCCCTGAAACGCCATAATTCGGTCAGGCGATATCCGGTATAGCGCCCTAGCATCAAGGTCATAGCCAACACCACCAGGAGCATTTCCGGGAAGACGAAGACCAGATGTCCGAGCGTCTCGCTGCTCATGATGAGATAGGCGAGCGAGGCGACGAGAAGACTTCCGAATCCCTGCTTCAAGGCCTCGGCCGGCCCCGCCTCTTCCCAAACCAGAGACATCCTTTCTATCGTCATGGCCAAGATCACCATCGGGAACAGGGCGATCGAAAGACCGCGATCTATGCCTAATTTATGACTGAACAAACTGATCGCCGCCATCAGCAAAATGACGATGATCAGCACCGAGGCCAAGCGCGGAACCAAGAGTAGCTTCAGGTATTCGAGATAAAATCGAATGAGAAGTCCGGACGCCACGAGCACGCAGAAAAGCGTTACACCCCAGAGCAGTTCGGTCTCCCGGAAAGCGAGGGCGATCAGAACAGGCATGAAGGTTCCGAATGTCTTGATCCCGATGACATTGCGCAGGAACACGATGAAAAACGCGCCTACCGGCACCAAAAGCAAGACGCGGTAGACGTTCTGCGTTTGCACCGGAAGGCTGAACAGCGAAAACTCCATGATGCGCGAGCCCATCTGCCGTGCCCGCTGCTCGGCTACCAGCGTCATATCCTGAGTGTGCTTTCGCACAGAGTATTCGACTTTGGCATGTTTGCCCCCCGAAACTTCGAGCACCGGAGAATCTCCCATGTGCCACACGATGGCTTCTTTGGGAAATCCGGCCTCCCCCGTTTCCGGGCCGAACGGTAGCCAACCGGCACCGTCGAAAACCTCCAGCCAAGGCGTCAAGGCGCCGTGGCTGATACCGTCCCTGAGAATTAGAACATGCGTCATGCGCGCAGGGATATTCGCCGCGGCCAGCAAGTTCACGATGCGGCGAACCCAGTCTTCGGAAACCTGAATGTTTTGCCTCAGCAAAACGACGTTGGGGTCGGGCGTTGGTGCATTGAGACGCAGCAACAGCTCGCGGGCGAAAGTAACGGCATCGGCCGACTTGCTGCGCACCTCGTCGAGCACGGCCTGCGCCGCGGAACGCATCAACTCCGGAAATTCGGGTACCTGCACCTCGGGCGCCGAAGTGATGGTCGGCGGCGCTGCCGCCATCGGGTCACGCGCCAAATTGATGCGGTAGTAAAGCACTTGATAGCCCTTAACCCGGCGTACCGCCCATTCGGCGAAACGCTGCGTCCCGTCATCTTCGGTCGTAAGACCATAGTTGCTGGACACGAAGTTTTCGTCGACGACCGTGTAGCCGACGGGAGAGCGAGGAATGGAGAAATGCACCTTCACCGGCGTATCCCTCTTCGCCTTGAATTCGATGCGCGCCTCTACGGTCCACACTTCCGCCTGCTCTGTAGGCAGCAAAGGCAAACCGAGTCGGGTTACCTTGTACCAACACAGCGAAACGCCGATGGTCACTAGGACCAACGCCAGCATCTTAACGTGCAGGTTCCGCAAGGATTAGTCCTACGTTCAGGGCGACGGTCGAACAGTATAGTTATTGTTTTTTCTCTCTGTCGGAAACGCCGGATACACAGGGGTCGCTATCCGCTTTATACAAAAAGGTATCTGCCGCGTCGACCAGAGCCACGTCTTTGAGGAAACTCCGACCAAGAAGCACCGGATAATTGAAATTGCTCCGGTCCACCAGAGTGAACTCTGTTTCATAATCTCTGCCGTTCTTGCACAACTGCAAACTCACGACATCGCGCTTCGTCGCGCGCGACTTGCGCTCCTTGATGTACACTGTGCGGATTAAAGGACGTTCAACGATGATGGATTTTTCATCATCGCTTCCGGTCAGCGTGAAGCGCACCCACTCCTGCCCATTTTTTGTAAAGTGTTTGATATCGTCGGCATGAAGGGATGATGTTTTAGCCCCGGTATCCAGTTTCGCCGTCATGCGAACGTTCCAAGGCTTGAGAAACACGGACTCCAGCCATCCCATGATGGCTCTTTCCCGCACGGCGGGTTGTGCCTCTGCGCCGGAAACAGCAGCAGAAAGCGCCAGCAAGAGGACCAAGGTGCCGAATCGCATCGTGAGGCTCTCAATCTTCGGAAATCATCTGAACGAATGGGAATCGACGAGCGGCGGAACTCGATCAACGACACAGGACTGGTGGCGTCTAATTCTCGCCTACCGTGTAACCGTGGCCCACCGGGAATACTCGTCACCTTTACTACGCGGGGAGGACTTGCCGAAGCGTGCATCTTCGGCAAGTGAAAGAAAAGAAAACGATTGCAAACGATCCAAGACCGGCGATTGAGCCGGACTAGTCTTCGACGATGGTCAAGCCTTTTTTCTGACTTGCATAATAGGCAGCGATGTCTCTCATGTCTTCCTCCGACAGTCCCTCTGCGATTCCATTCATGATCGGATTTTTTCGGGCGCCGGACTTATAATCCTGCAAGGCTTTAATAAGATAGCTCTCGTATTGTCCAGCGAGACGCGGGAAATTCGGATCCGTCGTATTGCCATCTTCTCCGTGGCACGCCCCGCAGCTTTCGGATTTGCCCTGACCGACCGAGGGATTTCCAGTCACAGGCAAAGCGGCGTTCATGGAGCGGAATCTTGACACATAAGCGGCGATGTCTTCGATATCCTGATCGGTCATGTTGGCAGCATTTCCGAGCATGCTGCCATGAGTGCGCTGTCCAGAGCGGTAAGCTTTCAACGCTGAGACGACATAATCGGCGTGCTGCCCACCAATGCGCGGCACGTGATAGCTGGGGTAGACGTTCGTGTAACCGGCTACGCCGTGACATCCCTCACAGGTGTAAAATTTCGTCCTTCCGGCTTCCGGGTCTCCCGCCGCATTGACGCTCGGAACGATCAACGCGCCAAGCAAACCGGCAACCATCAGGCCAGACAAACTTATAGTTTTCATTAATTTTGCTCCACGAATCTATGGACTTATCAAACTAGCGAAAAGGTGCCGCGATGGATTGCCCCCACCTAGACAGCAAAAACCCGGATTGAACCGGGCGCCATAAGTTGGAGGATTCCAAGAACCTCGAAAATTAAGCGGATTATATTACCCATTAATCACTATTTGACAATTGTTGGATACAAAAAGCGGCGAGTCGACACGACCGGCTCGCCGCTTCGAAGCATGTCTTATTACATGCTTAGCGCCTGCTTCAAGGCCTCTTCCACATCGCCAGCGTTGATAGCGCTTGTTGCCTCGACTTCCTCACCCTCGGCCAGTTTGGCTCGGCGTTTGCGGTCCAGATGATAGGCCAAGCCGGTTCCGGCGGGAATCAAGCGGCCAACGATGACGTTTTCCTTCAACCCAAGCAGCTTGTCGCTCATCCCGCGGATGGCTGCTTCCGTCAGAACACGGGTGGTTTCCTGGAAGGATGCAGCGGAAATGAACGACTCGGTGGACAGCGAGGCTTTCGTAATACCCAAGAGCACCGGCTCATAGCACGCCGGAATCTTACCTTCGGCCTCGATCCTGTCGTTCTCTTCCAGAACCCGTGCCCGGTCGACCTGCTCACCCTTCAGGAATGCGGTATCGCCGGGATCGGTTATTTCGACCTTACGCAACATCTGGCGAATGATGACCTCGATGTGCTTATCGTTGATCTTAACGCCCTGCAAGCGGTAAACGTCCTGAATTTCCTTCACCAAATACGACGCCAGCTCGGCGACTCCGCGTAGCCGCAGGATATCATGCGGTGTGAGATCGCCTTCGGCAATCGTTTCCCCCTGTTCCACATGCTCGCCCTCGAACACCGTGATGTGACGCCATTTCGGGATGAGCACCTCATGCTGATTGCCGTGAGCATCGGTGATGATGATACGGCGCTTGCCTTTGGTCTCTTTGCCGAAACTGACGGTACCGGTCGCCTCCGCCAAGATTGCGGGATCCTTTGTCTTGCGCGCCTCGAACAAGTCTGCGACCCGAGGCAGACCACCAGTAATGTCGCGGGTCTTGCTCGACTCCTGAGGAATCCTCGCCAGGACATCGCCCACTTGTACCAAATCGCCATCGCGAATACCGATAATGGCTCCGGCCGGCAGGAAGTATTGAGCCGCGATATCGGTCGCTGGAATCCGAATATCGTTCCCCTGCTCGTCGACCAGCTTGACCATCGGCCGCAAATCCTTGCCCGCACTGCCCCTCTGTTTGGGATCGATGACCACCATGGAGCTCAAACCGGTCACTTCGTCCGATTGCTCGCGAACCGTGACACCTTCGATGAAATCCACCAGCTTGGCATATCCTTTGACTTCGGTCACAACCGGGTGGGTATGGGGATCCCAATTCACCACGACCTGACCTGCTTTGACCTGGCTGCCCTCCCGCACCGATAGAACGGCGCCGTACGGAATCTTGTAGCGTTCACGCTCACGTCCGTGCTCGTCGATCACGCTCACTTCACCGGAACGCGAGACAGCGACCAAATTGCCGTCTTTGTTGACGACTGTCTTCAGATTGGTCAACTTGATCGTCCCCGAGGACTTGACCTCCACGTTGCTGATGGCTGCGGACCGTGATGCCGCACCACCGATATGGAAGGTACGCATGGTCAGCTGGGTGCCGGGTTCGCCGATCGACTGGGCTGCGATGACCCCGATGGCCTCCCCGATATTGACCTTATGCCCGCGTCCCAGATCGCGCCCGTAGCAGGTCGCACAAACGCCGTAACGAGTCTGGCAGCAGATGACCGAACGTACGCGGACGTTATCGACGCTATGGGCCTCTAGGATACTTACCGCGTGTTCGTCGAGAATCGTGCCGGCGGTCAAAAGCAATTCCTGAGTCGACGGATCTCTGACATCTTCAGCCAATGCGCGCCCGAGCACCCGCTCCGCCAGCGGCTCGACCACATCGCCGCCTTCGATCAGAGGCGACATAAGCAAACCGTCAGTGGTACCGCAATCCTCTTCGGTGACGACCAAATCCTGGGCGACATCGACAAGCCGGCGCGTGAGATAACCCGAGTTTGCAGTCTTGAGTGCGGTATCGGCGAGACCCTTGCGAGCGCCGTGTGTCGAGATAAAGTATTGAAGAACGTCCAATCCTTCCCGGAAGTTGGCGGTAATGGGCGTCTCGATGATCGACCCGTCCGGTTTCGCCATAAGGCCGCGCATACCGGACAACTGGCGGATCTGTGCCGCTGAACCGCGCGCGCCGGAGTCGGCCATCATGAAGATCGAGTTGAACGACTTCTGTTCTGCGATTCGCCCGTCCGGTAACTCAACTTTTTCCGTACCCAATCCTTCCATCATCACCTTGGCGACCTGGTCGTTCGCATGAGACCAGATATCAACCACTTTGTTGTAGCGTTCCCCGTCAGTCACCAGGCCAGAAGCGTACTGGTTCTGGATTTCCTTCACCTCCTGTTCCGCGGCCGCGATGATTTCTTCCTTCCGGGTCGGGATGGCCATATCGTCGACACCGAAAGAGATACCGGCGCGTGTCGCGTGAGAAAAGCCGAGGTACATCAGCTGATCGGCAAATACGACCGTAGCTTTGATACCCAAAGTGCGATAGCAGTGATTGATCAGCTTGGAAATCGCCTTTTTGGTCATATCCTGATTGACCATGTCGAACGGAATTCCCTCCGGTACGATGGTCCAAATCAGGGCGCGTCCTACGACGGTGTCGACCCGTTTACGGACAGTCTTTTTCTCGCCGTTTTCCCCAAAAGTGGTCTCCTCTATACGGACGTTCACCCGAGCGTGGATGTCGACAGCCTTGGTTTGGAATGCGCGCTGAACCTCAGCCACATCAGCAAAAACCATGCCGGTTCCCTTGGCATTGAGCCGCTCGCGGCTCATGTAATAGAGCCCCAACACCACATCTTGGGTCGGATTGATGATGGGCTCGCCGTTGGCCGGCGATAGTATGTTGTTCGTCGCCATCATCAAGGTGCGGGCTTCCAGTTGCGCTTCCAAAGAAAGCGGAACATGGACCGCCATCTGATCGCCGTCGAAGTCGGCGTTGAAGGCCGTACAAACCAGCGGATGCAACTGGATCGCCTTGCCTTCGATCAGTATCGGTTCGAACGCTTGAATACCGAGCCTGTGCAAGGTAGGCGCACGGTTCAGCAAAACCGGGTGTTCGCGGATCACCTCGTCGAGGATATCCCAGACCTCCGGGCTTTCCTTTTCTACCATCTTCTTGGCGGCCTTGATTGTGGTCGCAAGCCCGCGGAACTGAAGTTTGCTGAAGATGAACGGCTTGAACAATTCAAGCGCCATTTTCTTCGGCAAGCCGCACTGGTGCAGCTTCAGGGTAGGACCAACCACGATGACCGAACGGCCGGAATAGTCCACGCGTTTTCCCAGCAGGTTTTGGCGGAAACGCCCCTGTTTTCCCTTGATCATGTCGGCCAGCGATTTCAGCGGACGCTTGTTCGAGCCGGTTATGGCGCGCCCGCGGCGGCCGTTGTCGAGCAGGGCGTCGACCGCTTCCTGAAGCATGCGTTTCTCATTGCGCACGATAATATCCGGCGCATTGAGATCGAGCAGCCGTTTCAGGCGATTGTTGCGGTTGATCACTCGACGGTACAGGTCGTTCAAATCCGAGGTGGCGAAACGGCCACCGTCGAGGGGAACGAGCGGACGCAACTCCGGCGGCAACACTGGCAACACCGTCAGAATCATCCACTCTGGCCGGTTGTTGGATGAGATCAAGGACTCGATCGCCTTTAGACGCTTGGTGTGCTTCTTGATTTTCGTTTCCGAGTTGGTCGAATCGATCTCTTCGCGAAGCTTGGCAACCTCCTTGTGGAGGTCCATAGTCTTCAGCATCTCGTAGATCGCCTCGGCTCCCATCTTCGCGACGAACTCATCGCCGTGCTGCTGCACAGCCTGCTGATACTCCTCTTCGGTCAACAGCTGACCGCGCGTGAGAGGGGTCATACCAGGATCGATAACCACGTAGGACTCGAAGTAGAGCACGCGCTCGATCTCACGCAGGGTCATGTCGAGCAGCAACGCGATGCGGGAAGGCAGCGATTTCAGAAACCAAATATGTGCGACCGGGCTGGCCAGTTCGATATGGCCCATGCGCTCACGGCGAACTTTAGACAACGTGACTTCAACGCCGCACTTTTCGCATATGACCCCACGATGTTTCAGGCGTTTGTACTTCCCGCAAAGACATTCATAATCACTGACCGGACCGAATATCTTTGCGCAGAACAAACCATCTCGCTCGGGCTTGAAGGTACGATAGTTGATCGTTTCGGGCTTTTTCACTTCCCCGTAAGACCAGGACCGAATCATATCGGGCGAAGCAAGACTGATGCGGATGCTATCGAACTCTTCCGCCTGGTTTTGACGCTTTAAGAAGTTGATGAGATCTTTCACAGAGGTTCTCCTAAAGTCGGTTCTGCCAATCTGGACCGTCTGAAGGTCCGGATTCAGCCGCTAGCCTATTAGTCCTGTTCCAACTCGATGTTGATACCCAGGGAACGAATCTCTTTGATCAAGACGTTGAACGACTCGGGCATGGCCGCCTCCATGCGATGGTCACCATCGACAATGTTCTTATAGATCTTGGTGCGCCCGGTGACGTCGTCCGACTTGACCGTGAGCATCTCCTGGAGGGTATAAGCCGCGCCGTACGCTTCTAGCGCCCAGACTTCCATTTCTCCGAAGCGCTGGCCGCCAAACTGGGCCTTGCCGCCCAAAGGTTGCTGGGTAACCAGGCTATACGGGCCGGTGGAACGGGCGTGCATTTTGTCGTCGACCAAGTGGTTGAGCTTAAGCATGTACATATAGCCGACCGTGACGGGCCTATCGAAGACTTCGCCGGTACGTCCGTCGATCAACCAGGTCTGACCGCTTTCGGGGAGATCCGCGAGGCGCAGCATAGTCTTGATATCTTCCTCGCTGGCGCCATCGAAAACTGGTGTGGCCATGGGCACCCCTTCGCGGAGATTGGCTGCGAGTTCGAGAATCTCGCTGTCGGACAGCTCATCCAGGTCTTCTTTCTTACCGCTACAGTTATAAATCTCCTTCAAGAACTGACGGATTTCCTCGATCTTGGCCTTCGCATCCAGCATTTTGCCGATCTTCAGTCCCAAACCTTTGGCCGCCCAGCCTAGATGGGTCTCCAACACCTGGCCGACATTCATCCGGGAAGGCACGCCAAGCGGATTGAGCACGATGTCCACCGGGGTTCCATCCGCGAGATAAGGCATATCCTCAACCGGCACGATTTGGGATATGACGCCCTTGTTACCGTGACGCCCCGCCATCTTGTCGCCCGGCTGGATTCGACGCTTGACGGCCAGGTAGACCTTGACCATCTTCAAAACACCGGGCGGCAAATCGTCGCCCATCGCGATCTTCTTCTTTTTCTCTTCCAGCCGCTTGTTCATCTCTTCGCGCTGCTGAGCAATCTGCTCGGCGATGGCTTCGAGTTGAACGTTCAAGTCTTCATCTTGTAAGCGAATCTCAAGCCATTGGGACTGTTTCAATCCATCCAGGTACTCTCGGGTAATCACGTCTCCGGAGCGCAGTCTGTTCGGGCCCGATTCAGCCGTTTTTCCCAGCAGCATCTGCTCCACACGCTGGTAAAAGTCCTTCTCGATGATCCGCAACTGGTCGTTCAGATCCTTCTTGACCCGCTCGATCTCCGCCTGCTCGATCTGCTTCGCCCTGTCGTCCTTTTTAACGCCGTCGCGGGTAAACACTTGAACGTCAATGACGGTGCCATCCATACCGGACGGTACACGCAAGGACGTGTCTTTTACGTCCGACGCTTTTTCTCCGAAAATAGCCCGAAGCAGTTTTTCCTCGGGGGTCAGCTGGGTCTCGCCTTTGGGTGTGACCTTGCCCACCAGGATATCGCCTGCCTTTACCTCGGCGCCGATATAGACGATCCCGGATTCGTCCAGCTTGGCCAGCGCGGCTTCGCCTACGTTGGGTATGTCAGCGGTAATTTCTTCAGGCCCGAGTTTGGTATCGCGAGCAACGCAGGTTTTTTCCTCGATGTGGATGGTCGTGAAACGATCGTCCTGTACCACCCGTTCCGAAATCAGAATAGAGTCCTCGAAGTTGTATCCGTTCCAGGGCATGAACGCGACAAGAAGGTTTTGACCCAAGGCTAGCTCGCCCATGTCAGTAGACGGTCCATCGGCGAGGATGTCGCCTTTCGCGACTCTGTCACCCAGCTTCACCAGCGGCTTTTGGTTGATGCACGTGTTCTGGTTCGAGCGCGTATATTTGGTCAGATTGTAGATATCCACACCCGGCACGCCCGCTTCGGTCTCGTCGTCGTTCACGCGCACGACGATGCGGCTGGCATCGACGAATTCGACTGTCCCACCACGCTTAGCAATGACCGTCACCCCCGAATCCCGAGCGACGATGCGCTCCATGCCTGTACCGACCAAGGGTTTCTCGGTCCGCAGTGTCGGTACGGCCTGGCGCTGCATGTTGGATCCCATCAATGCCCGGTTGGCGTCGTCGTGCTCCAGGAATGGAATCAACGATGCCGCGACCGACACGATCTGGCGTGACGACACGTCCATGTAATTGATTTGATCGGCCGACGCGAGGGTGAATTCATCTTTATGCCGGCAAGAAACCAAATCATCGACCAAGCGGCCGTTTTCATCGACTTTTGCGCTCGCCTGAGCGATGAAATATTTGCCCTCTTCGATGGCGGACAGATACTCGATCTCGTCGGTGACGACACCGTTGACTACCTTACGGTATGGAGTCTCGAGAAATCCGTATTCATTGGTGCGAGCGTAAACCGCCAATGAATTGATGAGGCCGATATTCGGTCCTTCCGGCGTTTCAATGGGGCAGACACGTCCATAGTGGGTTGTGTGAACGTCGCGCACCTCGAAACCCGCGCGCTCCCGAGCGAGGCCACCCGGCCCCAGGGCCGAAACCCTGCGCTTGTGGGTCACTTCGGACAATGGGTTGTTCTGATCCATGAACTGCGACAACTGGCTCGAACCGAAGAACTCTTTGATAGATGCTGCAACAGGTTTCGCATTGATGATTTCCTGCGGCATCAGGTTCTCGGCGTCGGCCATAGACAGGCGCTCCTTGACCGCGCGCTCGACACGGACAAGCCCCAGCCGGAATTGATTTTCGACCATTTCCCCGACGGAGCGGACACGGCGGTTGCCCAAATGGTCGATATCGTCGACCGTCCCAATGCCGTTTCGAATATTGATGAGTTCCTTAAGGACATCAATGATGTCTTCTTTGGTCAGCACGCCCGGTCCCGTGATCTCCGAGCGCCCGAGCCGGCGATTGAACTTCATCCTGCCAACCGGCGACAGGTCGTATCGATCGGGCGAGAAGAAAAGGTTATCGAACAGCGTCTGAGCAGCCTCTTTAGCGGGCGGCTCGCCGGGCCGCATCATGCGATAGATTTCCACCAACGCATCGAGCTGGGTCTCGGTTGTATCGATCCGCATGGCATTCGAAATATATGGCCCGCGGTCTAGATCGTTGATGTACAACGTATCGATGGCCTCGATACCGGCTGCAATGATACGGTTCAGAAGATCCTCCGTGATCTCGTCGTTCACCTTGGCCACCAACTCTCCTGTACTCGGAGCGATCACATTATGCGCGAGAATCTTGCCATAGAGGTAATCCCTCGGCACAGCCAGTTGCTTGAGCCCAGCTTTATCCATCTGTCGAATGTGTCGAGCCGTGATTCTGTGCCCTTTCTCGACAATCGTCTGCCCATCAACTTTGATATCGAAGCTGGCGATATCGCCGCGCAGACGCTCGGGAATCAGGTCAAGCAAAATCCCATGTTCGGTGAACGAAAAACGATTGGTTTCGAAAAACAGCTTGATGATCTCTTCGTTGTCGTAGCCGAGAGCCCGCAAGAGAACAGTAGCCGGCAACTTTCTCCGACGGTCTATTCGTACGTAAACGCAGTCTTTGTGATCGAACTCGAAGTCGAGCCAGGACCCCCGATAAGGGATGATCCGGGCGTTAAACAACAGCTTTCCGGACGAGTGGGTTTTACCGCGGTCGTGATCGAAAAACACACCCGGCGAACGATGCAATTGCGAGACAATAACACGTTCCGTTCCGTTAATGATGAAAGTACCCGTCTCAGTCATGAGCGGAATTTCGCCCATGTAAATTTCCTGCTCTTTGATATCCTTCACGACCTTTGCGCTCGCCGGCGCGTCGCGGTCGTAGATCACCAATCGCACTAACACCCGCAAGGGTGCCGCGTAATTGGCACCGCGCTGCTGACATTCTTTGACATCGAACGTGGGCTCGCCCAGAGAGTAACTTACGTATTCTAAAACGGCATGCCCAGTATGGCTCTCGATCGGAAATACCGACTTTAACGCGGCATGCAACCCCTCGTCGACGCGTTTACTGGGAGGAACATCGGCCTGGAGAAATCTCTTGTATGAATCGACCTGTGTTGCTAAAAGATAGGGAACTTCAAGTACTTCACGACGCTTGCCAAAACTGTTACGAATGCGTTTTTTCTCGGTGAAAGAGTAGGCCATAGTGGTTCCTTACCTTAAGTATTCAAACGAAATAACCACAATCTCTAAGAGGGATTAGAAGACTCGGATGACCACTTGCAGATTAAAATTAGACATAGGACGGTAGAAGTAATTCGGCCAGCGACTTGGTTGCACTGTAAGCCTCAACTGCTCGCCGCCCGGGGGCGAGCTACACTTTTACAATAGATCGTTGCAAGCGCCAAAAGGCCGGCAGCCAAAAGCTGCCAGCCTCAAAGGGATCGACTTGGTTCAGGCCACGCAACAATTATTTAATTTCAACTGCTGCGCCGGCTTCGACCAACTGTTTCTTGATATCTTCGGCTTCTTGCTTACTGACTCCCTCCTTGACGGTCGATGGAACACCTTCCACAAGGTCTTTGGCTTCTTTCAAGCCCAAACCGGTGATAGCACGGATCACTTTGATCACGTTCACCTTGTTATCGCCGAAGCTCGTCATAACGACGTCGAATTCGGTCTTTTCTTCGGCCGCCGGTGCCGCCGCTGCTGCTGCCGGTGCAGCCACGGCTACCGCAGCCGCCGCCGACACGCCGAATTTTTCTTCCATGGCGGAAATCAGATCCACCACCTCCATCACCGTCATATTGGCAATGGTTTCCAAAATATCTTCTTTAGATACAGCCATCGAAATACTCCAAAAGTAAAGCTTGTTGCTTATGCTGCCTGCTTTTGATCGCGTATTGCCGCCACCGTCCGTACCAGCTTTGCGTGAGGCTCCGCTAGAGTTCTCACGAACTTCTCGATCGGCGCTTTCATCACGCCCATCAACATAGCCAAAGCTTGTTCTTTCGTCGGGAGCTTGGCTAACCGATCGATCTCCGATGCGCCGTAAAGTTTTCCCCCTACAGCAACCAGCTTTACAACAAGCTTCTCGTGCTGCTTCGAGAAATCCTGAACAACGCGCGCAGCCGACCCTGGATCTTCCATGGAAAAAGCCAGGATCAACGGGCCGACCAGACCATCCTTCATGCAAGCAAACTCGGTGCCTTCAATGGCCCTACGGGCCAGGGTATTCTTGATCACCCTTAGATAAACACCGGATTCACGCGCAACTTTGCGAAGGTCAGTCAATTCAGAAACGGTTAACCCACGATACTCTGCAGCCACTGCAGAGTGAGCTCGAGCGGCAACAGCAGCGACTTCTGCGACGACGGCTTTCTTGTCATCGAGTCTTAGCGCCACTTAAATACCTCCGGTAGAAGTCTGAACAGTTGGGAACCATTCAGAGCCAACAAAACATCCTGTTTCAGGACGTCCCAAAAAACGGCTCCTTTCACCGATAACGGCTTCAGTACACCGTCTGCGCGGGCTTTGTCGATTAAGCGCACAAGGCGCACCCGCGGTCTTTGACGGTTACCGGCAGTACCGGCAACCCAAAGTCTGTTTCAACTATGCCGCCAGAGTCCCGTGATCAATCTGCAACCCGGGCCCCATGGTGGAAGATACTGTGATTTTCTTCAAATAAACGCCCTTTGACGTAGAAGGCTTAGCCTTCTTAATGTCGGATATCAGAGCCTCGAGATTCTCTTTCAAGGCCACGACATCAAAGTTCACTTTACCGATCGAACAGTGAATAATGCCGCGTTTATCGGTTCGATAACGGACTTGTCCTCCCTTCGCGTTTCTTACCGCCGCTGCGACATCTGGAGTCACCGTACCCACTTTCGGGTTCGGCATGAGTCCACGTGGCCCGAGAATCTGACCCAACTGCCCCACGACCCGCATTGCGTCTGGCGCTGCTATCACAACGTCAAAATTGAGCTCTCCTGCCTTTACTTGAGCAGCCAGATCGTCCATACCGACGATATCCGCCCCGGCTTCTCTCGCCGCATCAGCATTCGCACCTTGCGCGAACACCGCTACCCGAACTGTTTTTCCGGTACCATGAGGCAACACGGTAGCACCGCGAACGGCTTGGTCGGACTTCCTCGGATCAACTCCTAGATTTACGCTAACATCGACCGACTCGACGAACTTTACCGTCGAAAGCTCTTTCAAAACGGCAAAAGCCTCCTCGGCAGTATAGAGCTTTCCCGCTTGGAGTCTCTCTTTGATCGCCCTCGCACGCTTGCTCAACTTTGCCATTAGACCCCCTCCACGTTAAGCCCCATGCTACGCGCGCTGCCGGCGATCGTACGAATCGCCGCTTCCATATCCGCCGCGGTCAAATCCGGCCTCTTCATAGCAGCGATTTGGGCCAGCTGCTCACGCGTCACCGTTCCAACTTTATTGGTATTCGGGTTGCTGCTACCTTTCTCCAAACCAAGCGCCTTTTTCAACAAGACCGAGGCCGGCGGCGTTTTCGTGACGAACGTAAAACTACGGTCGCTATATACCGTGATGATGACCGGTATGGGCAATCCTTTTTCCATGCCCTGTGTATGGGCATTGAATGCTTTGCAAAACTCCATGATATTTACGCCCCTTTGACCGAGCGCAGGCCCTACAGGAGGACTGGGATTCGCTTCGCCAGCCTTCACCTGAAGCTTGATATAAGCGGTTATTTTCTTTGCCATGAATTACTCCTGGTGGGTGATTACGCCTTTAGGCTCCCCTACCCGCGGACCACGCGGTGTGGAAACTATGAAAAGCGGCTAAGCCTTTTCGACCTGACCGAAATCGAGCTCTACTGGTGTCGACCGACCGAAAATTAAAACGGATACCCGAAGCTTATTTTTCTCATAATTGACCTCTTCCACCACGCCATTAAAGTCCTTAAAAGGACCTTCAATGACTCGCACGACCTCTCCTACCTCAAAGAGCACCTTTGGCTTCGGTTTCGTCGCACCCTCTTCGACCCGACTCAATATCGCTTCGGCCTCCTGATCCGATATCGGCGCTGGTCGATCCGAGGTCCCACCGATAAAACCCAGCACGCGCGGAACCTCTTTAACGAGATGCCAGGTTTCGTCGTTCAGCTCCATCTGAACAAGAACGTATCCCGGAAAGAACTTGCGCTCGCTCTTCCTCTGTTGCCCCATACGCATCTCAACAACCTCTTCCGTGGGAACAAGTATCTTGCCGAAATAACGCTCAAGGCCCGACCGCTTAATTCTCTCCTCTAGAGAACGCTTTACCTGGTTCTCGAAATTGGAATACGCATGCACCACGTACCAGCGCAATGCCATGCTACGCTCCCTGACCAGTCAGCTGACTGATCACCCAGAACAGGAACATGTCGAACAGCCACAGCATTAGACCAACCAAGAAAACCAGAGCCACAACGATCAATGTTGCCTGAACGGTCTCTTGACGGGTCGGCCACACCACTTTTCTGACCTCAACCCTAGCTTCTTTCAAAAAACCCCAAAAGCTTTTCCCGAGTGGTGTGGTTAAAATCATTGCGATCGAGGCAATCGACAAACCGACGACACCCAACACCCGATACAACAAAGACTGCTGGGAGAAGTAGTAAAAACCGACTACTCCGGCGATCAACAAGCCGATTGCGAGCACGAGCTTCGCCGTATCGATAAACGAGGAACCTGACTCTGCTCGAGCAGCCATGAACATTCCAACCAGAAAAAAGAAGTTATCTTGTAACAAAGATGGCAGGCCAGGAGGGACTCGAACCCCCAACCTGCGGTTTTGGAGACCGCTGCTCTACCAATTGAGCTACTGACCTATATACTCTGCCGATTTGATGAGCGCCCCGCATTGCTAGATGCGGGGACACACTTTACTCCAAAATCTTGGATACGACGCCGGCTCCGACGGTCCGACCGCCTTCACGAACCGCAAAGCGCAAACCTTCCTCCATCGCGATCGGCGCAATCAATTTCACCGTGATCTTCACATTGTCACCGGGCATCACCATCTCCACGCCTTCCGGTAACTCCACCGCTCCCGTCACATCCGTCGTCCGGAAATAAAACTGCGGCCGATAACCGTTGAAAAATGGCGTATGACGTCCACCCTCCTCCTTCGACAATACGTAAATCTCCGCCTCAAAATGCGTGTGCGGCGTAATCGTGTTCGGCGCCGCCAAAACCTGACCACGCTCCACTTCTTCCCGCTTGGTGCCACGCAACAGCACCCCAACATTGTCTCCCGCTACCCCTTCATCCAGAAGCTTGCGGAACATCTCAACACCCGTACACGTAGTCTTCGTCGTCTCCCGAAGCCCCACAATCGAGATCTCATCACCTACCTTGATCTTGCCGCGTTCAATCCGACCCGTCACCACCGTACCACGACCCGAGATCGAAAATACGTCTTCAATCGGCATCAGGAACGGCTTGTCAACGTCGCGCTTCGGCTCCGGTATGTACGCATCCAGCGCTTCCACCAGCTTCACAATCGCCGGCACCCCAATCTCACTCCGATCCCCTTCCAACGCCTTCAATGCCGAGCCTCGTACAATCGGTGTGTCGTCCCCCGGAAAATCGTACTTCGACAACAGCTCGCGCACCTCCATCTCAACCAATTCCAACAGCTCCGGGTCGTCCACCATGTCCACCTTGTTCAGAAAGACCACGATGTACGGCACACCCACCTGACGCGCCAACAGTATGTGCTCCCGCGTCTGCGGCATCGGACCGTCCGCTGCCGATACCACCAAAATCGCTCCATCCATCTGCGCCGCACCCGTGATCATGTTCTTCACATAGTCCGCATGCCCAGGGCAATCAACATGGGCATAGTGCCGGTTCGGCGACTCATACTCCACATGCGCCGTCGCAATCGTGATACCGCGCGCACGCTCTTCCGGCGCCGCATCAATTTGATCATAGGCCTTGAACTCTCCACCAAAGCGCTCCGCTCCCACCTTCGTCAAGGCCGCCGTCAGCGTCGTCTTCCCATGGTCCACATGACCAATCGTCCCCACATTCACATGCGGCTTCGTGCGCGTAAATTTCTCTTTGGACATCCGCCGATACCCCTTAATCTGATTGCCGATATATCTATACTGGAGCCCATAACCGGACTTGAACCGGTGACCTCTTCCTTACCAAGGAAGTGCTCTACCGACTGAGCTATATGGGCAAGAAATCCGCCGCCTATTTTGCTGGAGCGGGTGATGGGAATCGAACCCACGCCATCAGCTTGGAAGGCTGAGGTTCTACCACTGAACTACACCCGCACAAAACCTAATTTGGTGGAGGGGGAAGGATTCGAACCTTCGAAGGCATAGCCGTCAGATTTACAGTCTGATCCCTTTGACCGCTCGGGAACCCCTCCAAGGGTTAAGGAGTGCATTATTCGGCATTAGATCGCCGGTGTCAATATTCGGCACACATCATCTCTGTGAATCGGTATGGAGACGGGTGGTCACGGCAGACAACTCACCCCGCAAAATGGCAGGAAACAATTCTGTTACCCTGGAAATCGCGCGACAGATCAACTCCCGCTCGTTGGCGCCGGGGTTACCGAGCACGTACGGCACGACCTCATCGCGATTACCTGGGTGACCGATCCCTATGCGTATGCGCCAAAATCCAGCTGTCCCCAACTGGTCGATCAGGTCCCTTAGACCGTTATGCCCCCCATGGCCGCCGCCACACTTCAGCCGGACCACACCGGGCGCAAAGTCCAGTTCGTCATGAGCCACCAGCATCTCCTCGGCAGTGATTTTGTAATACCGGACCAGTGCCGCAACCGATTGACCACTCCGATTCATGAATGTCATCGGCTTTAACAACAGAACACTGCCGCCTCCGAACTCCAAAGCCGCAACTAAACCTTGGAAACGCCGGTCCTCCCTGAAAACAGCACCATATGTCTCCGCAATCTCGTCGACAAACCAAAACCCGGCATTGTGCCGGGTTTTTTCGTATTGAGCGGTCGGATTTCCCAACCCGACAACCAATTTAAACCGGGTACCCAACAGCCTCTCCCGGCCAACTCAACCACCGCCGAAAAACTATTCAGCCGTACTTTCGGACTCTTCGCCAACCTTGCCAGATTGAATCGTCGCCACTGGCAGGTCGTGTTCAGGCCCCTGCGCAAGAGCGAGAATTTCAACCCCTTCGGCCACTTGCAGATCCGAGAGATGGACCGACTGACCGATATCAACCTGGGCGAGATCAACTTCAATGTATTCGGGCAAACGATCCGGGGTGCAAGCCACCTCCACATCAACCAGGTTGTGGGTAACCACGCCACCCTTCTTTACACCAACCGAGGAATCCTGGTTGATAAAGCGCAAAGGCACGTGGACGCGGATTTTCTCTTTCCCGCTCACCCGCTGAAAATCTAAGTGCATAACAATAGGCTTGCTCGGATGTCTCTGCAAACCTTTCAAAATGGCTTTTTCTTCCCGACCATCGACCTTAATGGTTAAAACATGGGAATAAATCGCCTCATTTTCCAAGCCCTTCACAACTTTGTTGTGATCTAGAACCAGCCCAATCGGCTCAGCACCACCGCCATACATTACAGCCGGAACCTTGCCCGCCCGACGCAACCGCCGCGCTTCGCGCTTACCGACGCCCGCTCTCGATTCCGCCTCAAATATAAAACTGCCTACCATCTCTTTCTCCAAAATACTCTTAGCAGTGAACAAAAAAGCGCGTCAATCTACATAAAGGGAACTCACCGATTCGCCGACTGCAATACGACGTATTGTCTCCGCCAGCATCTCGGCAACGCTCAGCTGCCGGATTTTCTGGCACTGCTGGGCATCACGGCGTAACGGAATCGTATCCGTTACAACCAATTCATCTAGAACCGATTCTTCAATATTCTGTATTGCACGCCCGGACAGCACTGGATGAGTACAATACGCAACCACCCGCTGAGCACCATGCTCCTTCAACGCTGCCGCGGCTTGACACAGCGTTCCGGCCGTGTCCACCAGATCATCGATCATGATGCAGGTACGCCCCTCGACATCGCCGATGATGTTCATGACCTTGGCTTCGTTTGGCCTCGGTCGGCGCTTGTCGATGATCGCCAAATCAGCATCGTCGAGACGCTTCGCCAATGCCCGAGCTCTCACCACCCCGCCAACATCGGGGGAAACAACAATCGGATTCTGATATTTCTGCCGCCAAACGTCCCCCAACAAAATCGGTGACGCGTAGACATTGTCCACAGGGACATCGAAAAAGCCCTGGATCTGATCCGCGTGCAGGTCCACAGTCAATACTCGATCCGCCCCTGCCGCACAAATCATCTTGGCGACCAGCTTTGCCGTAATAGGCACTCTAGCCGACCTTGTCCGACGATCTTGTCGGGCGTACCCATAGTAAGGGATCACCGCCGTGATCACGGATGCCGACGACCGACGAAATGCGTCGATCATGACAAGCAGTTCCATGATATTTTCATTGATTGGGGCGCAAGTGGACTGAATCACAAAAACTTCGCGCCCACGGACATTTTCCTCAATCTCAACCGCAATTTCGCCGTCCATGAATCTCCCTACGGTCGCCATCCCCAAGCGCATATTCAGCTTACGCACGATACCTTCGGCTAAGGCAGGATTGGCATTCCCGGAAAACACCATGAACGAGGCGTCTGTCATTCAAGACACTCCAAGGTCGAGACGTCGAATCGGATTCACTATGGCTGGGGCGCCAGGATTCGAACCTGGGAATGCCGGGATCAAAACCCGGTGCCTTACCGCTTGGCTACGCCCCAATGAACGTCGTTGACGGCCCTTTCAGGCCAGTTTCAGCGCCTGATGAAGCGCAGACCGATTCCGTCCCCGCGCAACAAACACGGACCAGTTGCTCTCCAACGCCACCGCCGCCGCCCGGGCCCCAGCTTCATCAGGAAACGCGGCAAACACGCAGGCTCCGGTGCCCGTAAGTTTGGCGCGCGCAAACTGCCCCAGACTGCACAACGCAGCTCTAACTTCCGGGTACAATTCCGAAACTACAGGCAAACAATGGTTTTCCTGCTGTCCCGCAAGAAAGTCAGTTATTTTGATCGGTTTATTGTTACGTGTCAAACCAGGAGCCGAAAAAATTTGCGCCGTAGCCACATGACAAGCCGGCACCACGACGACGTACCAAGGCTCGGGCGGGTCGAACGGGGCCAATACTTCTCCAACTCCTTCGGCCCACGCAGAACGCCCATTTACGAAAACGGGAACATCAGCGCCCAACTGCAACCCCAAACCCATCAGGTCTCGCAAAGGCAAATGCGTCTTCCATAAGGCGTTCAAGCCCAGCAGCACCGTTGCGGCATCCGAACTCCCCCCTCCTAATCCCCCTCCCATAGGTAGATTTTTTTCGATCTCGATATCAACCCCGTATCGAACACCTGTAAACCGGCGCAAAAGATGCGCGGTCTTTACCGTGAGATCCTGATCTTCTGGCACCCCGGGAAGCGGCGTCAACAGCCGAATCAGACCGTCCGTCCGGCGATGTAGCGTAATCCAGTCGTAACGATCAATGAACTGGAACACGGTTTGAAGCAAGTGGTAACCGTCGTCACGACGCCCCACTATCCTAAGCATTAGATTAAGCTTGGCCGGCGCAGGTAGACGAAGCACTTCCGCATCCGCCATTTGTCACCCCTTAATGCGCCAGCTATCCGCTACCAATTTCAGCTTCACGTCCTTGCCTTGAATCGCCATCTTCTGCGGCATGATTCGATCCTCCACAGTCATAAAATTTTGGAACTGAAGGGTCCAACCTGCCTGCCGAAATCCCAACAAGGAACCCGACTCGTTATAGATCGGCGTATAGGTATGATTCGGATCGGGCAATCCGACAATCCAGTATCGCAGGCTCGACAGAGGCACGATAAAACCGAGCCGCTCCTTTAGCATGGCATCGGGATCACGGGACAATTCCGTAACGCCGCCACCTTCGTTAATGTAGATCAAGTCTTTCTGTAAGATGATGGAGACCATACCCTGGCTAAAAGGTCCCGAAACCCGCAAACGATCTTGATCCGCGTCGTGCTCCCAAAACAGATTGGCCTGCCAGGCGTCGTTCGCGGTCTGCACACCAATTCGCCCTTCTAAGAGCCAGGCTTTCAAGTCGTAATTCTTGGCTTTCGGATCGAACGCGGGACGCGGCGGTTCTTTCTCGAAAACGGCACACCCAGCTAACGCGATGACCGCCAAAAAAACAAGAACCCTAAACAAACCTGGCCTTCTTTATGTATGAAATGTACACAGTCTGCTATTCGAACGCTTCCCGATATTTCGCCCTGATTTTCTTCATGTCCTCATGCTCTGGATCTTTCTTGAGCGCCTCTTTCCACACCTTCTTCGCTTCCTGATACCGCCCGGACTCCCACAACACCTCCCCCAGATGCGCCCCGATCTCGGGATCTTCGACCGACTCATAGGCGCGCCGCAGATAATCCAGTGCTACTTCATAGTTTCCCAACCGGTATTGCAACCAACCGTAACTATCCAGGATCGCGGGATCATCGGGCTTGAGCTCGATCGCGCGCTCGAGATATCGCTTGGCTTCCTCCAAACGGTCACCACGATCAGCCAAGGTATAGCCTAAGGCATTAAGCGCGTTGGGATCGTCCGGATTCTTTTCCAAAACGGCGCGTAAATCTGCTTCCAGACTATCGAGGCGGTCCAGTTGCTCAGCGACCAGAGCACGGGAGTACAGCAACTCCATCTGTCCCGGCATCTCTTCCAGACCCTCCGATAGCAAATCGAACGCTGCTTCATAGTCCTTGGTTTTCGACAGCAACTCGGCTTCCAGCAGGTAAAGCCGCAACGCCTCGTTTGGAAATTGCTTGCGCACCTGGGTCAAACGCTGCCGCGCTTCCGTCACACGGCCGAGATTGATCAACGCGGTAATTGCGTTGACCTTGGCATCAAACGCCAAAGGTCCCGATCTGACCCTATCAAACCACTCCAGGGCATGGTGGAGACGGTTCTGCCGCGCCTCAATCAACCCCAAATAGAAATACGCCTGCGCTCGCCACTTCGCTACATCCGTCAAATTGAGAAACTCTTTTTTCGCCTTCTCGACCTGCCCAGTCTCCAACAAGAGCGTAGCAAGACCGAAACGGGCATCATTATTGCTTGGATCCTTCTCTAAAATCCGAACCAGCTCTCTTTCTGCCCCCCGAAAATCCCCCGCTTTCGCCAAAAACTGGGAATAGATCAGACGCAAGCGAACATTGTTGGGATCGCTCCCCAGTGCTTTCTGAACCGCCGCCCTGGCGGCGTCGGAATCGCCCATCTGAGACATGACTTGCGCTTGTAGTAGCCGCGCTCTATTCCAATCGGGTTGCAAAGCCAGGGCTTTTTCCGCTTCTTGCAGCGCAAGCTGATACTCGCCTCTGTTACTGGCCAAAAGCGCATAAGCGAAATGCAGTTCGGCAACCTTCGGAAATTCCGTAACCAACCGCTGCATCACTGCCGCCCCTTCTTCCTTCGGGATCTCCGAATCCAACCACTTGACTAATTCGATCAGGGTATTCTCCAGGTCCGCGTCGGGAAGACGCAGCAGGGCTCTCAATTGGTCAAGCGCCTCCTCCGTTTTCCCCGCCTTGAGCAGCAGCAGGGCTGCTATACGACGTGCCGAAATATTTCCCGGATCGCGTTCGCTCCACAATGTAGCCGCTTCCAGGGCTTTTTCGGTATTCTTGAGGTAAAGTCCGATTTGAGTCGCGCGCTCAGCGACCTGAGGGTCCTGGGTGCGTCTAGCGGCTTCTAAATAATTGTTCAGAGCAATTTCGTACTGTCCACGTTGGCCCGCCAACTCTGCCGCGAGTAGCAAATAGATAATTTCCGAATGCTGGTTTAGCCCCTGGACATCTGCTTGACGGATCCCTTCCAATGATTCCTCAGGATAAGACTGCGATGAATTAAGGCCCGCGCATCCCGACAGATAGATAGCGCCGACACACGTCAAACAGACCAATCGTTTCGACACTGGCAAAATTCCTAAGCCGAAGTTGATAAAAAAACTTTGAATGACAATGACAACGCTTTTCTCCCTCCCTCCAAAGAAGGACCATAAACATGTCCGAGCTTTAGATAAAGCGGGGTAAACTGAGTTTATGAGCCGGCGAGATTGTACGCTGTCCGTGACATGCAACAATAGACCCGAACCTCCGGTATTTGGCCGCATTTGAGGTTTTTCCTTAGAATTATATTTGGAAAGTCTCAGAAATTTGAGCTCATGAGCATTTTAACCTTAGGGTTGAATCACAACAGCGCGCCGCTTTTGATCAGAGAACGTCTGGTTTTTCCCGCGGAACGCATCAAATCTGCATTAAGAAATCTCATTCAGCTGCCCCCGATCGGGGAGGCTGCAATCCTTTCCACGTGCAACCGTACCGAACTCTACTGCGACATCGAAACTGACGCTCAAGACATTCTGATCGATTGGATTGCTGAAGAGCAGCGTCTTCAAAGAGAAGACTTTCAACCTTATCTCTACTTCCATACCGACGCCGAGACGATCCGGCATATGTTTCGTGTCGCCTGCGGGCTCGACTCATTGATATTGGGGGAGCCGCAGATTCTGGGACAGATGAAATCGGCCTATCAAGCAGCAGCCGAAGCCGGTACACTCGGAAAAACGCTGAGCAAATTGTTCCAGCACACCTTCACTGCCGCGAAAAAGGTCCGAACCGATACCGCAATAGGCTCCAGTCCCGTTTCTGTCGCTTTCGCTGCCGTGCGCCTGGCGCAGCGCATCTTTAGCGATCTCTCCGAACAGACCGCCATATTGATCGGTGCCGGAGAGACGATCGAACTCACCGCTCGCCATTTAGCCGAAAGCAAGATCGGCCGCATGCTTATCGCCAACCGCACATACGACAAGGCGCACACCCTGGCGGCGCAGTTTAACGGATTTGCCATTTCTTTGGCCGAACTGCCGAAACATTTGGCCAAGGCCGATATCGTCGTCTCATCGACCGCCAGCCAATTACCGATCCTGGGTAAAGGCTGCGTCGAAAGCGCTCTTAAAGCGCGCAGGCATAAGCCGATTTTCATGGTGGATTTGGCCGTACCCCGCGACATCGAACCAGAAGTCGCCCAGTTGAGAGACGTTTATCTTTACACGGTCGACGATTTGCGGCACACGGTCGAAGAAAACATGAAATCGCGCCTGGAGGCTGCCAAGAAGGCCGAAGAGATCATCGATAGAGAAGTGGAACATTTTTTGGGCTGGCTTCGTGCTCAGGGCGCAACATCCACCATTCGCGACTTCCGCGAACGTGCCCATGAAATCCGTGCCGAAGCCTTGCAACGCGCCAAACAAGCTTTACGGTGCGGCAAATCGCCCGAGGAAGCGTTGGATCTTCTGGCGAATCTGCTCACCAATAAATTGATTCACATTCCTAGCGTCCAGATCAAACAGGCGGGCATCCATGAGCGCCACGATCTGATCGCTGCTGCCCGCGAACTTTTTCAACTCAAAGACAGTTCCTCTTAATACGTGAAACCAACCATCCGCCAGAAACTCGATCATCTTGCCCAACGATTCGAAGAGATTACCGCACTTCTAGCCGAACCGTCGATTCAGAACGACCAGGACCGCTTCCGCGCCTTGAGTCGCGAGTATGCTCAGCTCAGTCCGATCGTCGGCTGTTTCAGCAAGTATCTCGGTACGCTCGATGACCTCGCTTACGCCCGGGGCCTACTTGAGGACAAAGATCCACAGGTGCGCAGCTTGGCCAAGGAGGAACTGGCCGAAGCCGAGAGCAGAAAGGAGGACTTGGAACGGGAGCTGCAGATCCTCTTGCTGCCGAGGGATCCGAACGACGAACGCAACATCTTTCTGGAAATCCGCGCCGGCACCGGCGGTGCCGAGGCCGCGCTGTTTGCGGGCGACTTATACCGCATGTACAGTCGCTACGCCGAGCGGAAAGGATGGAAGGCCGAGGTAATCAGCGAAAGCGAGGGTGAGCACGGCGGCTATAAAGAAATCATCGTCCGCATCAGTGGCCAGAATGTTTATTCGCGCCTTAAATTCGAGGCCGGTACCCATCGCGTTCAGCGCGTACCCGAAACCGAAGCGCAGGGACGCATACACACGTCCGCTTGCACGGTCGCGGTACTACCCGAGGCTGATGAAATCGATGTCGATATCAACCCGGCCGATCTTCGCATCGATACGTATCGTGCATCGGGCGCCGGAGGCCAGCACGTCAACAGAACCGATTCGGCGGTACGCATTACCCATATCCCGACCGGAATCGTTGTGGAATGTCAGGACGAACGCTCTCAGCACAAGAACCGTGCCCGAGCCATGTCCCTGCTCAAATCGCGCATCCTTTCTGCCGAGCAGGAAAAACAAGCCGCCGAAATTGCGGCTTCGCGCAAACTGCAAGTCGGCAGCGGCGACCGTTCGGAGCGCATCCGCACCTACAACTTTCCCCAGGGACGGCTCACCGACCATCGCATCAACCTGACCCTTTATCGGCTGGATACCATCATGGAGGGCGATCTCGACCCGGTGATCGACCCGCTAATCCATGAGCATCAGGCCGAGTTGCTGGCGCAGCTAGGCCAAGACTAACGCGATGCTCATGTTCACTGGATTGTCGATAGCAAACGGCATAACCGTGGCAACCGCCATATCGACCGCCACGGAGCGACTCAGGCGATCGAGCGAAACGGCCCGGCTCGACGCAGAACTTCTCTTGGCTCGCGTCTTAAATCGGGACCGCTCGTACCTTCGCGCCTGGCCGCAAAAAAAGCTTTCGCTTGACGAGCAAAAGCGTTTTCATGCCCTGGTCGAGCAACGGCACAATGGAATTCCAATCGCTTATTTGTTCGGGGAAAAAGAGTTTTGGTCTCGCACGTTCGAGGTTAGCCCCGACGTGCTCATCCCGCGCCCCGAAACCGAATTATTAGTCGAATTGGCGCTAGCCACCCTACCGATGTCGGGCACGGCCGACGTTTTGGACTTGGGGACTGGCAGCGGCGCAATCGCCGTGAGCATCGCCGCGGAACGTCCACTCGCCCGCGTCACCGCGACCGACCTTAGCTCGGGCGCTTTGAACATCGCACGGAAAAATGCGGTACGGCACGGCGTACGCAATATTCGCTTTCGCCTCGGCGATTGGTTCGATGCGATAGCATGCGACGAACGGTTCGATTTGATCATCAGCAATCCCCCCTATGTCGCAGACGACGATCCGCATCTGAACCGAGGCGACGTACGCTTGGAACCGCGTTTGGCTCTAAAAGGTGGACGGGACGGATTGGACATGTTCCGAATCATCGCCCGGGAAGCCCGTTATTACTTAAAGCCGCATGGACGACTCATGCTGGAACACGGCTTCGATCAGGCGGAAGCCTTGACCAACCTCCTGAGCGAACTCGATTACGCCGACATTAGCCGCCATGCCGACCTTCAGGGCCATTTCCGCGTCACAACCGCGCGGTGGGAACCAAGCAGCCGATCCTTTTCAGAACAAACGCATGCACAATAAAGAAGTTCGTATCCCTCGCCGTTTGGTCAATCAGCTTTTGCACTATGCCCAAACATCGCCGGATATGGAGGTCTGCGGACTGATCGGAGCGAAAAACGGCACTCCAAACCACTGTTATTTGGTCAAGAATGCGTCGGCTACGCCCGACTGCAGGTTTCAGATGGACCCCCATGAACAGATCAAAGCCATGCGCCAGATGCGGGAACGAGGCGAGGAATTGTTTGCCGTCTTTCATTCGCATCCGGCCGCTCCAGCAGAACCTTCGGCCGCCGATCTAGAACAAGCGGCCTACCCCGATGCGCTGTATCTCATCATCTCTTTGAACACCAAGGGCGTGCTTGAAATGCGGGGATTCCGGATCAATCAAGCGCGCGAAGTCGAGGAAGTCGCGTTGCTGCTTTAGTGCAAAGATTGCGGTCCACTAGCGGGGAAGCCCCAAAGCCTCTTGCGACTTAGGGAAATCGGATCCCACGCTCATGACGAAACTCGTCACCTCGGAAATATCCAGGTCGGACTTGACCACATTGGACTCATGTACGATGACCGTAAACCCGTTGGTAGGGTTGGGCGAAGTGGGGACGTACAAGACATAACGGTCGCCTTCGCGATTCGTAACATAAGCCGGCAGCCACATTCCTTTCCTTGGATATTCCACATAAACGACTTCGCGCTTTTGTTCGTCTGGCTTGCTACGAAACATATCGACGATCTTTTTGGTGACTCTATAGACCGTGCTCAAGAAAGGAACCCGCTCGATCGCCAGATCGACCAGAGAGAGAATCAATGAATGGCGCCGTTTATTGACGGTATGACCAATATACGTCAACAGACCGAAAACGCTGGCGAACGCGAGAAAGGTTACACCGTAATTGCCAACCGCCTCTTGTACGCCGAATACCGTGCTCAAAACCAAATTTGCAAGAAATATGACGATCTGTGCCACCACTATGATCGGCAGCACTGCCAAAGTACCGATCAGGAAATCGTTCAAAACGATCTTGATAATCCGTTTGGCCTTTGAGAAATTGCCGGACGCCATGGCTTGCTCCCTGCTTGTCTGACTTGCCCCGTGTTAGACAACATTTACCTCCACAATGATCACGGGCACCGTTGCAGACGCAGGGACAGACTTGCCGTCAACTCGAACCGGTTTTTGCCTCTGCGTCGAACCATCTGCGCCGAATAACCCATTTCGCGGTTTCCAGAGCCGGCAGAATTGTGGCCGAGGCACCGAGTATCACTACCCATTCCTCGCCGGATAATGCGGTCGTACCGAATGCGTATTGAAGGAAGGGGACATTAATGATGGCTATAAGCAGCACGATCTCCCAGACTATCGCGAGATTCAGCCATTTATTGGCGAACGGGCGACGAAACACGGAAAAACGGTCGGAACGAAAGTTATAAGCTTTGAAAAACTCGATCGAGACTAGCGTAGCGAAAGTCAGTGTCATCGCATTGGTCAGTTCGTAGCCTCGATCCAACGCCCAGAGAAAAACGCTGAGATTGACCAGGGTCGACCAGATGCCGCCGACAAGCATTAGTAAGACGACCGGTGCAGTGAAAATTCCTTGTTTCGGATCGCGCGGTTTTTGCTGCATCAAAGTCGCGTCCATCGGATCGACTGCAAGCGCCAATGCGGGAAGTCCATCGGTGGCCAGATTGACGTAAAGAATTTGTACCGCACTCAATGGCAGCGGTAGTCCAGTCAGCGTGGCGCCGGCCATCAGACCAATCTCGCCGATGTTCGAAGACAATAGATACATCAGATATTTCTTGATGTTGGCGAAGATCCCCCTGCCTTCTTCCACAGCGGCAACAATGGAGGCGAAATTGTCGTCGGTGAGCATCATCGCCGCAGCTTCTTTTGACACATCGGTGCCGGTGATGCCCATGGCCACGCCGATATCGGCCTGTTTTAAGGCCGGTGCATCATTCACGCCGTCGCCGGTCATGGCCACAATCTGGCCTTGCTCTTGTAGGGCTTGGACGATTCGAATCTTGTGTTCGGGAGCCACACGGGCAAAGATCTCAATATCTTTGGCGGCCTGCGCGAACTCTTCATCGTTCATCGCGTCCAGTTCCACACCTGTGACCACCCGCCCGCGCTTCAGGATGCCGAGCTCGCGGCCTACAGCGCGAGCGGTGGCCGGGTGATCCCCCGTAATCATGACGACCTTGATGCCCGCTTTTTCGCAGGTCGCGATGGCTGACTTCGATTCGGGACGTGGCGGATCGATCATTCCGACCAATCCCAGAAAACACATACCACTCTCAGCCGTCTCCAAAGACGCATCCTCTTTTTGCGCCACGGCTAGAACCCGAAGTGCCTCACCCGCCAAGCGCTCCGCCACGCCTTGAATTACCGCGCGCGCCGCATCGTCCAGTGGAATGATGCCCTCAGTGCTCGCCCAGCGGTCGCAGGCGTCGAGCATCACCTCTACGGCCCCCTTGGCATAGGCTATGCGCGTGCCGTCGGCTTTCTCATGAAGCGTGGTCATCCGTTTGGATTCGGATGTAAATGGAATTTCACCGACACGGGGAAACTGGCTATTCAGCTCGAACGCCTTCAACCCGGCTTTTTCCCCGGCAACCACCAGCGCGCCCTCGGTCGGATCGCCCTGAATCTGCCAACGGCCTTCTTCAGTACGCACCAAGACTGCATCGCTCGCCAGCACGGCCGCCTGGAGCAGATTTTTCACGGCCAGGGGAGGCGCGACTTCTTGAGAGTTATGAAGAAACCGGCCAACCGGTTCATAGCCGGCTCCCGTAAGGCTGAACAACTCTCCGCCCGCCCAGATCTTACGGACAGTCATCTCGTCCCGGGTCAAGGTTCCGGTCTTGTCGGAACAAATGACGGACGTGCTGCCCAAGGTTTCGACGGCCGGCAGGCGGCGTATGAGCGCGTTACGCTTGACCATCCTGCGGGCACCGATCGCTAGAGAAATCGTCACCACGGCCGGTAGCGCCTCCGGTACCACGGCAACAGCCAATGCGATGCCGAAGATCAGCATCTGCTCGAAGGGTTCGCCGCGCATGATGCCGAGAGAAACGATGACCGCGACGATGAGAACGGCGGCGACCGCCAGAACGTTCCCGACCTTGTCGAGGCTCTTCTGCAACGGCGTCTCCCGCTGTTCTGCACCGCGCAGGAGGCTCACGATGCGACCAAACTCTGTTTTCATTCCGGTGGCGACAACCACACCCTGGCCGCGTCCGTAAGTTACCGCCGTGCCGGCATACCCCATGTTTAGGCGATCACCGATGGGTAACTCGGGATCATCGAGGGGTGCCGAGTGTTTTTCCACCGCTGTCGATTCGCCCGTCAGAGGCGCTTCATCAACTTGGAGGTTCACGCACTCGGTCAAGCGCAGGTCAGCCGGGATACGGTTGCCGGTTTGCAATCGGACGATATCGCCTGGAACCAGATAGCGGGCGAGTACTTCGACGAATTTGCCGCCGCGCAGAACGCTTGCCGTCGGCGCCGCCATTTGTTGCAAAGCTTCCATCGCCCGCTCGGCACGGTACTCCTGAATAAACCCCAGCAATACGGCAAACAGAACGATGACGGCAATGACGATGGATTCGACGGCATGCCCCAAATACGCCGAGAAGCCGATCGCAATCAGCAGAATAATGACCAGAACACTCTTGAACTGCGCGAGAAAAAGTCCGAGTATCGAAACGCTCCGGCCTTGTTCGATTTCATTGAAGCCGTGCTCGGCAAGGCGGTGACTCGCCTCTTCTTCGGTCAATCCGCCGGGACCCGATCGAACTGCTTCATAAACTTGCTCGACCGTCTTGACATGCCAAGCTGGCACCTTGCCTGGTTCCTTCGCGACGACTGCACCCGCATCGGGACGATCCAAACAATTCCTCACGAAACGCCAGTGGAAGCCGATGCCTGCCAATACCGCGAGATGAAACAATTCGTGCGGCCCCAGCACCCCGCCTATGATTACCGGCCATCGCAGGAAATCGATCAGCGCACCCGAGGTGTAAGCCAATGCGCTGAAGAGCATCGGCATAAAGAACCTAAAACCGAATCGACGCCATACAGCGATTCCGGATACCAGCCCCAGCCAGCCAAGCCCGAGATACAGCGTCAAACCGAGCGATTCCGGGATGTCGTCGAAGAAAATGACCTTGAGCGTCAGCCCGGTTATGGCCAGCACCCAGACCAATAGCAAGATTCCCCACCGCAAAAAACCGGAGAACAGGATGCAATGTACCGGCGTGAAGCTTCCCGCGATCAACAAAAAGATCGCTGCATGGTCCAGCCGCTGCAACACCGCACGCCCCGCCCCTCCGACGGACAGGAGATGAAACACCCCGCTCATCGAGAGGAGAAAGAGACAGGTAAAGACGAACACTCCGATGGCGATCACGTGGCAGAGATTGCCCCGAGCTCTCCGAATCAAAAAAAAGCCTAGGACGGCAAACACGCCCGCAGCCAATAAATGCGTCAGAGAACTCATGGGATCGGCAAAACCTGGAATCGAATAAGTCTCCATGCTGGGATCGGGGTGTCAGAACGGCTGTTGGTAGAAGACGGTTTTCGTCGTCGACGAAAACCGTCCCATTAGAAAGACCTGAATCTCAAATCGAGCAACCGGCCCCATCGTTGCCGAGAACCTCCCTTTGCGTCCAAAGATCCTCAGACGCCGGTAGAAATGGGGCCGGGACGGCTTACCGAGGACCGTTGGGTCAAACAGAACTATTGCAATTTCTTCTTGAGCAACTCGTTCAATTGCTGCGGATTGGCCTTGCCTTGAGTTGCCTTCATCACCTGGCCGACGAAAAATCCGAACAGTTTGTCCTTGCCTGCCCGGTATTGCGCCACTTGTTGCGGATTGGCGGCAATGATTTCGTCGATGATTTTCTCGATCGCACCAGTATCGGTGATTTGTTTCAGCCCCTGTTTTTCTATGATTTCGTCAGCGGTCTCCCCGGACGCCCACATCGCCTCGAAAACTTGCTTAGCCAGTTTTCCGGAGATGGTTTCGTCGACAATGCGCCTGATAAGACCGGCCAGCCGTGAAGGCTCGACGGGGCACTGATCGATCTCCAAACCGGCTTTATTGAGCGCGCCGGAAAGATCACCCATGACCCAGTTGGCGCACAGCTTGGGATCACTGTTGCCAGACTCCGCGACCACCGTCTCGTAATAATCGGCGAGCTCTCGCGTCGCCGTCAGCACGGTTGCGTCATAGTCGTTCAAACCGTATTGCGATTTGAATCGGTCACGTTTTTCATCCGGCAATTCGGGCAGATTCTTGCGCACCTCCTCGATGAAATCGCTCGAGATTTCCAAAGGCAGAAGGTCAGGGTCGGGGAAATAGCGGTAGTCGTTCGCCTCCTCCTTGCTGCGCATGGAGCGGGTTTCGTCCTTGGCGGCATCGTACAAACGGGTTTCCTGTACCACCTGTCCACCGCTTTCCAGAATTTCGATCTGCCGCTCGATCTCATAGTTGATCGCACGCTCCACAAAACGGAACGAGTTCAAGTTCTTAATTTCGGCACGGGTACCGAACTCCTTCTGGCCCTTGCGGCGAACCGACACATTGGCGTCGCAACGGAACGATCCTTCTTGCATGTTGCCGTCGCAGATTTCCAGATATCGGACCAAGGCGTGCAGCTTCTTCATATAGGCCACCGCTTCCTTGGCTGAACGAAGGTCCGGTTCAGACACGATTTCGAGAAGCGGCGTACCCGCCCGGTTCAAGTCGATTCCGGTAAATCCGTGGAAATCCTCGTGTAAGGACTTGCCGGCATCTTCCTCGAGGTGAGCGCGAGTGATTCCGACTGTTTTCTCGATCCCATCCACCGAAATAGTCAGATGCCCCGCACTCACAACGGGGAGATCGTATTGACTGATTTGGTACCCTTTCGGCAGATCCGGATAAAAATAGTTTTTGCGCGCGAATACCGAAAACGGTGCCACCCGAGCACCGATGGCGAGGCCGAACTTGACCGCCATACGTACCGCCTCGCGGTTCAAAACCGGCAACACACCCGGCAGTCCCAAATCGACTGCACAGGCTTGGGTGTTGGGCTCCGCGCCGTAAGCGGTGGCCGCACCCGAAAAAATCTTGGATTTAGTCGCGAGTTGGGCGTGAATTTCCAACCCGATAACCGGTTCCCATTCCATAATCGATTGATACCTTTGCTGTAGTTCTGGGAGGCTATCGTATCAAGCGAAAGCCGCCGGACTCCGTCGGTGCCAGTCGGTCGCCTGCTGATACCGATGTGCGACATTGAGTAAGCGCGCCTCGGAAAAATAATCGCCGATGATCTGCATGCCGACCGGCAGTCCCTTGGAAAATCCGACTGGGACCGACATGCCGGGAAGGCCAGCCAGATTGACCGCGATCGTATAGATATCCGACAGGTACATGGCTATAGGGTCGGCGCTCTTCTCCCCGAACCGAAACGCGACAGAGGGCGAGGTGGGCCCGATGATCACGTCGACTTCGCGGAATGCCCGCTTGAAATCTTCGCTGATCAAGCGTCGGACCTTTTGAGCCTTGAGGTAATAGGCATCGTAGTAACCCGCCGACAGCACATAAGTACCGATGAGAATCCGCCGCTTCACCTCCGCGCCGAAGCCTTCGCCGCGGGAACGCGTATACAAATCGTGCAGATCCTTCGGCTCCTTGCAGCGATAGCCGAAACGAACGCCGTCGTAACGAGCCAGATTGGACGAACACTCGGCAGGCGCCACCACGTAATAAGCTGGCACCGACAGCTTCATGTTGGGCAACGAAATTTCTTTTACGTTGGCTCCCAATCTCCGATACTCGGCAACAGCATCGTCAATCAGGCGCGCGATATCCGAATCCAACCCCTCATCGAAAAACTCTTTGGGTAGGCCGATCCTAAGCCCTTCCAGGCTGTCGTTGAGAGAGGCGGAATAATCCGGTACTGGTCTGTCCACGCTGGTCGAATCCTTGTCATCGAACCCGGCCATGACTTGGAGCATAAGCGCGCAGTCTTCCGCCGTTCGGGCCATGGGCCCCCCCTGGTCCAGGCTGGATGCAAATGCGATCATCCCCCAGCGGGAAACCAAACCGTAGGTCGGCTTCAGACCGGTGATGCCGCAAAAGGAAGCCGGCTGTCGAATCGATCCGCCGGTATCGGTTCCAGTAGCACCGGGCACCAGTCGTGCAGCGACCGACGCCGCCGAGCCACCGGACGATCCACCCGGAACCGTCTCGGTATCCCACGGATTCTTCACAGGACCGTAATAGCTCGTTTCGTTGGAAGAACCCATGGCAAACTCATCCATGTTGAGCTTGCCGAGCATGACCGCTCCCGCCTGATTGAATCGCTCTACGACCGTCGCATCGTATGGAGCGATGAAATTGTCGAGCATCTTCGAACCGCAGCTCGTCTTCACACCTTTGGTGCAAAAAATATCTTTCTGGGCGATGGGAACGCCGGTCAAAGCGCCAGCAGCGCCTCGTGCAATCGCGGCATCGGCGGCCCGGGCCTGCTCAAGCGCCTGCTCTTCGGTAACGGTAATAAAGCAGTTGAGTTGCGGATTGTGCTGCCGGATACGCGCCAGCAAAGCCTGCGTCAGCTCTAGGCTGCTGAATTCTTTATTCTTGAGGCCGGCGGCAAGTTCGGCGATGGTTTTATCGTGCATGAAGATGGTTCCGAAATCGAAAATACGTGTGGAATGGGCGAAGCTCTCCGGCCACACCCGTTATCGCCGTCATTCGATAACCTTGGGAACAAGATAAAGCCCTGCTTCCACCAAGGGTGCGCAGCTCTGGAACAACTCCCGTTGGTCGGTTTCGGTAACGACATCCGGCCGTAAGCGCTGAGCCTGATCGAGAGGGTGGGCCATCGGAGCGACCTCGGAAGTGTCCACGGCATTCATTTCCTCGACGAAATCCAATATACCGGTCAGATCTCGAGCATAAGCGGCCGCTTTGTCCGCGTCGATGGCAAGCCGGGCGAGCCAGGCAATTTCATAAACTTGGTCAATACTTAAGGACATATTTGCATCCAATGTTTCTTTCAATCATATAATACCCGATATCCGGCTTTTGTCGCCCCGGCCCACCCGTTGTAAAATTACGGCATTTATAAGGACTATATGCCTATGTTCTTCAGACACCTCCGAGGATTCTTCTCGAACGACTTGTCCATTGACCTTGGCACCGCAAACACCTTGATCTACATTCGTGGCCAAGGCATTGTGGTAAACGAGCCATCGGTGGTGGCTATCCGCGAGGATCGCGCCCGAGGCCAAAAATCGATCGCGGCGGTTGGCTCGGCCGCAAAATCGATGTTGGGACGAACACCCGGCAACATCACCGCTATCCGCCCTCTCAAAGACGGTGTGATCGCCGATTTCACCGTCACGGAAAAGATGCTTCAGTACTTCATCCATAAAGTACACAAAAACAAGCTTTTCCGACCGAGCCCTCGAGTGCTGATCTGCGTGCCGTGCGGCTCCACCCAGGTCGAACGGCGTGCCATAAAGGAATCCGCGGCGGGAGCGGGTGCGAGGGAAGTTTATCTCATCGAAGAACCCATGGCGGCGGCCATCGGCGCCGGTCTACCCGTACACGAGGCGCGCGGTTCGATGGTCCTGGACATCGGCGGCGGTACGTCCGAGGTTGCGGTCATTTCGCTGAACGGCATCGTCTACTCCGCTTCTGTACGCATTGGAGGCGACCGCATGGACGAAGCCATCATGAATTATGTGCGCCGCAATTACGGTACCTTGATCGGAGAATCCACGGCCGAACGAATCAAGTATGAAATTGGTACCGCCTATCCGGGCAGCGAAATCAAAGAAATCGAAGTCAAAGGCCGCAATCTGGCTGAGGGTGTACCACGCAGTTTCGTCTTGAATAGCAACGAAATCCTCGAGGCACTTCAGGAACCTTTACAGGGGATCATAGGCGCGGTAAAGGTGGCGTTGGAACAGACTCCACCGGAACTGGGCGCGGACGTCGCGGATAGAGGCATCGTTTTGACCGGCGGAGGCGCCTTGCTTAAGGATATGGACCGCCTGATCGCCGAAGAAACCGGACTCCCCGTCTTTATAGCCGAAGATCCCATGACATGTGTCGCTCGAGGAGGTGGGCGAGTACTGGAACTGCTGGACGAAATCGGCGCGGCAGCGTTCTCACTTGAGTGAAGCCGGCGGACGCCGGCTTGCGTCGCTTTAAGAGGATTGGGATATCAAACGGCTGTTCTCGCGAGGCTATTCACTCAATATCCGTCTGCTGCTATGTTCGGCGGCCGCTTTGGTGTTGCTCGCAGCAGAACAACACGGCATCCTTCCGGGCGCTCGAACGCCTTTCGCGTCAGCGACCTATCCCTTGCAGCAAGTCGTCAGCTCGCCGGTGCGCTTCGGACAGCGCGTCATAGAATCCATATCCACGTATGCGAACCTCGTAGCGGAAAACCAAAAGCTGAAGGAGGAGCAACTTGTCCTCAAGACCAAACTGCTGAAGTTCGCGGCATTGGAACAAGAGAACATCCGGCTGCGGGGACTTTTGGATACCTCCTTCAAGGTCGGCGAACAGGTATCGATCGCCGAACTCCTATCCGTCAATTTGGTTCCGTACGAACATATCGTCGTGGTGAACAAAGGTGCCCGATTCGGGGTTCATGTCGGCCAACCCGTGTTCGATGCGAACGGGGTTGTGGGACAGGTCCTGCGGGTCACGCCATTCAGCGCAGAAGTGATGCTGATTACCGACCCGAACCATGCCATTCCGGTGCAAGTCAACCGGAATGGTCTACGTACCCTGGCGCTTGGCACCGGGCAGATCGATCGCCTGGCATTACCTTATCTTTCTAGCAATGCCGATATCCAGGTCGGTGATCTCCTGGTAACTTCTGGCCTCGGTGGGGTTTTTCCTCATGGCTACCCGGTAGCCACCGTGACAGAAGTTGCGCCACAGAAGACAGCATTCGCAAAAATCTCCGCTGCGCCCGTTGCTCAGCTCGACCGAAACCGTGAACTCTTGTTGGTATGGAGCGATTCACGACCCGTCCCACGCATCTCGGTCGATCAAGAACAACGCCCAAACGCTTTGCCCACGAATGGCAGCCGTTAAATCGTCGTCCGCCGGACTGATAGTGGTACCGCTAAGTCTGGTGGTTGCCATGGCTTTGCGGATTCTCCCCTTGCCGCGCGAGTTGTTCGTATTCAACCCCGATTGGACCGCCTTGTTTCTGATTTATTGGACGATCGCGATACCTGACCGTGTAGGGGTGGGAACCGCCTGGCTCACCGGGCTTTTCGTCGACACCTTGACCGGGCGCATGCTAGGCCAACACGCGCTGGCTTATTCCCTCATCGCCTATATTAGCCTGCGACTTTATCGTCGATTGCGTCTTTACCCGCTCCCCCAGCAATCGCTCTGGATACTTCTCCTTTTGTTGATTAGCCAGTCTCTGGTCCTCTGGACACAAAACATCAAGAACATGAATGTTTTGAATTGGGTGTATTGGCTGCCGTCTTTTACAGGCGCGCTCGCGTGGCCAGCCGTCTTAACGATTCTACGGCGGGTCAGACGCCGCTTCAGCATTTTTTAATCATCCGGCCATGTGGTAAGGGGTCGCCATGAGCCGTCCTTTCGACCTCAACGAGAAGTTTTACGAGAACCGGCTGTTTCTCAACCGCATTGCCGCCAGCGTACTGTTCATACTACTGGCCACAACAGGGCTCGTCATCCGCCTGATCTATTTGCAGGTTATGGGACACGAGCACTACTCCACTTTGTCGCGAGACAACCAGGTCAAGATCTCTCCTTTGGCGCCTTCCCGCGGGCTGATTTTCGACCGAAACGGCGAAGTTCTAGCCGACAATACGGCGACTTATAGCCTGGAAATCATTCCCGAACGGGTTCCGGATCTGGAAGCAACCTTATCGGAGCTCCAAAAGCTGCTGAATCTAAGCGACGATGAACTCAACCGTTTCAGACTTCAAAAAAGCCAGAGAAAAAGCTTCGAGAGCGTACCTCTACGCCTGGAGTTGACAGAAGAAGAAATCGCCCGTTTCGCCGTCAAGATGCCTTATTTTCCGGGAGTTGAAATTCGGACCCGGTTCATGCGGAGCTATCCTTACGGCCACTTGACGTCCCACGTCGTGGGTTATGTCGCGCGCATTAACGAATCCGAACTCCGATCCTTGGATCCGGCCCAATATCGGGGAACCTACCACATCGGAAAAAGCGGCGTCGAAAAAGCTTACGAATCCGTCTTGCATGGGAAAACCGGTTACGAGGAGTATGAAACCAACGTCCAAGGGCGCCCCATTCAGATACTAAACACCACCGATCCCGTGGCGGGAGCCGATCTTTACCTTTCCTTGGACATTCGGCTGCAAAAAACCGCCTTCGATGCCTTGGGCGAGTTCAACGGAGCCGTAGCGGCGATCGACCCCGCCACCGGCAAAGTATTGGTCTTGGTCAGCAAGCCAGGCTTCGATCCCAACCCCTTCATCCACGGCATCAGCAAAAAAGATTATGACGCCCTTCAAAACGCTCCGGACCGGCCACTGTACGACCGCGCGCTCCGCGGCGTCTATCCGCCTGGCTCCACGGTCAAACCCTTCGTGAGCCTGGCCGGCTTGAAAATTCTCAATATCAGCCCAGCAAGACGAGTTCTTTGCCCGGGCTATTACCGCCTACCCAATGCGGAGCACAAATACCGGGACTGGCGCAAGCAAGGCCATGGCTCTGTAGATCTCAAATTGGCCATCACTCAATCCTGTGACGTGTACTTCTACGACCTCGCCCACCATATCGGTATAGATCCGCTCCACGATTTCATGCAACTCTTCGGCTTTGGGGAACGGACTGGTATCGATCTGGTCGGGGAAAAACCTGGGTTGTTTCCTTCAAAGGAATGGAAGAAAAAGAAACGCAAGCAGGTATGGTATCCTGGTGAAACCATCATCGCAGGCATTGGACAAGGCTATGTCCAAGTTACGCCTATTCAGCTGGCCAGGGCGACGGCGATACTCGCCAATCGTGGACGGAACGTAGAACCAAGAGTCGTGGACACCATAAAAGCCCCGTACGAGATCGAAAGCCTCTATCCCAAAAGCAGCGACGAGATCGTCGCCGACCTCAAACCGGAGCATTGGCGCACGGTAATTGATGCCATGGTCGATGTCGTCCACAGTGCACGCGGCACCGCCAAAGTAATAGCCCCGGGACTTTCCTATACCGTCGCCGGCAAGACTGGTACCGCACAAGTCTTCACCGTGCGGCAGGACCAGGACTACAAGAAGATGAAGATCGCCAAGACCTTGCGTGATCATGCGTGGTTCATAGCCTTCGCACCGGTGGAAGCACCACGCATCGCGGTCGCCGTGCTTGCGGAAAACGGTGGACACGGAGGGTCAGTCGCGGCTCCTATCGCCCGTGCCGTAATGGACCAGTACCTGCTCGAAAATCCATGAACATCGATCCCGTTCTGGCGCAACTCCGAATTACGCCGCCGCAGCGCGTTTCCTTGATACAAAAGCTGCATATCGACCTGCCGCTATTAGCCGGGCTGGGCGGCTTATGCACCTTGGCCTTCATCATTCTTTACAGCGCCGGCGGCCAAGATGTGAACGTGCTTGTGCGCCAGTCGATACGTCTGGGGTTAGCGATGACCATCATGATCGCCATCGCGCAGATTCATCCCCGCCACCTCAAGTTTTACAGTCCGGCTCTCTATCTTCTTGGGGTCTTGCTTTTGGTGGCTGTTCTGGTGGTCGGCAAAATAAGCATGGGAGCCCAGCGGTGGCTGGATATCGGCATTATCCGTTTCCAACCCTCCGAGCTGACCAAGCTCTCCACGCCCATGATGATCGCCTGGTATTTATCCGGGCATGCGCCTCCCCTACGCCTGAAGCCGTTGGTTCTCGCTGGCGTGCTGATTCTGATTCCCACCGCGCTAATCGCCAAACAACCCGATCTCGGCACGGCCGTGCTGGTCGCCAGCGCCGGCTCTGCGGTCGTGTTTCTGGCCGGAATTCCATGGCGCTATATGCTGGCCTTGGCGGTTGTGGGCGGAAGCCTTCTGCCTGTGGCCTGGCATTTCATGCACGGTTATCAGCGGGATCGGCTTCTGACATTCCTGAACCCGGAAGCGGACCCTTTGGGACGCGGCTACCACATCATTCAATCCAAGATCGCGATCGGCTCGGGCGGTATTTACGGCAAAGGATGGCTGCACGGGACTCAAGCGCACCTGGAATTTCTGCCGGAGCGCTCGACCGACTTCATCTTCGCGGTCCTTGCCGAGGAGTTCGGTCTGATCGGCTGTCTGGGTCTGTTGGCACTTTATCTCTTCGTCCTTGGGCGTTGTTTTTATATCGTCGTCCAGGCGCAGGATAACTACAGCCGACTCCTTGCGGGAGCACTGACGGTAACCTTCTTCGTCTATGTCTTCGTCAACGTCGGCATGGTAATCGGCATTCTCCCCGTAGTAGGCGTCCCCCTCCCTCTGGTCAGCTACGGCGGTACTTCCATGGTGACCCTGCTGGCAGGCTTCGGTATGCTGATGGCCGTCCAGACCCATCGTAAACTTCTGCCGAACGGATAATTATGCGCCTCATAAACCTCATTCTGCTCATTGTTTCCCTCTACGGTTTTTCCTCGCCCGGGACGGCTTCAGAAAGCCTAGCCCAACGACCGGGCGTCCGCACCTTCATCCGGGACATGAGCCACAAGCATCATTTCAACACCTCTGAACTCACAAAGTTATTCCAGGACGTCACTATCCAGGACAAGATTCTCGAAGCCATAGCAAAGCCCTACGAAGCCAAACCCTGGTATGCCTACCGCAAACTGTTCCTTACCGAAACACGCATTCAGAATGGGGTCGATTTCTGGAACCGGAATGCCGGCGCGCTCGCCACGGCTACCCGGAAATACGGCGTTCCCCCCGAGGTGATCGTCGCCATTATCGGAATCGAAACCAATTACGGCCAATCACCTGGAAAATATCGGGTGATCGACGCACTTTCCACTTTGGCTTTCGCCTATCCGAAGCGAGCCGCTTTTTTCCGGCGAGAATTGGAAGAGTTCTTACTTTTGTGTCGGGAAGAAGGCATCAATCCTGCGAACCCCACGGGCTCCTACGCCGGCGCCATGGGCTTGCCGCAGTTCATGCCGAGCAGCTATCGAAAATACGCGGCCGACGGCGACGGCGACCATCGCCGCGATATTTGGAACAATCCGGCCGACGCCATTGCCAGCGTCGCCCGTTATTTCGCCGTTCATGGATGGCGGGCGGGTGAACCGGTGGCTTTCGCCGCCACGGTGAACGGTACCGCACACGACGGGCTCACCAGCAGCGTGAAGCCTACCCGTACAGTGCGGGAATGGCTTTCCCTCGGCGTGGATACGAGGGGATCCATACCCAGCAACGCCAAGGCTGCATTGGTGAGGCTTGACGAAGAAACCGGACCTGCCTATTGGCTGGGACTACAAAATTTCTACGTCATCACCCGCTACAACCACAGCCCCCTGTACGCAATGGCGGCCTACGAGTTAAGCCGCGAGCTGGTTTCTCGCCATAAGGCCGGCAGCTCGTCCTGAACTCTGAACGCCACTGACGCTTATTGAATAGTCAGGTCCATAAATACCTCCCTGGTATTTACGGCCTGCCGCCCAGGCCGGGCGTTACCGGCCTGGGCTCACGCGGCTTGGCGCCGCGCCAGATTAACTCAGCCTATGTCTATAGGCCCGGTTAATAGCCGCAGCCTCGGCACGCCATGTACACGTGCTACAATGCGGCGCCGATTTCTAACCTGACCGAAAGCAGACAGCCGTGAAAACGAAATTACCCAGCTTGCTTCTACTTTTCGCCTTGCTTGGATTTTGCCGTTTCAGCCTCGCCGATCAGGTTTTGATCCCGGCCCCCCCAGAAATCGGAGCGAAGGCCTACATCCTCGCGGATTTCAACAGCGGCCGCGTGCTTGCCGAGAGCAATGCGGACGAACGGCTGGAACCAGCCAGCCTCACTAAGATCATGACCGCCTACGTGGTTTTCCGGGAGTTGGCCGCGGGCCACTTAAAACTGGACGATCAGGTCAGAATAAGTGAAAAAGCCTGGCGCACCGAGGGTTCGCGCATGTTTGCCCAGGTGGGCACCCAGGTCTCGGTAGAGGCACTGCTCAAGGGCATGATCGTTCAATCCGGAAACGATGCCAGCGTCGCCTTGGCCGAGCATATCGCCGGCGACGAGGCTGTGTTCGCCCAGATGATGAACCAACAGGCCGAACGGCTCGGCATGAAAAACACTCATTACAAGAACAGCATGGGTTTGCCCGATCCCGAACATTACACGACCGCCCGCGATCTGGTTACCCTTACCCGCGCCATGATTGAGGAATTCCCCGAGTACTACAAATGGCACGCCATCAAGGAGTTCGAATTCAACGGCATCAAGCAGCATAACCGTAACCGCTTGTTGTGGCGCGACCCGACCGTGGACGGCGTAAAGACCGGGCATACTCAGAATGCTGGCTACTGTCTAGTAGCATCGTCGCTACGAGACGGCATGAGGCTGATCTCAGTCGTGATGGGAGCCAAGAGCGACAACGACCGAGCAAACGCCAACCAGGCGCTATTGAATTACGGTTACCGTTTCTTCGAGACCCGGCCAATTTACAAGGCCAACGAAAAGCTATCGGAGACACGTGTGTGGAAGGGCGAAGACACCGAAGTGGCGCTGGGTCTCAAGCGCGACTTCTATGTCACCTTCCCGCGCGGGCAATACGACAATCTCAAGGCCGGCATGGAAATCGACGGCACGGTCATCGCGCCTGTTAAGCAAGGCGACAGGCTTGGCACGGTAAAAGTGACGTTCAATGATCAAATTGTCGGCCAGCAGGACCTGATTGCGTTGAAAGCGGTGAACCGAGGCGGATTTTTCCGTCGAACCTTCGACCAAGTTCGCTTGTTTTTCAAATAATCTTAAGGAAACGGCCCAAAATGGCGCAAAATGACAACCTCGTCTATTTGAACGGGGAGTATTTACCGTTAACCGAAGCCAAGGTCTCTGTTTTGGATCGCGGCTTCTTGTTCGGCGACGGTGTTTACGAGGTCATTCCCGTTTACGGCGGGCGTCCGTTTCGGCTGGACGAACACCTGCGCCGGCTCGATAACAGCCTGCGCGGCATCCGGATGACCAATCCCCTTTCCGACGATCGCTGGGCGGAAATTTTCGGCCGGCTTATCACCGGTACACATGATCAATACCTCTATCTGCAGGTCACACGCGGTGCCGCCCCAAAACGGGACCATGCCATTCCAGACGAGGTCAATCCGACCGTGTTCGTCATGTGCTCCCCCATTGCGCCTATTCCCATTCACGGGGTCCGCGCCATCACCCTGGACGACATCCGCTGGCAATGGTGCCACATCAAAGCGATCACGCTGCTCGCTAACGTGTTGTTAAGGCAAGAAGCCGTCGACCGCGGTGCGGCGGAAGCCATTTTGGTCCGTGACGGCTGGGTCACCGAGGGCGCCGCCAGCAATGTTTTTGCCGTCATTGACGGTGTCTTGATAACTCCCCCCAAGGGCAACGACTTGTTGCCGGGAATCACCCGCGATCTGGTGTTGGAACTGGCATTGGAAAACGATGTATCTGCAGCCGAACGCCATATCCGTATCGACGAATTGAAAGGTGCGGCAGAAATTTGGCTAACCAGTTCGACCCGGGAAATTCTCCCTGTCATCGAACTCGACGGCATACCGGTCGGCAACGGTAGACCCGGCCCCCTTTGGTCGCAAATGCAGGCTGTTTATCAGGCCTACAAACAGAGGTTGCGTACAGCATGAACACCGAAATACGCGCCACGCTGCTTCAGTTTCCCTGCGAGTTCCCGATCAAAGCGTTTGGCCACAACAGGCCGAATTTCGACGGATTGATCGTGGAAATCGTGCGGCGCCATGTTCCGAACTTAAGCGAAGGCGCTGTAACAGCCCGCCCCAGTCATGGCGGAAAGTACACGGCGGTTACCGTCACGATCCGGGCCGAAAGTCAGGCGCAGCTGGACGCCATTTACCAGGACCTCACCCGCTGCAACGAGGTCCTCATGGCATTATGAGAACATCCGAATAACAACCGTCCCCAGCCGACATTTTGAGGAGTCTGCCTATGAAGTAAGCGATCCGTTCGCCGCCCCAAAATCTCGTACCATCCTTCCCTACTCGCTGAGCAGCACCGATCGAGCGTTTCATGGCCGAACCGAACACTCCCCCTCCCGAAGAAACACTCAAGCATCATGTGGAAGAGGTCATCACGCTCCTAAACAAACAGAAGCTCGAGGAGACCATCGTCCATCAGCGCGCGATGCCGCGCCAAGATTTGGTGGAAACCCTGCTGCACAAGCGCCATCAGGCCGCACTCAAGCAAAAGCTCGACAAACTGCACGCAGCCGATATCGCCTATATTCTGGAGGTGCTCCCTCTGGAGCAGCGCCTTCTGGTCTGGAACCTGGTCAAGTCCGAACTCGATGGACTGATCCTCCTCGACGTGTCCGACGCAGTGCGCGAAACACTCATTTCCGACATGGACACGGAGGAACTGCTATCGGCCACGGAGCAGCTCGAAACGGACGAAATCGCCGACCTCGCACCGGATTTGCCGGAAGAAGTTTTGCAGGAACTTCTGGAACATCTGAACGACCAGAACCGGGAACGCTTGCAATCGGTACTGTCGCACAGAGAGGATACCGTGGCGGCCCTCATGGACTTCGGCATGGTCACGATAAGGGAAGACATCAGCTTGGGCGTGGTATTGCGCTATCTGAGGCGTCGTGGCGATTTGCCCGAACATACCGACAAGCTGTTCGTGGTCGACAAGCGCAACGCCCTAAAGGGTGTACTGCCTCTGAAACGCCTGCTGACCAACCCTCCCGAAAAACTGGTTTCGGAAATCATGAGCAAGGACGTCGTGTTTTTCCATCTCGACGACGACGCTGACGAGGCTGCTCGCGCGTTCGAACGCTACAACCTCTTATCGGCGCCGGTTGTCGATCGCGAGGGCAAGCTGCAAGGGCGCATCGGCATCGACGCCATCGTCGATTACATTCGTGAAAAATCCGATGAAGAAATGCTGTCGCAGGCCGGCCTGCTCGAAGAAGAGGACATTTCCTCCAGCGTTTGGAAGAGCGCGCAGAACCGTTGGTTTTGGCTGGCGATTAATCTCGTCACGGCCTTCATCAGTACCCGGGTCATCGGACTTTTCGAGGACACCATCGTCAAAGTCGTTGCCCTAGCCTCGCTCATGCCGATCGTCGCCGGCATCGGGGGCAACACCGGTAATCAGACCAGCATGATGATCGTCCGCTCCATCGCTCTCGGCGTGATCAACCCGTCAAATGTGAAACGGCTGATTTACAAGGAACTGGCTATCGGACTCCTCAACGGAGCCGTGTGGGGCTCGGTACTCGGCCTCATCGCCTACTTGCTTTACCGGGACATCGAACTCGGCATGGTCATGATGGGCGCGACCCTACTGAACCTACTGGTAGCGGCCATCATGGGAATCGCCATACCCTTGGTGCGTCATCGGCTAGGTCTTGATCCCGCGGTCGGCACCAGTGTGCTACTGACCGCCATGACGGACGGCGTAGGCTTTTTCATCTTTCTCGGCCTCGCGACCTTGGTTCTGCTCTAACGCCCGCCCATGAGCGATCCCTCCGGAGTCTTGCACTTGCGTAACTTGGGACTCAGAGAGTACGGCCCCACGTGGCGCGCCATGCAGGCGTTCACTGAACAGCGGGATGAAGCGACCCCGGACGAATTGTGGCTATTGCAACATCATCCGGTTTATACCCTGGGACTCAATGGCGATATTCGACATATGATTCGTACAACCGACATCCCCGTGGTGAAGACCGACCGAGGCGGTCAAATTACCTATCATGGTCCCGGTCAGCTGATCGCTTATGTGCTGGTCGATCTTCGCCGGAAAAACCTTGGCGTGAGAGGCTTGGTTAGTGCGCTGGAAAACGCGGTGATCGGGCTGCTCGAGCAATACGGTATCGTCGCGAAGGCGCGGCGGGACGCACCAGGCGTCTATGTGGACGACCGTAAGATCGCTTCGCTCGGGCTTCGCGTGCGGAAAGGCTGCAGCTATCATGGTCTAAGCCTTAACGTAAGTTCGGACCTGTCACCGTTCTACGCCATCAATCCTTGCGGTTACCCGGGTCTCGAAGTTACCAGCCTGACCGCGCTTGGCGTGGCCGTTCAGCCCCATGAGGTGGCCGCGCCATTGACCGTGGAAATCATGCAAACTTTGAACTATGAACGAGTGATCCCTGCCCGTGGCTGACAAAAATTCCTACCAGGCCCCTTCTAGGCTGAGCCCCGAGACCCATCAACGCAGATCCGACAAGCTGAAGCGTATCCCGATCAAAGTGGTTCCCTCTGAATCCCTTTTGCGCAAACCTGCTTGGATACGCGTCAAGGCCGCAAACGGCGAGAGCGTGAGCCGAATCAAGCAAATCTTACGCGAACAAAATCTCCACACCGTCTGCGAGGAAGCGGCTTGTCCGAATCTTCCCGAGTGCTTTGGCCACGGCACGGCTACGTTCATGATCCTGGGCGATATCTGCACCCGCCGTTGCCCATTCTGCGATGTGGCGCACGGCCGCCCTTCGGCGCCAGCCCCCAATGAGCCAGAACATCTCGCCGAGGTCGTCCGGCAGCTGAAGCTCCGCTACGTCGTCATCACGTCTGTGGACCGGGATGACCTCCGTGATGGCGGCGCCGGCCATTTCGCCGCCTGCATCCAGGCGGTCCGCGATCGGAACCCGGGCATCAAGGTCGAAATCCTGGTGCCGGATTTCCGCGGCCGCATCGATACCGCGCTCGAACGATTGGCAGCGGCACCGCCCGATGTCTTCAACCATAATCTCGAAACCGTGCCACGTCTCTACCGGCAAGTACGGCCAGGCGCGGACTACCGCGTGTCTCTGGATTTACTGGCCCGGTTCAAGCGGCTTCATCCTGAAGTCCCGACTAAGTCCGGATTGATGCTAGGTCTCGGCGAAACGCTCGAGGAGGTGAAAGCGGTGATGGAGGATTTGCGCGAACACGGCTGCGACATGCTGACCATAGGCCAATACTTGCAGCCAAGCCGGGATCATCTGCCCGTCGTCCGCTACGTGACGCCGGAAGAATTCGAACACCTCGCCGAAGTCGGTCGAAGCCTGGGCTTCACCGCAGTCGCTAGCGCACCGCTAGTACGCTCGTCCTATCACGCCGACTTGCAGGCGTCTTCGCTGCTGGACAACCGTTGAGGCCTAGCCTTCTCCCGGCCGCAGCGTTGGATATCGAGCATCTCAAATATCTGCTCCCGGAGACCCCGGCCTTCGTTTACGACGAAGCCCGGATCATTCACACGCTCGACCGACTGGATCGCGTGCGGAAAGCTTCCGGCTTGCGGGTCCTGTACTCGGTCAAGGCATTCCCTTTTGCCGGCGCATTGCGCCTGATCCGGTCCCGAGTCGATGGTTTTTCGGTCAGCTCGCTGTTCGAAGCCAGGCTTGCTTCCGAAATGGTCGAAACGATCGACCGTCCGCACGCGAAACGTTCGTTGCACATCACGACACCGGGACTTAGAAGCAGCGAAATCGACGAGATTGCAACTCTCTGCGATTTCATCAGCTTCAATTCCCTGGAGCAGTTCGAACGACTTGCGCCGCGTGTGGCCGGGCAGGCAAGCATTGGGCTGCGTATCAATCCCAAGCTTTCCTTCCTCCGCGACAGCCGTTACGACCCTTGCAGGCCGCATTCTAAGTTGGGCATTCCTGTCGAAGAATTGACCCGTACCCTAGACCGAAGCCCGACCTTAACGAGCCGTATCGCCGGCCTTCATTTCCACACGGCATTCGAGTCGTCTTCCTTGGCTCCGTTGAAAGCGACGATCGCCCGAATCGAAAATCTGCTAGGCAGGTTTACGAACGGACTCGAATGGATCAACTTGGGCGGAGGCTATCTCTTCGACAATCCCAATGATCTGGACGAGCTGTCGGAGCTGGTTACGGCTTTGATTCAGCGGTACGACAGCAACATTTATATCGAACCCGGTAAAGCCATCGTCGGACGCGCGGGCTATCTCGTAGCAAGCGTCGTCGACCGGTTCGAACGCGATGGAAAAGCCATCGCCGTCCTCGATACCGGCGTCAACCATCTGCCGGAAGTCTTCGAATACCAGAAGGTCCCGCCGCTGGCCGAACATCGGCCCGATGGGAGCTTCGAATATTCGCTCGTCGGCAGTACCTGCCTGGCGGGGGATGTCTTCGGCGATTATCGGTTTCATGCGCCCTTGAACCTGGGCGACCGAGTCTCCTTTCCTAACGTCGGGGCGTACAGTCTGATCAAGGCCAACCGCTTCAACGGATACGATTTGCCCGCAATCTTCGCAGCCGACCGCCAAGGCCAATTGAAGGCGATGAAACATTTCGGCTATGACGATTACCGAAAGCAATGGCTACCCGACGAGGGCTCGCTTGCCACTGCCCCTGACCGCGATTAAATTTAAGCGTGCAAGAGCATCGACAAACCGAGCAAAGCCCCGGAAGCTTTAATGATGGAATCGGTTATTTTCCCGTTATTCCGCATACCCGTCACTCCGCGACTGCTTGCACTCGCCGTTATCGCGGTCTTACTCGCCGGATGCGCCGGCACGCGGGAAATCAAACCCAAACCGCTCGTCCGTCACCCCGATTTCAGCGCGGTCGCGCGTTACGCCCTCAGCCTACAAGGATACCCCTACCGCTACGGAGCGGAATCGCCGCAGGAAGGATTCGATTGCAGCGGCCTCGTCCAATACGTCTTTGGACAATACGGCGTTCGCCTCCCGCGGACCGCTTATCAAATCGCACACGCGGCCGAGCCGGTCGACAGCCGGAACCGACGGCCCGGCGACTTAGTCTTCTTCAATACCACCGGACAGCCGTTTTCCCATGTCGGGATTTATGTCGGCAACAATGCCTTCGTACATGCCAGTAGCGTGAAAGGGAAAGTGATTGTCTCCAGCCTAGGGCGGCCTTATTGGTGGGAACGCTTTTTAGGCGTGCGGAGGCTCAAGCTTCCGGATAACCTGTCAGTCGCGGCTCGCGCCGAGCGACACGAACTTAATAGCCACAGGTAGGAACAATATGAAAGCGATCTTGATGACGCAAACGGGACTGCCGGACTTGCTCGAACTGCGCGATATCGACGAACCGACTATTACCGAGCCCAGCCAAATCAAAGTTCGGCTCAGAGCAGCTGGCGTCAATCCGGTGGACACCAAAATACGACGCAACGGCCCCTTCTATTCCAACGCACTGCCGGCGGTACTCGGCTGCGACGGCGCCGGAGAAGTGGTCGAAGTTGGTGGCGCCGTAAGCCGGTTCAACATCGGCGACTCGGTATGGTTTTGCAATGGTGGACTGGGCGGCGACCAAGGCAATTATGCCGAATACACCGTACTGGACGAACGTTGGGCCGCTCCCATGCCGCGCTCCCTCGATTTCGAACACGCCGCCGCAGCACCGTTAGTCCTCATCACCGCCTGGGGTGCTCTTTACGACCGCGGAAGGTTGCAGGCCGGCCAAACCGTTCTCGTTCATGCCGCAGCGGGCGGCGTCGGTCATGTGGCGGTTCAGCTGGCAAGGCTTCGCGATGCGCGGGTGCTCGCTACCGTCAGTTCGCCGGAGAAAGCAGAGCTCGCCAGAAACTGGGGAGCCGACGTGACGATCGACTATCGGCAGGAAGATTTCGTGCAACGGGTAAACGAGCTAACCAACGGCGAAGGCGCAGATTTGGTGATCGATACGGTTGGTCCCGAGGTCTTCAAACGCAGCATCGAATGTACTGCCCATTTTGGCGACCTGGTCACCTTGCTGGACCCGGGCGAGATATCCCTACAAGAAGCGCGGATGCGCAATCTCCGCATCGGCTTCGAACTGATGCTGACCCCAATGCTGCGTAACCTTCACAACGCCCGCGATCACCACGTGGAGATTCTGGAACAATGCGGCGAATGGATCGATCAAGGTGTCCTGGATATCCATGTCAGCCAGGTTCTGCCGCTGGAAAAAGCTGCTGCCGCTCATGCCTTGATCGAAACGGGGCATACGACGGGGAAAATCGTGTTGAGGATCCCGTAATTTTTGATCGCAGCCGTTCCTTCAGCCGCATTCCTTCATTCGATATGGCCCAACACACCTAAGACTGGGCTATGAGAATGAGGAGGATTGCAAACCACGCCCATCGAATCGTTACCCGTGTTGGCTCCGCACCGCAAACTGACGGTGGAGCAATACCACCGTATGGGCGAAACCGGCATTCTCCACGAAGATGTTCGGGTCGAGCTGATCGAGGGCGAATTGATCGAAATGGCACCTATAAGGAGTTTTTAGGCCGGACTGGCAAGCAGGCTAGCCGATCGGCTGATACGGCAAACCACAGACCGGGCCATTGCCTAGGTGCAAAATCCCATTCACCTATCGCGCTATTCGGAGCTGCAATCCGATTTTGCGTTGCTTCGGTATAGGCCCGATGATTACACGCGATCCCTGCCTACCGCTGCAGACGCGCTTTTGTTGGTTGAGATATCACCGACACCACCACGCGCTATGATCGCGAAATCAAGACACCGCTCTACGCCCAACACCGGATCGCGGAATACTGGCTGATCTCGGTTTCCGATCGGGGCGTCGAAGTCCACTTGGACCCCGATCCGTACCTAAGCCGTTATGGCAAAGTCCGAATGGTATCGGAAGGACGGGTGACGCCCCACTGTTTTCCCGATGTAGCCGTGGATATTCAGGAACTTTTGAGTTGACTCAGTCCAGCTTTCTGACCCCGCTCTCGCTGCCGACGAGAACGACGTCCGCACCGCGTAGAGCGAAAATGCCGACCGTCACGACACCGGGGATATTGTTGATTTCTCGCTCCATCTCCACCGGATTCAAAATGTTCAGATTGTGCACATCAAGAATCTGGTTGCCGTTGTCGGTAACATAATTCTCCCGCCACTGCGGCTGACCGCCCAGCTTCACAAGTTCGCGCGCCACATAGCTCCTCGCCATCGGGATGACTTCCACAGGCAGCGGAAATTTACCCAGAACATCCACACACTTGCTCTCGTCTACAATGCAGACGAACTTACTGCTAGCCGCTGCGATGATTTTTTCACGCGTCAGCGCTCCGCCGCCGCCCTTGATCATCTGTTTATGACGATTGACTTCGTCGGCTCCGTCCACGTAAACCTGTAGCGATCCCACAGCATTCAGATCCAGCACCGGAATGCCGATTTTTTTGAGCTTGGCCGTACTCGCTTCGGAGCTCGATACGGCACCCTCGATATCATTCTTGAAATCAGCCAGTAAGTCGATGAAATGATTAACCGTCGACCCGGTACCGATGCCTAGCACAGAAACGCCCTTGATATATTCGAGAGCGGATTCCGCTACTTTCTTTTTAAGCTCGTCTTGCGTCATTTTCATCGCTCCATCATGTGGTTAGTCGAAAATTGCGGGATAATAGCGCGATCATGCCGGCACTGTCATGCTTCGTAGTGTCTCCGGCCGTATTTGCCACCCGTACTCTAATAGATAAAAATGATTCATAAATATATCGAGCGTATCCTGCGCGCCCGAGTTTACGATGTTGCCTCGGAAACGCCCCTGGACCTCGCTCCGGGGCTGACACGCCGTTTCGATAACCGGGTTTATATTAAGCGTGAAGACCTTCAGCCGGTCTTTTCCTTCAAGCTTCGAGGGGCCTACAACAAAATCGTTTCTTTGGACGATGCGGCAAAACGGGCCGGCGTGATCGCCGCCTCAGCCGGCAACCATGCCCAAGGCGTCGCGCTCTCGGCCCAACGACTGGGTATCCGCGCAGTTATTGTGATGCCCTGCACCACCCCCGCTATCAAAGTGAAAGCGGTACAAAATTTCGGGGCGGAAACCGTGCTGTTCGGCGATTCCTACGACGAAGCGTACGAGCACGCTTTGAGCCTCTCCCAAGAGCAAAAGCTCAGCTTTGTACATCCATACGATGATGCCGAAGTCATCGCCGGTCAAGGCACTATCGGCATGGAAATCCTGAGGCAGCACACCGGCGACATCCACGCCATCTTCATTCCGGTCGGAGGCGGCGGCTTGATTGCAGGCATCGCGGCTTATGTAAAATTCGTTCGGCCGGAAATCAAGATCATCGGTGTCGAACCGAACGATTCGGACTGTCTGAATCGGGCGCTTAAGGCCAAGCGACGCGTCATCTTGAAACAGGTCGGACTGTTCGCCGATGGCGTTGCGGTCCGCCAAATCGGCAAGGAACCCTTCCACATCGCACACCAGTATGTGGACGACGTCGTTACCGTCGATACGGACGAGATCTGCGCCGCCATCAAAGACATTTTCGACGATACTCGGTCGGTTGCCGAACCCGCAGGAGCACTTGGCGTAGCGGGCTTAAAAAAGTACGTGACCATGACCGGACTTCGCGATCAATGTTTGATTGCCATCGAAAGCGGCGCCAACATCAACTTCGATCGACTGCGCCATGTGGCGGAGCGAGCTCAGGTCGGCGAACGTCATGAAATGCTGCTGGCCGTCACGATTCCGGAAAAGCCGGGCAGTTTTCTCGATTTCTGCCGCGCCTTGGGCCGCCGTAGCATTACCGAGTTCAACTACCGCTATTTCGACGACCGCGCCGCACATATTTTCGCGGGTATCGAAATCGCCGACGGCAGTAGCGACAGTGAGGAATTGCTGGCACAGCTGCGCGAGAAGGGCTACACGGTCACCAATATGACCGGCAACGAACTGGCGGTGGAACATATCCGGTATATGGTCGGAGGCCACGCACCGCGCCTGCTGGATGAAGTGGTATACAGCTTCGAGTTTCCCGAGCGTCCCGGTGCTCTGTTGAAATTCTTGTCCTTCATGGGCGGGCGTTGGAACATCAGCCTGTTCCATTATCGGAACCACGGCGCTGCGTTCGGGCGGGTGCTGATGGGCATTCAGGTACCGAAAGCAGAAAGGCGGGCGTTCAGAGAGTTTCTCGACGCTATCGGCTTCGCCTATCGAGAGGAAACGGACAACCCGGCGTATCGACTGTTCGCTGGCGGAAACGCGCGTTCGTGACGCTGCGGTAATATGTCTGCAGGCTGTTCGGTGCGGTCTAAGACCTGTTCTGTCCTTCAGTGAACCGGCAGAACTCGCACCAAGCCGCCTTTGGGTCTCCTCGAAGATTCAGGGAATCTAGCCGCCTGAACTCGGTCGAGTTTATCGAATCGAGCCAAGAGGACCTATTCCAGCGACAAAATAAACTCCCACTGCGCAGCCGTGACCGGCATCACGGACAGTCGATTGCCGCGCCGGACGAGCGCAAGCCCATTGAGCTCCGGGCGGCCTTTCAGTTCGTTTAACGTGATCGTCCGCTTAAGCTTGCGGACGAACTGTACATCGACCATGAACCAGCGGGGATCATCCGGCTTGCTGCTGGGGTCGTAGTGTTTGTTATTGATATCAAAAGCCGTGAAATCGGGATAGGCTTCGCGAGCAATTCGCATGATGCCGACTATGCCCGGCGTGTCGCAATTGGAATGGTAAAAAAACGCCAGATCGCCGACTTTCATTTCGTCGCGCATCATGTTCCGTGCCTGATAATTACGCACACCATCCCAGTGCTCGGTCTGATGAGGCCGCTTCTCCAAATCGTCGATGCTGAACTCCGATGGCTCGGATTTCATCAACCAGTAACGCATCTATTCTCCCCCGCTACAAGTGAACTCTTGGTAATGCGATTAGCTACAGCATGCCAGCCGCATTGAAGTATCCCAAAGTAGATGGAAATATGTGTTCCGCAGTCATGATCAGGCATTGGTCGAATTTTCGTCCACTTGGCTTTCGAAAGTCGAGATGCGACGACTCGACGTTTGGGCAAAGTGGTGAATAATGACCTTAGTTTGATGCAAAAGAGCGGAGATCGCCCGTGTCTGCCGTAATTCAGGAATCAAATCTATACGAGCGCTTGCTGGCGCTGCCGGAAAACCTGGTCGGGGAAATCATTGATGGCGAGCTGTACACCCAACCCCGTCCGGCCGGACCTCATGCTTCAGTTGTCTCTGTACTTGGGATGGATATCGGATCAGCCTATCATCGCGGCCGGGGAGGTCCAGGCGGTTGGTGGATCATCGACGAGCCGGAAATCCATTTCGTTCGCGATATCGAAGTCCTGGCCCCCGATATTGCCGGCTGGCGCCGCGAGAGGATGCCGGCCTTACCGAAAGACCATCGCTTTGAAGTGGTTCCGGACTGGGTATGTGAAGTCCTTTCACCGACAACACAGAAAAAGGACAGGGTGACGAAAACGAAAGCTTACGGTCGCTACGGCGTTGCGTTCTTATGGCTGGTCGACCCCTTGGCGCGGATTCTGGAAACCTATGCCTTGGCTGACGGGCAGTGGACCATAACAGGCTTGTATCAAGACGAGGACGAAGTATCCGCCGCACCTTTCGAATCCATCACGATCCCCCTCAATGATCTGTGGGCCGGTTCGTGAGCTTGCTTTCCGCCGTCAGCACCTTGTCTGCCAGCTTCCGCTTTACTTGACAGAAGAGTTCTACTGAACCAGTAGGAAACCACTTCGGCGACCAAGCCGTTCCATGGCACATCCCAAGGCTATGCGGATATAGAGCCGCACTTCTGACACTCGAAACCCAAACCCATCAGAATCGGTGAACGCGACCCGCTAGCATGCCTAATATGGGCAATCGTACGGCCATAATCGCCACCCATGCCGATTAGATGCCCGAGAAATCGAAGGGCACCAGGGACCAACATCGGAGGCTCGCCGATCGTATCTTCCTCGACAGCCGCCTTAGGAACACGGAATTAATTCGGCGGCAGCAGCGTTTCCGGCACATAACAGATGAAACCGCGATATGCCGACCTAGCGCGACAATCGCCCACGTTATGAAACGTATCGCGATACGGCGTCTTTTTGCGAACTAGGCCAAAAGGCCATGTTTTGCCCAAAAGGTTCAAGCCGAATATCTACCAAGAAGACTTGCTCAAACCGGCCAGGTTAACGCGCGAGCCTATATTCGGGATTAGGAGGGTGATTCGAGAAGAGAAGGAGGTGAAGTATTCCCCGCCTGCGCCGTAAACCGCTTTCGCCCTTGAACCGGTAGGTTCAGGTGGGAGCGCAAAAACGCCGAATTAGGCTTTCCGCTCATAGCGGACCTGCGCACATCGTGCGTTCGATAGCTCCCCGGGTTTTGGATTAGGCTCAAGAAGTAACCCAGCTGCTTTCGCACGCCGCAGGGAATACATGAGATAAATTTTACTAGGTCGATAAATTGTTGCAATACGTATCAGCAGCGGAACAGAGTCAATCGGTGTCCAGGGCTGCGTCCAGTCTATCGTGCAGCGAAGAAAAACGATCTTGTAACTCTTGCGACAACAATTTGTTCTGTTGTTGAGCCTGCAACAGCTCATGTGCGATGTTCAAGGCCGCCATGACGGCGATCCGTTCGGTACCGATGACTCTGCCCGCACTACGTATTTGACGCATTTTATCGTCCAGATAACGGGCTGCGATCAAGAGTTCGTGCTGCTGGTCCTCAGGGCAGGAAATGGGATACTCCTTGCCCAGGATCTGAACTTTAATTGGCGGATTCATTTCGCTCATCATTCGTATCCTAGAGATGTCAGGCGGGATATCATTGCTTCGACGCGTCTCTTCGCCATCTCGCTTTTTTCGGACAGTTGAACCCGCTCTCGCATCCATTCATCTAGCGTGGACTTCAGCACCTGATTTTCGTCGCGCAGTTGCTCATACGCAGCAACCAGTGACTCGATTCTATTTTCTAATCGCATTAGTTCGGCATCCAAATCAAACGGATCGATTATCATGAGTTTGGCGCCTTGGGGTGAGGGGGTCAAATATCGATGTTGGCTTTCGATCCGGCTGTGCAAGATGTTAGCATAAAGAATTCAAGCAGGGTCGACAAGGCTGGAATGAATAAAGACTTATCGTATCAGAGAGTCCAGGACATCGTCCTGAACAACGACTCCGCGGCCAGCGCAGCAGAGGTGCACGGCGTACTGTCCGGACTTTTGTGCCTAAACAGTCGGACCGAGTGTAATCAGTGGCTGGAGGTGGTTTTCGGCGAAAACACCGCCGACCTCGATCCGGCGGAACATGCCCTGCTCTCCGCCCTGTGCGAGACGACTCGGCGGCAATTGGACGATTTCGACTTTTCGTTCGAGTTGCTGCTGCCGGACGATACCTTCTCCCTGGAGGAACGGGCCAATGCCTTGAGCGAGTGGTGCCAAGGTTTTCTTTACGGTCTCGGTTATCGCTCGGACAGTGCTGAGTGGCCGGGAGAAAGCAGCGAAGTTCTCCATGACCTTCTAGAAATCTCGCGCCTGAACCCTGATTCCGGCGGAGAATCGGATGAAGTGGCCTATGCGGAGATTACGGAGTATGTTCGCGTCGGCGTACAGTTGATCTGGACCGAGTTGCAGCAGCAACAGCATTCCGCACGACTCCATTGACGAATTTCCCATGCTTCCGCCGAGCGAATTCAAGCAACGGCGCAAACGGTTAGCGCGCCTCATAAAGAAGAAAAGCGTTGCATTGATTGCCAGTGCGCCAGCGAGTGTGCGCAATCGCGACGTGGAGTTTCCCTATCGCCAAGACAGTGATTTTTATTATCTGACCGGATTCGACGAACCCGATGCAGTGGCGGTAATTGCACCCGGGCGGAAACAAGGGGAATACGTTCTGTTTTGCCGCGAGTTCGATCCGGAAAAGGCGATATGGACCGGAAAGCATGCCGGGCTTGAGGGCGCGCGCAATGTTTTCGGAGCGGACGAGGCTTTCCCTATCGACGAACTGGACAAGGTTTTGCCCGAACTTCTGGAAAATCGCGAGCGGGTTTATTTTCCGGTCGGGTACGACCCGAAGCTCGATCGTCAAGTTTTCGCCGCGGTAAACAAAGTACGCGCCAAAGTCCGCACCGGGGTCCGCGCACCGTTCGAGTTCGTGTCGATTGAGCGTGTACTTCATGAACAACGGCTGATCAAAACGCCTCATGAAGTCCAGTTGATGCAGAAAGCCGCCGAGGTTTCCGTACTCGCCCATAAACGCGCGATGCGAGCCTGTAAACCCGGAAAGTACGAATACGAGATCGAAGCGGAATTGCTCCACGAATTCACCCGCCACGGCATGCGAGCCCCGGCCTACCCTTGTATCGTTGCGGGCGGGCAAAACGCTTGCGTGCTCCACTACACCGAAAACAAAGACGTTTTGAGGGATGGCGACCTTTTATTAATCGATGCCGGAGCGGAACATGAAAATTACGCTTCCGACATCACCCGAACTTTTCCTATAAACGGAAAGTTCACGGAAAGCCAGCGCAGCCTTTACGAATTAGTCTTGGAGGCGCAGTTAGAAGCCATAGCGACGATACGCCCTGGCAATCGCTGGAACGATCCGCACGACGCCGCCGTTCACACCTTGACCAAGGGCTTGGTCAAACTCGGGTTGCTGGAAGGTCGGGTTTCGAAGCTGGTCAAGGACGAAGCCTACAAGAAGTTCTACATGCACCGGACCGGCCATTGGCTGGGCATGGACGTGCACGATGTCGGTGAATACCGTGTCGACGGCGAATGGCGCGTATTGGAGCCGGGCATGGTGCTAACAGTGGAACCCGGCCTTTATGTCGCGCCGGATTGCCACGACGTCGATCCGAAATGGCGCGGCATCGGCATCCGGATCGAAGACGATGTCTTGGTCACCAAAGACGGTTGCGAGATTCTCACCGCAGGGCTGCCCAAAACGGTCGAGGAAATCGAAGCATTCATGGCGGACTCGAAATGAACAGCGATTTCGATCTGTTAATCGTGGGCGGCGGGCTGGTCGGAGGCAGTCTCGCCTTGGCTATGCGGGACATTCCGCTCCGTGTGGGCATTGTCGAAGCGTTGACGGAAGCGGAAAGACAGGCATCGACTGCCGGTGATCGAGCCCTCGCCTTAGCCCGTGGCACCGTCCAGATTCTCGATCGCCTCGGCATTTGGCAAGACGTTTCGGCCAAAGCCATGCCCATCCGCCATATTCACGTGTCCGACCGCGGCCGTTTCGGAAAGACCCGGCTGCACGCCGACGAAAAAGGGGTCGATGCGCTAGGCCATGTTGTCGTCGCGCGAACGCTTGAGGATCGTATCAGTCAGGAACTGCACAAACTCGACGCGGAGCTGATATGCCCTGCCCGCGTCATCGGCCTCAAAGCCGGTCAGAACGGCGTGTGCGTTACCCTCAAAAAAGGCGAGGAGTGCCTCAATTTCACAGCCACCCTGGTGGTTGCCGCCGACGGCGGCAACTCCACGGTGAGGAAGCTGTTAGGCATACAACAATCCGTTCGGGACTATGGACAAACGGCGATCGTGACCGAGGTCAGCACACAGGCAGACGTTAATTTCACGGCCTACGAGCGCTTCACGACTGCGGGGCCCTTGGCTCTGCTGCCCCTGGAACGCAGAAAATGCTCGGTCGTATGGACGATGAAAGACCAAGACGCGGAAGAAGTCTTGAGCGAATCCGACGCGAACTTTACCGCCAGCTTGCAATCCGCTTTCGGTCATTGGCTAGGCAAAATTCGGTTGGCCGCGAGACGGCAGGGTTTTCCGCTCAAGCTGGTCCAGGCAGAAAAGATGGCAGACGACCGTGTCCTCCTGATCGGCAACGCGATGCATCAGCTTCATCCAGTCGCCGGCCAAGGTTTCAATCTGGGGCTGCGCGATGCGGCATTTCTAGCCGAACGTCTCTCTACCAAGCTGGCCTTCCGTGAAGATATCGGCGAAAAAGCGTTTCTCGATCGCTACGTCCGAGCCCGCCAGCGAGATCTGGCCAATACGATTCATTTCACCGATGGCTTGATACGAGTGTTCTGCACCGATTTCCCGCCGCTCGCCCTGGCGCGCAATGCCGCCATGATCGCTTTGGATTGCTTCCCGCCGGCCAAGCGACTGTTGGCCCGTCACGCAATGGGGTATGGCTTCAGGCTTTAAGCGCCTTGATCGCGCGATTCGAATTTCGGAAAAGGGCTATCCAAAAGCCACTGCTTCTTCTCGACGTCGAAATGCCATTTTTGCTCGTCGGTCAGACTTTTTTCCACCAGCCTATCGTTATCGATGTAGCGAATCTCGACGGTTTGCAGCACGGTGTTCCCTTCGTCCTGCACTGAGCGGAATACAGATTCGTAACCCGTAACCTTTATGGTTCTCAGCGCCTTGAAATCAGGCGCCGGTTTCAGTTTGTCGGCCTGAAAACTCCAGGCCTTTTGAAAAGCCCCCCAGCGAATCGCCGAGCCATAGCTGTTCAGCGCCTCTTCCATCTTCATCACCCTCATATCGTGGGCGCACGCTGAAATCGTCAAACTCAAAACCGCCCCTAGTGTTATAAACCCCTGATTTCGCGCCATGAAAGCACCCCAAATGAATAAACCCATATTAAAGTGTGCGGCAGGGTTTGACTTAGGCGTGACACTGCTGCGCTTTTGACATTAAGCATACGGCGAAATTATATAATGTTCGCCCTCAACACCTTAGGAGATCGACCATGAAAGTGCTAGCCGGTATTTTTCTGGCATTACTCGCCGTCATTTACTTTCTGCCCGCATTCATGTCGCGGTCCGACGAGATCAACGGGACCTCGCGGGAAGCAGTTTACAAATCGGCCATTAAAGTCAAACGCTACCTCAACACGGACGAACGCGTTTTGTTCGATACCGCCTTGGGAATTTTAGACAAAATCAAGACAGAAGAAGGGCCGGATGCCTTCGTCGAAACCGTGGACGGAAAGAACCCGGAAGAAATCGTCGAAACGGCGAAGCACGAAGTCAATCTCAAGATCGCGGCTGGCCACCCGGATTTCAAGCAATATAGTTCGTGGGACGACATGATCCAGAAGCTGACCAGCGGTAACGGGAGAAAACCGTCTGTGCGCTCCTATACCTCACCCGACTATTCTCCGCGTAATTCGGAACGGCCCGATCGTCCTCAATAATCGGCCAAAGAAAAGACATCCTCCTACGGTCTCGCTAGACACGGCTAGTCAATCGGTTGTCTTCTCTTCAACCCATCGGAGCGCCGCTCGGTAAACCGCTTCCCGACGCGCTCCGGTAATTTTTGCAGTCAATGACGCCGCGGTTTTTACCGAACAATCCTCAAGCAAAATCCGCAATACTCGCTCCTCGTCGGCCGTAAGCCCATCCGTTCTGTCGACAACCGGCGCACCTTCAAGAACCAGAACGAATTCCCCTTTTCTCATATTTGGATCGCCTTCAAAAAGCGAAAGCGCCTCGCCGACCGACGTATCGATGATGGTTTCGAATACTTTGGTTAGTTCTCGGGCGATGACTAGGCGCCGGTCAGCCGGAAAAACCGACGCGATATCCGCTAGGCATTCGCCTACGCGATGGCTGGATTCATAGAAGATGAGCGTTCTCGACTCTTTCCGTAGCGCCTCCAGGGCGGCCTTGCGCGCGGACGATTTTCGCGGCAGAAATCCGTCGAACACGAAATGGTCGGCGGGAAGGCCGGATGCTGAAAGCGCCGCCACCAGGGCACACGGACCGGGAACCGGAACAACGCGGATGCCCGCGGATCGAGCCCTTCGTACTAGGGGAAATCCGGGATCGCTAATCAGCGGCGTTCCGGCGTCCGAGATAAGCGCGATGGATTCACCTTTTTGCAAGCGTTCGATCAACCGCGCCGACGCGACATCCTCGTTATGCTCATGAAGCGGCGTAGTCGGCGTGGAAATCCCGTAATGATCTAATAGCGGCCGGCTGTGTCGGGTGTCTTCACAGGCGATGAGGTCGACTTGCTTCAGAACGTCGACGGCCCGAAACGTAATATCCCTTAGATTGCCGATCGGCGTTGCTACTAGGTATAGTACGCCAGATTCTGTTTGCCTCACTACTAATGCCTCGCATTCCTGAACGGAATCCCGCGTATGCCTCTATTAATCCGCCTTTGCCTCGTTCTTCTCGTGCTGCTGGCGGCCGCCTGCGCCCGCGACGCCACCAGGCGCGGCGCCGTGGACGCGCGAGCCGCGCAAGCTGAAAGTCTGCTTCAGAGCGGCGACTATACCGGAGCGGTGAGATTATTTCAGCAGCTTGCAGAAACTTCGAGGGACTCCGATTACTACCGACTGCGGGCCGCCGATGCGGCGCTCCGGGCTGGCGACGGCAGACTGGCGGAACAGCTAGCCGATACCATTAATCCCCGCCGCTTGGACCCCGTGGACGGGTACGATTACACCCTTCTGCAAAGCAGGCTCGATCTCAATGTTGGCCGGGCGCGAGAGGCGTTGACCAAGCTCGACAGCCTCCCCCCGGATAGACTGGAATCGTCGCAGATGGTGAATTATCACGCACTGCGAGCCTCCGCTTATAACCAACTGGGCAATATGCTCGAAAGCGCTCGGGAGCGGGTCAAGCTGGGCGAGCTACTTACCCACCCCGACGCCGTCCAGAAGAATAATGAGGCCATTTACGACGCCCTGGCCCGAATTCCCGAAAAAGCACTGACCGCCATGCAGCCTCCCCCGCCCGATATCCTGGGCGGCTGGATGAATCTGACCCAGATCGTCAAGACTACGCCTCCGGCGCAATTGAATACTGAATTGGCCAAATGGCGGGCCCGCTTTCCCGGACATCCGGCGGACGGAGCCTTCCTCCAAGGGCTTTTAGGATCAACCCAAGGGCATCGTCCAGACCAAGCTCAGGCGGGAACCTCGCCATCTGCAGCCGCGCCGAGTTCCACCGGCTTCATCGGTGTGATGCTGCCTTTGTCCGGCCCCTATGGCCCTGCCGGCCAGGCCCTACGCACCGGCATGCTTGCGGCCTATTATGCCAATGTCGATCCGGCAAAACTGCCTTTGCGATTCGTTGATACCCGATCGGGCGACATCCTCCAGCTCTATCGGAAATTAACCGACGAAGGTGCAAGAGCGGTTCTAGGCCCTTTGATCAAGGACAACGTGGCTGCCTTGGCCAAGGCGGGAGACTTGCCTGTTCCGGTTTTAGCTCTCAATCAAATACCCGAGATCGGCAACGACCGCCTCTATCAGTTCGGCCTCACACCTGAACACGAGGTCGAGCAGGCTGCCGGAAGCGCCTGGTTCGACGGTCGTCAGAACGCGCTGGTACTGGCACCGGCGACTCAATTCGGCCAACGCATGATCAAGCACTTCGTGGCCTATTGGCGTGAGCTCGGGGGAAGCGTTCGAACCATCAAGACCTACCCCTATCACAGCGAGGATTTCACCGCCTCAGTCAGGGAATTGATTGCCGCGGCTCCCGCCACCCATACCCAGCTTTCGGTACCCGCATTCCCGCCGTTCGAGCAATCGGGCGGCGATTTCATCTTCCTCATCAGCGACGCCCGGGATGCCCGTCTGATTCTGCCTCAGCTCGCCTTTCACCAAGGCGAACATCTTCCGGTCTACTCGACCTCGCACGTTTATGGCGGCAAGGCCGATTCGGAAGCCGATCGAGATTTGAGTGGGCTTATTTTCTGCGATATCCCATGGTTGCTTGATCCGGCTGAAAGCGGCCCGCTGTCCTACCAGGCGCTGGGCAAGCAGATTCAGCAAACCCCGCCCGACTACGTAAGGCTTATTGCGCTCGGGATCGATGCTTATCGTTTGCTGCCGGAACTCGAACGATTCACGGCCGAGCCCCATTATCGATACACCGGGGCGACCGGAACGCTCTCGCTGAGTGCGGACAACCGCATTCAACGCCAACTTCACTGCGCGCAGTTTGAAGACGGCATTCCACGACCCCGGGGAATCGCACCCTTACTGAGACCGGGCAACGGCTCGAGCAACCTTCCCTGGAGGCACTCGGAATGAAGGCTCTCGGCCAGGACAAGGGACGTATCGCCGAGGACGAAGCGCTGAATTTCTTGCAAATGCAGGGCCTCAGGCTAATCGAGCGCAATTATCGCTGCCGATACGGCGAAATCGATCTCATTATGGAAGACGGGCGCGCCATCGTCTTCGTGGAGGTCCGATATCGGAGGAGTAGTCAGTTCGGCGGCGCACTGGAAAGCGTGGATAGGCGCAAGCAGGCGAAACTCTTGGCAAGTGCCGTCCATTTCTTACGCGAAAAACGGATGGACCGTCCGGCGCGTTTCGATGTGGCTGCACTGGCCCCCGCCAACGGTGGGCTTACTGTAAAATGGGTGAAGGACGCTTTTCAGGCGGCTTGAGCGGTCGTGACACACGCATTGTTGGCAGGATGCTCAGAACGACGACGATCGGCAGAAGATATTAGCCGACATGAGCCGTTTTCGCTGTGAACGATGCGGTTCATGTCATACCATCCTGCCCGGCCTTTTCGGGTGGCCTTAACGTGCAAACCGCCTATCCAGCCGGTTTGCCATTTTGTTCAGAACATCCTGCGGCGCCGCCCCCAAGAGTAATGATGCTTTGAGGTTTTCGCGACGCAACGTTGACTATTAGGCATGAACTTACAAGAACGAGTGTTTCGTCAGTTCGAGACCAGTGTCGAAGCTAGCCGCGATGCGCTGGCCAGGCTTGGAGAAATCATTGAGATTGCCGGAGTCAGGCTCGCTCAGTGCTTACTCAACGACGGGAAGATTCTTTGTTGCGGCAACGGCGGATCTGCAGCGCAAGCCCAGCATTTTTCTTCCGAAATGCTGAACCGCTATGAGCGGGAACGCCCCGGCTTGCCCGCCGTCGCACTCACCTGCGACACCTCGACCTTGACCTCGATCGCCAACGATTATCGGTTCGACGATGTTTTCGCCAAGCAAATCAGGGCCTTGGGTCATAGCAACGATGTTCTCGTCGTCTATACCACCAGCGGCAACTCCGCGAGCATTTTGAGCGCAGTCACGGCCGCCCATGACCGGGATATGTCGGTGCTGGCACTCACCGGTCGGGACGGCGGGGCACTTGCTCCCCTGCTACTCGACACCGATATCGAAATACGCGTGCCTTCGGAGACCACTGCCCGGATACAGGAAGTTCATTTGCTGATCACGCACTGCTTATGCGATTTGATCGACCATCAATTGTTCGGGGACTGATTCATTGGCATTATCCAGCGCGTTTTTACGCCGACTGGCGGAAATCTTCCCACCCGGCTCGCTCTACACCGATCCCGCCGATTGCTGGGCCTATGGCTACGACAACAGCCGCCGCCAGGCCCTGCCGGAAGCGGTAGTTTTCCCCACCACTCACGCCCAAACCGTCGAGCTGACCCGCCTATGCAACGAACATCGGGTGTCTTTGACCGCGCGCGGGCGCGGCACCGGCACGACCGGCGCAACCGTGCCTTTGCGGGGCGGCGTAGTGGCATCATTCGAACGCATGAACAGGGTCGTGGAATTCTCGCCGGGCAACCGCTACATTGTGGTAGAGCCTGGGCTGACCAACCAGGCGTTACAGGACTTTCTTAAGCCGCACGGCTTTTTCTGGCCGCCTGATCCGACCAGCGCCTCCTTCTGCAGCATAGGCGGCAATCTGGCCTACAACTCCGCCGGGCCGCGCGCGGTTAAATACGGCACGCCTCGCGAAAACACGCTTGCATTGCGGGCGGTGACCGGTCAGGGAACCGAGATCCGCACCGGAGTGTTCACGACCAAGGGCGTGGTCGGGTATGACCTCACCCGGCTGCTGTTGGGTTCGGAGGGAACGCTCGCCCTGATTACCGAGGCGGTGCTCAAGCTAACCCCCTTGCCCGAAGCTAAACGGACCATGCGAGCCGTCTATGCCGATCTCGACCACGCGACGGAAGCCATCACCCGAATCATGGCTCAACCCGCAGTCCCTTGTGCTCTCGAATTCATCGACGGCAACGCGATCGAATTGATCCGCCGGTATTCTCGCGCCGAGCTGCCAGAGCGTGCCGGCGCTTTGCTGATGATCGAAGTAGACGGCTTTGCCGAGGGCTTGGCGGTTCAGACCGAGAGCGTACGGCGCGCTGCTGGAAACGAAGGGCTCTTGGAATTCCGGGTCGCGGAAACCGCCGATGAAATCGAAGCCCTTTGGCAGACGCGTAAAGCCTTGTCGCCGGCACTACGCAAAGTCGCCCCGAAGAAGATCAACGAGGACGTGGTGGTACCGGTCACCGAGTTGCCTAAGCTGATCGCCGGGCTGAACGAGCTGTCCCGTCGCTTCGATCTTCCGATCGTCAACTTCGGCCATGCAGGAAACGGAAATATTCACGTCAATCTACTGTTCGATCCCGACAAGCCCGGCGAAACCGAGAAAGCCCACCAGTGCCTGGACGAGATGTTCTCGCTGGTGTTGCGGCTGCACGGGACACTGTCCGGCGAACACGGCGTCGGTCTTGAGAAACGGGATTTCGTAGATCGGGAAATCGACAGCGGCGCACTCGACTTGATGCGCGCCATCAAGCACCAATTCGATCCGAACAACATTCTGAACCCGGACAAAACGCTGCCTTTGCACCACCGTTGAACCAACGCGAGACTAGTTCGCTCCGCGCCTGTCCAAAGCGCTCAGGACGTTGCTTCGACAGGACTCAACCCGAACGGAATCCACGGAGTAGCCAAGAGCCGGGGCAGTCGCCTGAAAGGCTCAGCCGGCAACCACGATCCGCATCGACAAATCAATCGCTCGGACGTTCTTGGTCAGCGCACCGACCGAAATGTAGTCCACACCGGTTTCGGCGATCGACCGAATGGTATCCAAGGTCACGTTGCCTGAAACCTCGAGCTTGGCACGACCCGCGGCCACGGCTACCGCCTCGCGCATCATCGCCAAGCTGAAATTGTCCAGAAGAATCCGCTCGGCGCCTGCCGCTAGGGCTTGCTTCAGTTCATCGAGATTTTCCACTTCAACCTCGATCGGCACGTTCACGCCCAGGGCTCTTGCCGCCTGCACGGCTTTTTCGATGGACCCGCAAGCCAGGATATGGTTTTCCTTGATCAAAATGCCGTCATAAAGCCCCATCCGATGGTTATGACACCCGCCGCAGCGAACAGCATATTTCTGCGCCTTCCTGAGGCCGGGCAGGGTCTTGCGGGTATCCAGCACCTTCGCCTGGGTACCTTCTACAGCCTCGGCGTAACGGCGCGCCAAGGTCGCGGTGCCCGACAATGTCTGCAGAAGATTGAGCGCCGTGCGCTCGCCGGTGAGCAGCGCCCGAGCTGGACCTCGCATTGTGCACAGCACGGTGTCCGCCTCAACGCGCATACCCTCCGCCACTCGCCACTCGATCTGAACGGACGCATCGAGCCGAGAGAATACCGCGGCAAACCAAGCCTGCCCGCACAGCACAGCGGGTTCCCGGGTGATTACCGTGGCCGTCGCATCTACGTTCTCCGGCACGATCGACGCAGTCAAGTCGCCCGGACCGACGTCCTCGTCCAGAAAACGATCGATTTCACTTAAGTTTATGGGGTGCATTGTCTTCTCCCCATCCCACCGTTACCGCCCCGACCCCTTTCGCTCGAAAACAGCATGTAAACGCTCACCACGCCGCCAATCGACGCTTAAATCCCAACAAACCGACGCGAGATGCCGAACGAACGTCGGGCCGCGCTCCTCCAGAACAAGTTGAGATGAAAGATCATCCACAAAATCGGAACGGTCGGCTCCTGACTTCAGCACGAAGATATCAGCGCTCTCCCTCTTCTTCGACAAGTGGTTACGAGCGTCCGCGCCCATTGCCCACGTGACCGCGCCGAGGTTTCTTCGCCAAGGCCAGGCAAACCGTCGGAGAAACAAACTTACCGGTCCGCCTGCTGCACAGCCCGTGAGATTCGAGCTGCGGCGACCGTCTCGGTCGGTGCCGACAT